>JAFRSO010000038.1 GCA_017427545.1 Selenomonadaceae bacterium
CAAACCAAAATCTTGACGGAGTTTTTGCCGGTATGTCGTGCATGACTCCTTACCGTTTTCGGTTTTGTAACTCCAGTAGAACGCTATATCATATATAAACTGATTGGTGGTCGTGCATGACTCCTTACCGTTTACGGTTTTGTAACTCGATTCCTCGATATTGGCTTTCTGGATTTCGACATGTCGTGCATGACTCCTTACCGTTTACGGTTTTGTAACCGTTGTAGTTGCTGTATCCTTGTGTGAGGTCCTTATCCATAGGGTCGTGCATGACTCCTTACCGTTTACGGTTTTGTAACCTCAACAGAATAATCGTAATCCTCGTGGCGGTTAAATGATTGAGCGTCGTGCATGACTCCTTACCGTTTACGGTTTTGTAACAATGTTAACCGAGAAATCATCATTGCCTTTGAACAACGTCGTGCATGACTCCTTACCGTTTACGGTTTTGTAACTCTTCGAACGGTTCGCGCTCAGCGAATATTATCGCATGTCGTGCATGACTCCTTACCGTTTACGGTTTTGTAACATTCCTGCATTACTCCAGTGTCGAGGTAAAGGAACGGGCGTCGTGCATGACTTCTTACCGTTTACGGTGTCTGAAGGGCAAAAAATTTCCGTCGAACTAATCGGCGGGATTTTTTTTGGCTGAAAATTTTTTGAAGACAGCGCGGCCGTTTCGTGATAAAATAATTCAAACGTAACGGAGGTGAAAATTTTTTTGGAAAATAAAACAAAGGCGACGGCAACTCTGGCGGCAAGTGCCCTGTGCGCAGTCTCGACGCTGCCGGAAATTTCGCCGTTGAAATTTATATTGACCGGTTCAGTCGGCGGATTTATTCTCGGACTGGCTAATCACGGATTTTTGGCGGCGACAATCGGCGGTATGGCTGACTGGTTCGGCGTCACGGCACTTTTCCGCAAGCCGTTAGGTATCGGCTTTCACACGGAAATTTTGCGACGCAATCGGGCGCGAATCATGGAGGCTATCGTCGAATTTGTCGGCACCGATTTGCTCAACACGAAAAATATCATGGAGACTGTCAAGGACGAGAATACCGCGCAGTTGCTGATTGATTATTTTGAGCAGAATAAAGGTCGGGCGAAGACAAAAGTTCTCGTGCATGAAATTTTAGGCGAATTGTTCGGACATCTCGATACGGAAAAAATTTCTAAAGACGTCGCGCCGATTTTGGAGAACGAAATTAAAAATCTCGACGCGCAAAAACTTTTCGACGCCGTGATAAAAGTCGTCACGAATGACAATCACAGCCGGAAAATTTTAATCACGCTCCTGGACACGGGGCATAAAATTCTGCAAAGTCGTCACATGCAGGAGGAAATACTCAAAAAAATTACCGAACTGCGCGAGGCTTACGAAGGCGATTCGGCGGGACGTGCATTGGTGTTAAGCTCAATGGATTTGACTGACGAAAAAATTTTGAACATCCTCAACGAGACCGTCGACAAAAAAATTAACGAGGCTGAAAAAGTTCTCAACACGAAGGGCGCATTGGTCGACAGTGCAACGGCGGCTGCGGCTGATGAGATGATTAAAATGTTCGGCGGATTTGTGAACTCGGCGGTCGGCAGTATCAACACGAAAAAATTTCTCGAAGATTTGAAGACGCTGTTCATGCAGAAATTTGATTCGGCGAACTTTATCAGGACGTGGCTTGATGTCAACGTCAAGGGAGAGACTGATCCGAAAATTTTGGAGAAACTCCGCCGTCAACAGGCCGCCAATCCCAAAAGTCATCTTATCGTTGAGGTTGAACGCAAGCCGGTCATTTGGAAAGAGGCGGTTGATTTTCTCGTCGACGCGAAGATTGACGAATTCATTAAGGATAAAAATCTTCAACGAAAATTCGACAAGCTCATCAAGGATTTCATTGAGGGTTTGCTTGATGAATATCGCGGGCAAATTCCTAATATGATTCGTGAGCGGCTTGACAAGTTCAGTGACGATGAACTTACGGAATTTGTCGAAGGGCACGTGGCCGACGATTTGCAAATGATTCGTATCAACGGTTCAGTTTGCGGCGGATTGGTCGGCATGGTTTTATTTATCGTCTCGCAAATTATCGAACGCATTGCGCAAGGGGGTTGACATTTTGAACAGGTGGAACACGGCAGATACAACCTTACTGTGCGCGGCATTATTTTTTCTAGCGGCAGTCGGATTTAAAATCGTTTTTCCCGGCAGTATCATCGCGGAAGGATTTTTATTCGTGACGGAGGCGGCACTCGTCGGAGGAATTGCGGACTGGTTCGCAGTGACGGCACTTTTCAAAAAACCGCTCGGCTTCCCATTCCACACGGCGATTTTGCCGCGACGCAGAAAAGATTTCGTCAAGGCGTCAGTCGTCATGGTTCAGCAAGAATTTTTTTCACGACGGACGATTTTTAAAAAGCTCGGCGATTTTAAACTCCTGCCGCGCATTGTCGATTACTTCGCAAAAGATTCGACGCGCAAAATTCTCCTCAAGGAACTTTTCAATATCGTGAAAAAATTCGTCGCCTCTCAGAATAAAGAAATGCGCTCCAAACAAATTGCCAACGAATTGCGCAGAATCATTCGCGATATTCCCGCGCAAGGGCTGATTAACGATTTCGGCGCACAATTCAAACGCGGCGATAAGGATAGAGAAATTTTTATCAGCATCGTCAAGGCAATGCGTCGGACTGCTGCCAAGCCTGAAACGTGCGATAAACTTCAAGCGATTTTGGAAGATTACGCCAATCAGAAGACGAAAAATATGGGCGGCTTCTCGATATTGATGGCGGGGCTGGCGCAAATGCTCGACCTCGTGAACTTTGAAGAGGCCGCGCGGATTATGCAAGTTCAGCTGCTGAAACTTTTGGACGAACTCGCCGCAGATACGCAAATTCATCGTCGCACGCTAAACGAGTGCCGATTAAAAATTTCGGAGTTGAGTGACACGCCCGAATTCAAAGATTTGGTCGAACGGATACAAATTGACGCGGCGACAGCTTTACCGCTCGAAGAGGCGATAGAACTTGCGCTGATTCATATCGAAAAACAAATCACAACGGCGGACGTTGAGGAGATTTTGGAAAAAGTTCGTTCGTCGAAAAAGTTGCCGAATAAAAGTTTGGGCGTATTGCTGGTGAACGTTTTCAACGAGGAGTACGAAAAATTTTTGCGACTCATCAGCGAAGACACTTCAGCAAGGTCGGCGTTTGAAAAATTTATTGATGAGTTGACGGCGCGCGCAGCCCTTCATGCTCAACCGCTGGTCGGCGTCGTAGCAAAATCGGCACTCGACAAATTGACGGAAGAGCAGCTCAACAATCTCGTCTACGATAAGGCGGAGCAAGATTTCATCTGGATTCGGCTCAACGGCTCAATCGTCGGATCGGTCGTCGGACTGGCAATTTTCATACTAATCAAGGCGGCGGGGTTGAGCGTGTGAACAATGCGTAATGCGTAATTCGTAATGCGTAATGCGTAATTAAAAAACTACTCTCTAAGTTGGGAATGAGGAATTATTGAAGATAGCGTTTTTTGATTCGGGGATTGGCGGGTTGAGTGTCCTGCATCACGCGATGAAAATTTTGCCGTCGGAGGAATTTATTTTTTTCGCGGACGAAGATAACGTGCCTTACGGGACAAAATCACGCGAAGAAGTTTTGAGTTTCGTGGACGCGGCGTTTAAATTTTTGATCGCGCAAGGCGTCGGAGCAATCGTCGTGGCGTGCAATACGGCAACTTCCGTGGCTGTCAAAGTCATGCGTGAAAAATATCCGCTTCCGATAATCGGCATGGAGCCGGCGTTGAAAGTCGGATTGGACGCCTTCCCGAACAGAAAAGTTTTGGTTGCGGCGACGGCGATAACAATCACGGGCGAAAAAATTCGTCGGCTGATAAAAAATCTTCGCGCGGAAAATTTAGCAGAGTTGAAAGCGTTGCCTAATCTGGTCGAATTTGCGGAGCGTCAAGAATTCAATTCGGCGGCGGTGGAAAAATATTTGCGCGAGGAGCTGGCGAATTATGACTGGGAAAATTTTTCGTCAATGGTTTTAGGGTGCACGCATTTTAATTACTTCAAGGACACGTTGCGGAAAATTTTGCCGCCGCATGTGAAAATTTTTGACGGCAACGCGGGCACTGTCAACGAACTCATCAGGCGGGCAAATTTAAAATCATCACCAACTGCTAACCGTCAATCATTGACAATTTACTATTCAGGACGAGAAGTTATTGACGCGGCGGAACTTGCACGGCTGGAAAAATTTTTGCGGCGGCTCGACAAAATGGAGGCGATAGAATGAAAATTTACAGGGCGGCGATTTTCGACATGGACGGGACTTTGGTCGATACGCTTGCCGATTTGCACGACAGCGTTAATGAGATGCTCGCCCATTACAATTTGCCGTTGAGAACTCTCGACGAGGTAAGGCAATTTGTCGGCAACGGTGCAAGAAAATTGATGATTCGGAGCCTGCCCGCAGATTGTGATTTTATCGACGCGGCGTTGAATTTTTACAACGGCTGCTACGCCCGCAACTGTCTAAACAAAGTCAAGCCTTACGCGGGGATTATGGAGTTTTTGGAAGTTTTGGAGGCAAAAAAAATTCCGCTCGGCATTTGCACGAATAAGCAACACTTCGCGGCAATTGAAATTGCGGAGAAAACTCTTGCGCCGATAAAATTTTCATACGTCAGCGGTGATGAACCTAATCAACCTCGCAAGCCTGATCCTACTCGTGCACTTGCTGCCGCCGAAAAATTTTCTGTCGCCCCCGAAGACGTTGCATATTTCGGAGACACGGCGGTTGATATGAAGACGGCCATTAACGCGGGATTTTTGCCAATCGGTGTGACGTGGGGATTTCGGCCGCGCAGTGAACTTGTCGACAGCGGCGCAAAAATTATCGTCGACCACCCGCGTGAAATTTTGGAACGAATCAATTTCGGCTGAAAAATTTTTTGGAGGAGTGACGGCATGGCGAAGACGATAAGTTTGTTTTTGATGGACGGCAAAGCTAACGGTCGAATCAAATGCACGATTACCGGCAGGTCGGGCGTTATCTTTAAGATTCCGCGCAAAGATTTGGGCAAGAGTAAAGACCGTGACGAATTGAAGTACGACGGAGTTTATTTTCTGCTCGGTGAGGAGGACGGTCGCGAAAAAATTTACGTCGGACAGGCAAGCAGTCGCAAGAATGGCAAGGGGATTCTCGGTCGTTTGAGTGAACATGACCGCAATGGCGAAAAAAATTTTTGGACGGAAGCAATCGTTTTCACAACGACGGATAATTCTTTCGGCTCGACGGAAATAAAATGGCTTGAAAATAAATTCTGCAACATGGCGATTAAGGCGGCGCGCTGTGATGTCACGAATGGCAATGAACCTCCGCCGGGCAATATCAGCGAGGAAAAGCAGAGTGAACTTGAGGAGCATGTCGAATTTGTCTTGCTGATTTTGAGTGCAATCGGCTACAAAATTTTTGAACCGAAAAAAGTTTCTCAACCGCCACCTGTCGTCAATTCCGGCGAAGAAATTTTCCAACTGTCGCGCAAAATTAAGACACTCGGCAGAACGGTTAATGCTCAAATGAAACGCACATCAACGGGCTACAAAGTTTTGGCGGGCAGTGATATTTCTCCACTCGACGCAGAAAAGTTATCCACGCCGATGAAAAAACTTCGCCACTCGGAAAAAGTCATGAACGGCAAATTGCTTGAGGACGTGGAATTTTCTTCACCGTCGGGAGCCGCGCAATTTGTCTTGGGAGGTACGGCGGACGGTCCGCGGGAATGGAAATTAAACGGCGTGTCACTGAAAAATTTTTTGCAGTAAAAAAAAATTAGCCCGCAGGTTTCATAAGCCCGCGAGCTTTTTTGATGTCAAATGTCGATTATATTTCCCTGCTCATCAATCGGATCAGTCAGCAGGAAGAGTGCGCTCAAGTCGACGTGAAAAATTATCGTGTAATCGTCCTCATCATCAACCGCGCCGTTGAATTTGGTGCTGAACAGCAGCGACGCCGCATGAGAATAGTCGTTAATTTGATCGCCGAACGCGTTGACTTTCTTGCTGCAAATCGGCTCCAAAAATTTAAACACGGTGCCTGCCGGAAAAATCCCGTCGACAAAAACTTTTTCGGGCAGATAATTATTGTCCTCCACGAAGGGAATTGCAACTTTCGAGCGCAGGAAAAGATTTTCAAAGTCAAGATTTTTTATCATCACGTCACCCCTGGAAGTTCACAGAAAATGTAGACCGCTTGTCGGCGATTGTGAGTACATTTGCAAAGCCCGTCATGTTCAAAACTTCGCGGACGTTTTCGCGGATATTGATAATTTTCATTGAGCCTTGGTTGTACATGCGTTTTTGAAGTTTGAGCAGAGTCCGCAAGCCCGCTGATGAAATATATTCGAGGTCGGTAAGGTCAATCGTCAAGTCGGTGATTCCGTTGAGCGACGCGCTTAAATTTTTGTCGAGTTCAAGAGCGGTGACAGCGTCGAGTCTTCCGCCAAGTGAAACCGTCAACGCTGAACCTTCCGCAATTTTTTTTATGTCCATGTGAATGCCTCCTTTATCGCGGCGATTGTAGCAAAATTTGTAAACGGGCGTCAAGTGTGCTAAGATTGTCGAAAAAATTTTGGAGGGCTTAAAATGATGAACAACTGCAAGGCGATTCAAATCAGCGAAAATATTTTTTGGGTGGGCACGGTTGATTGGTCGATGAGAAATTTTCACGGCTACGAAACTTCGCGCGGCTCAACCTACAACGCCTATTTGATTCTCGACGAAAAAATCACACTCATTGACACGGCGAAGATTACTTTCAAGGACGAATTGATTGCAAGGATTTCTTCCGTTATTGACCCCGCGAAGATTGATATTATCGTCTCCAGTCACGTCGAACCTGATCACTCCGGCTCGCTCAAAGAAATTGCCGCCCTTGCTCCCGACGCCGAAATTATCACGACGAATCCCAACGGCCTCAAGGGTTTGACGGCTCGTTACGGCAAATTGAATTATAAGGCTGTCAAGGCGGGCGATGAAATTTCTATCGGCAAGCGGACGTTGAAATTTGTTCCGACACCCATGCTTCATTGGCCGGATTCGATGGTTACTTACTGCCCTGAAGAAAAAATTTTGTTCTCCAACGACGCCTTCGGTCAACATTTGGCAACGTCCATGCGCTTCGACGACGAAAATAATTTGGAAACGATTTTGCGCGAGGCGAAGAAATATTACGCGAATATTTTAATGCCCTTTGGCAAGCAAGCTCAAACTGCGCTTAAAGCTCTCGGCGGGCTTGAAATTAAAATGATTGCTACCGGTCACGGCGTCATTTGGCGGACGCATATCGATAAAATTCTTGACTGCTATAAATCGTGGAGTGCCGGTGAAGTTTCGGAACGGGCGGTTATTGTCTTCGACAGCATGTGGCATTCGACGGAAATTTTGGCGCAGACGATAACTGAAGCCTTCGCAAAACGCGGTATCCCCGCCGCTTACTATGACATCAAAGCCACGCCGCTAAGCGATATAGTCACGGACATTTTTACGAGCAAATATCTGGCAGTCGGTTCACCCACGATTAACAATCAGATGATGCCGACGATAGCCGCGTTCCTGTGCTACTTGAAAGGCTTGCGCCCCGTCAATCATAAGGCGTTTGCGTTCGGCAGTTACGGTTGGGGCGGACAAAGTATCGGCTACGTTGAGGACGAACTTAAAGCGGCGGGCTGTGAAATTATCCTCGACAAAATCCGCGTCGCCAACATTCCGACTGCTCAACAGCTCGACGACATTACGGGAAAAATTCTTGCGCTCGACTTGTAAGGAGAAATCCGAATAACGAAATGAGTGCCGGAGCAGTAAAAGCTCTTGCCATGTTTTTAAAGTCGAAAGGCGATTTATAAGGAGGTTTTTATATGGAGTATCTTGGCTACCGTGCAAAAGTTGAATTTGACGGCAAAAATTTTTTCGGCACCATTGAAAATATTTCTGACCTCGTGACTTTTGAAAGTGATACCGCTGAAAATTTGGAGCACGAATTTCATTCTGCGGTTGAGGATTATATTGAGTTTCGTAAATTGACGAGCAAACATTCGGAGATATTTGCGGCTGCTGTCTGACCTGAATAATTGCATACTCTTGCCGATTGAAGCCGACGGCCAAAACACCGCGCTTAGGATTTTCACGACGCTCAATGATCGCGGTATGCCTCTCTCCGACGCTGATATTTTCAAGGCGCAATTCTACAAAATTTTCTCGCGGGAAGGTAAACAGTCCAAAGAAAAATTTGTGCGCCGTTGGAAAGACTTAAATGAACTTTGCGATAAAAACTTTCATCCGCGCAAAGGCACGCCCGTTGATGATTTGTTCATGCGTTATATGTATTACGCAAAAACAAAAAGAGCCATCAAGGCAGACAAGAGAATAAGCGACACCTTCTCGAACATGCGTGACTTTTACAGCGAAGGCAGTTATGAAATTTTTCAGAGCGAAGAAAGCTTTGAAGATTTGGTAACGCTGGCAAATTTTTTGGACGACGTTGCTTTGCGCAATGAAAAGTTTTCGTCGCAGGTTTTGAAGAAATTTTACACTCTCGATTGTTCGCCCTACAGCGTGTGGAGTAATGTGGTTTCGCTTTACTTCATGAGCAATCGCGACTCGGAAAATAATTTGGAGGAAGAAAAATTTTGCGCGTTTCTGGACAAAGTAACGGCGATGATTCTTATGAACGCTATCTCTGAATCGGGGACGCAAAACATCCGCCGTCCGTTCGTGTTAGAATTCAAAGATATTTTTCACGGCGAGCCACTCGAATTCGACACGCAGTTTAAGCCGCAAGAAAAAATTTTTTGCCGACGGCTGACGGACATGCGGTTCAGCAACAACAAGAAGGTTACTCGAATGATGCTTACGTGGTGGCTTTTTCACGACGGAGCGCAGGACTTGCCGCCCCTCGGAATGGATTTGCACATTGAACACATTTTTGCCAAGAAACGTCAGGAAATTCATAATGAGTTGCCGAATCCCGACGCGTTGGAATTTTTAGGCAACAAAACGCTACTCGAAAAGACCATAAATATTCGGGCGTCGGATTATCGGCTTGGCGACAAAAAAATTTATTATCTCGGTGACGGCAAATCTAAAGCGGGCACTTTCAATCTTGAACTTCGACGCCTTGCCGAAACTCGCGACGACTTCACGGAACACGACATCATCGACCGCAACGAAGAAATTTTTGGCGCGTTCATTAAGTATCTGCGCGAACAAAATTTATTGCTTTAGCCGCGGAAGTGTTGAACCCAGTAATGTTTGTATTTTGATTTTGATTGATAGTAGTAGACGACGCCCAGTTCCTTGAAGTTTTCGCTCAAGATATTGTCGCGGTGAGATTTTGAATCCATCCACGCTTGAACGACTTGCTTGGGTGAAGTCTGTCCTCCCGCTAAATTTTCGCCGAGTACATGTCCGCGTTGAGGCATTGCCGTAAAACATTTTGAGCCGTTCGGGCGCGTGTGGGAAAATTTAAACGGCAACTCCACCGCCCGAACATATGCGCTTGCCGCCAAATCTTGAGCAAACTTCAGCGGTGCCAATCCGACTTTCGCCCGCTCCACATTGACCAGCCGTAAAACTTCTTGCGGGAATTGTTCCCTTTCAGCTTTCTGCGTCCAATTTGTCTTATCCCTCACGACGACGATTTTTTGTGCCGCCGAAACGTTTACAAAATTTATCGCTGCAACAAAAAGGATTATCGCGACACTCAAGAAAAATTTTTTCATCGTCAATCACCTCGTTTAAATTTTATTCGTTCAATCTTAACCGCGCCTTAATATTCGACGAAAATTTTTCAGATTATTTTTTGTAAATCTTGTCGAGTCGATTACAGATATGATATAATTCGCCAAGAAAAAATTTTCCCATCTTTCGAGAGGAGTGTTTCAAAATGAGGTTGCCTAAAATTTTTAAGCGTGTCGCAACTGCCGTTTGTGCATTGGCATTGGCGGTAGGCGTCGCAGGTTGCGGTGGCGGTGGAGATAAGGAGCAATTTATTAACATCGCCACGGGCGGCACGGCGGGCACTTATTATCCTATCGGCGGAGCCATTGCCGAAGTTCTCAACAAAAATGGCATGAACGCCAGTGCGCAATCAACCGGCGCGTCCGTTGCCAATATTAACATGCTCAAGGACAAACAGGTTGAACTTGCAATCGTTCAGAACGACATAACTTATTACGCCGTCAACGGTGAGGAAATGTTCAAAGAGGGCGGCAAGATTGAAAACCTCAACGGTATTGCGTCCCTCTATCCCGAAACTTGCCAATTCATCGTCCGCGAAGATTCCGGCATTAAATCTATTACCGACTTGAAAGGCAAACGCGTTGCAGTAGGTGCAGCCGGTTCCGGTGCAGAGGCCAATGCCCGCCAGATTCTCGAAGCTTACGGCATTACCTATGACGACGTGAACGAACAATTCCTTTCATTCGCTGAAGGTTCCTACGCCCTCAAAGACGGCACGGTTGATGCGGCGTTCGTGACGGCAGGTTATCCTACTGCTTCCGTTCAAGATATCGCCTCGCAAAATAAAATTCGTCTCCTGCCCGTAGGTGATGAGCAAATTAAAAAACTCAGCGAAAAATATCCTTTCTACACCAAGACGACTGTCCCTGCCGGAACTTACCAGGGCTTTGATCAGGAAGTTCAAACCGTCAGCGTTATGGCTATCCTCGTTGCCAACGACAAAATTGACGCGGCTCTCGGCGAAAAACTCACCAAGGCTATCTTCGATAACTTAGACAAAATTGCGGCGGCACACTCTGCAGGTAAAAATATCACCAAAGATGGCGCGCTTAAAGGTATGGATTTCATGAAGATGAACGAAGGCGCAACTAAAGTTCTCAAATAATTTCTTGCAAAAAATTTTCTAGGCTGATATAATTTTTGTGGACAACAGAAAAAAGCTGATAAGAAATCGTCCATTATTATCACCCAAGGCGCAACAAAAATCCCCCAAGTAAGGTTCCCTAAAACCCTTGGGGGATTGCGTCACTTACGATACGTAACGGGAAAATTTTCAGGCGGGTTGCACAATGTAGCTCGTCAATTTTTTTGGAGGCGACATGAAAAATTTTATCGTGACGACGATTCGCAAGCCCGATTCGGTGACGGAAAATTTTGCTGAAGAAATTTCTTTTAAACTCGGCGGCAAATTCGTAGGGCGTGAAGATTTTTCATTCGACGCGCTCAAAAAAATTCACGGCGTGGAAAATATTTTGCTCGTCAAGAAAAATTCTTTGAGCATTATGACGGCTCAAGGCGAATTGTTTTTCCACCCCAACACCGCGCACTTGAGAATAAAAAATTTGCGTTGCGGCGAAGGTGACCGATTGATTGACGCGCTGAAAATTTCTGCCGGCTCGAAGGTTTTGGATTGCACGCTGGGTTTGGGCAGTGATGCTATCGTCGAAAGTTTTATTGCAGGCGTGGCGGGTAAGGTTGTAGCCCTTGAAGTCAATCCGCTCATTGCCGAAATTGTTCGTCACGGCATGAAAAATTTTTCCGAAGACAGCCCGCACATTTTGGAGGCAATGCGCCGCGTCGAAGTAATCAACGCCGATTGCAAAGATTTTCTGCAGATTTGCGTTGATAATTCGTTCGACGTGGTTTATTTCGACCCGATGTTCCGCCGCCCGATAAAAAAAAGTTCCGGCATCAATCCCATTCGACCGCTTGCCGATACTCGTCCGCTCACTGAAAAAATTATCCTTGAGGCGCGTCGAGTGGCAAAATTTCGCGTCGTCATGAAAGAACATTCCGGCAGCAGTGAATTTGAGCGGCTGGGCTTCAAAATTGCGGCGGGCGGCAAGTACAGTTCAGTTTCTTTCGGCGTGATTGAACTTGACGCAAAAAATTTCTTGTGTTAAACTGCGTCAACATTAACCTCGGCGCGGTTCGTCGATACTCCAACGCGGACTTCGCTACAGGAAAAACTTTCTATGCAGGAGGAAACGATACATGTTAGACAAACAAGCAAAGCAGGAGATTATGGAAAAATTCGCCATGCATGAGGGCGATACCGGCTCTCCGGAAGTTCAAATCGCACTTTTGACGGCGCGCATTTCCTATTTGACCGAACATCTCAAGGAGCATAAAAAGGATCATCATTCGCGCCGCGGCCTGTTGAAAATGGTCGGACACCGTCGCCGCCTTTTGAGCTACTTGAGCAAAAAGGACATCAACCGTTACCGCGAAATTCTCGCGCAACTGAATCTTCGCAAATAATTTTCACGATAAAAAAATTATCCTCCGCAATCTTTCGACTGTGGAGGATTTTTTTACGTTCATTATTCTAGCAGCTAACAGCTTTTATTTCGCAGCCATGTTAGCTTGAGCGGCAACTTCAGCGGCAAAATCGGTTTCTTTCTTTTCGATACCTTCGCCGAGCTGATAGCGCGTAAATCTCAAAACTTTTTCCTTGCCGAGAATATCTTTGACAACTTTTTTCTCGCCGGGATCAGCCTTAACAAAGTCCTGTTCGATAAGGCAAACTTCCTTGTAGAATTTGTTGATACGGCCTTCGACCATGCGCTCAACAATTTTTTCGGGCTTACCTTCTTCGAGAGCCTGTTTGCGGAGAATTTCTTTCTCGTGTTCGAGGTCGGAAGCGTCGACGCCTGCGCGGTCAACGGCTGAAGGATTAGCCGCGGCGATTTGCATTGCAATATCTTTGCCGAGTTCGTCAGTGCCGCCCGTCATGTCGACGAGGACGCCGATTTTACCGCCCATGTGAATGTAAGTCGTGAGCTTGCCTTCAGTCTCGTAGGTGACGAAACGACGAATCGAAATTTTTTCGCCGATAGTGGCAGTCGCTTCGGTGACGAGGTCGGAAACTTTTTTGCCGTCGATAACGCTGTCATTGAGGGCGTCGAGGTCGGCGGGCTTAGCTTCGGCAATGTGTTCGATAACTTTTTTCTCAAGCGCGCGGAAATTTTCATTGTTCGCCGTGAAATCGGTTTCGCAGTTGACTTCGAGCAGGACACCGGTTTTTCTGTCAGCCGTAACATAAGCCGCAACGGCACCTTCCGCCGCAACACGTCCGGATTTTTTAGCAGCCTTGGCAATGCCTTTTTCACGCAGCCAATCAATCGCCTTTTGCATATCGCCATCGGTCGCAGTCAAAGCCTTTTTGCAATCCATCATACCTGCGCCGGTTCTTTCGCGCAATTCCTTAACAGTCTTAGCACTGATAGCCATTTATTTAAAATCTCCCTTCGGTCGATTTTTAGAAAGTAGAAAGTAGGGAGTAGAGAAAATCTACTTTCTACTTTCTATTACCTACTTTCTATTCGTCATTTTCTTCGGCAGCCTCGGCACTCTCCGCACCTTGGTTACCTTCAAGCATAGCGTCGGCAATTTTCGCCGTCAAAAGTTTCACGGCACGAATCGCATCGTCATTGCCGGGGATAACGTAATCAATTTCGTCAGGGTCGCAGTTGGTGTCGACAATCGCCACAATCGGAATACCGAGCTTGCGAGCTTCAGCGACGGCAATACGTTCCTTGCGCGGGTCGACAACGAACAGTGCGCCGGGCAATTTGTTCATTTCCTTAATGCCGCCCAAATATTTTTCGAGACGAGCCATTTCGTGACGCAGTTGCATGACTTCCTTTTTGGTAAGGACTTCAAAAGTTCCGTCCTGCTCCATCGTCTCAAGTTCTTTCAGGCGATTAATGCGCTTCTGAATCGTTTGGAAGTTCGTGAGCATTCCGCCGAGCCAACGTTCATTGACGAAGAATTGTCCTGCGCGGACGGCCTCATCTTTGACGGCCTCTTGAGCTTGCTTCTTTGTGCCGACGAACAGCAAAGTTTTGCCTTCTTCAGCGACGGAGCGGACGAAGTTATAAGCCTCGTCAACCTTGCGAACGGTCTTTTGCAAATCGATGATGTAAATGCCGTTGCGTTCAGTGAAGATGTAGCGCGCCATTTTCGGATTCCAACGACGAGTCTGGTGACCGAAATGCACACCCGCTTCCAAAAGCTGTTTCATTGAGATAACTGCCATTTGAATTTCCTCCTGTTTTTCATTCGCAGAACATTTTTCGCGCCGATTAACCTTTCGGAACAGGCGACGCTCCGTTCTGCGTGAATTTGTGACGGGGCGCATTATATCATACGAAAAATTTCACGGCAAGTTTTATTTTTGCGGCGGCTCAATTTTGAAATGTGCAGTCATTATATATGTCTGCAGCGAAAAAAGGTAAGGCGTCTCACAATAAGGGCGTACCTGTCGGAACTTTCACTGCGCACGGTGCTCACGGTCTCGTTCATAACGGCAAAGCCATTTAAGTTATCGTAGGCTTATCGGTGCCGCAAGTCCGCGAACGTTTTGAGGCTCTGCTCAACGCCCTCTGCCCGCAAGTTTCGCAACCATTAATGATGCCGGCAATACGAAATTTTTAAATCTCATGACATTTTTATTGCTCGTTGAATTTTTATATTTGAACTGCCGCATTTACATTAAGCAACAGGAAAAAGAATTTTCATGAACGCAAAAAATCCCCGCCGATTTGAAGTTAGCGGGGTTTTAAATTTGCTTGCGTAAAATTATTTGAGTTCAGGTCAGAAATCTTTGTTGGCGGCAATTACGTCCAGAATCAATTTGGCGACGCGTGCACTCGGAACGGTCTTTAACATCGTTAAGGCTTGCCACAAACTTTGATAGGAATGATTTATCCAGGCGTCGACGGTCAATTTTTCAACGGCGACTTGCTACTCCATTAAACCTTTTTGGAAGCGCGGAATTTCTCCGATTGCGGAGCGGGAATCTTTCTTGATGAGAAAGCAACATTAGGATAATCCCCGGCGTGAATGTACTGCCGCCGCCCGCCACTACTACCGAAAATTTTTTGTCAGCCATAATCTTTCCTCCCATAAAATTTATACGTGCAGTTTATCAAAAATTTTCGGTATGAAATTATTTTCCAAGTTCTTCATTCATCGCCGAAATAATTTCCGCCTTCTTAAGATTGGTCGCTGTCAAGGTCTCGTTGGCAGCCCTGTCGAAATTGCACAGCGCGGAATAAATGCAATATTCGCAGGCGTCGTCGTCGGAAAATTTCGCGGGCTTGACTTCGATATCACCGCTCAAAATTTTTTCGGCAGTATCGTCCAAAATTTTCGTCGCGTAATCAATAATCGTCTGCAAGTCGTCGCGGCTCATGAGGTTTGACTTGTACCTTTCGTCGAAGTGAACAAAGTCTCCCGTTTTATCAACAGCATTTTTAATCGGGTCGTCAATGCGAATCAGCCCCGGCATTCTCAATTCCTTAACAGCTGCTTGAGCCGCGTCCGAATCATTTTTGCCGCTTTTACTCGAAATTTTCAGCAGACAGTAAAGCATTGCGCCCGCCTCACGCTTGCCGACTTCGGAAAGATTTTTCGCCGCACCAAGATAAATCGCCAACTGCAAACTAAGCCCGTGATAAATTTTCTTGAGACTGATTGACGCCTCGCCGCTCTTGTAGTCGATAATCAGAAAATATTTCCCGTCGCCGCTCAAGTCAATTCGGTCAATGCGCCCGTTCAAATTAATTTCCACGTCGCCGAAATTTTTATCCTCGTGGAATGGTGCCTCAAAAATTTTCGGGTGAAACTCGCTGACTTTATCCAGCTCAATCAGGCGGCTCAACGATTCGACGGCAACTTTTTTAATGCGTTCGCGGCGATGCTCCAAAGTCTTCGTGCTAAGTAAAATTTTGTTGTGGAGACGCGGCGTTATCGTATCCAAAATATTTTCAACGCGGCTGTTTAACTCAACGTCATCAACCGATTTCCACTGCCGATTTTCCGCCTTCAAGTCACGTCCAAACCGGCTCATCACCGCATGAAGAATATTTCCGATGTCCGGCGTCTGAACTTTATATTCAACGCGCTCCGACAATCCCAGCCCGTACTTGGAAAAATATTTGAACGGGCACTGATTGAAACTTTCAAATCGCGTGATGTCGGCACGCATTTTTTTATGAGGCGCGTAAAGTTTTTTGGCAGTCTCTTCCGACAAAGTTTTTTCTCCGACCGCAAATTCAATTTCACTGCCGAGATTTTTCAAAACGTCAAGCTCAACTTTTTCTGTCGACACGTTCGGGAAAATTTTTGTGATTTTGTTCAGCAGCGACGTTGCGGAAATTTTTTTACCTTCGGCGTCGGCTATCGGGTAGGACAGATATAAAAGTTCTCGCGCCTCCGTCAGCCCGCGATAAATCAAGAATTTTTCCGCCAACGAACTTTCTTTGCCGCCCAAAGATATTTCCAAGCCCGATTCATTGAGCCGCAATCTGTCCGCATCGTTGAGTAAATTTTTTTCTCCGGAATTGCGCGGGAAATTTTCATCATCGAAGCCAAGCACGAATATTGCCCGCGAATTTTGCAGCGAATTTTGATCGAACTGAGCGACCGTCACTTCATCAAGCCCCGGCGGTATCAGCGACATTTCCAACGCGTCAAGCCCCTCACCGATTATCGATTCAAATTCCGCCCGCGTGATTGTGTCTTCGCCCAAAGCGTCAACCACTTGCTCGAATAAATTTATCACGTCGTCCCAAATTTTTAAATGCTCCCGTGACAGTGCCAAATTCCCGCGATTTTCTTCAGCCTGCGACCATTCCGAAAGTTTTTCGTAGACGTTAAGCCCTTCCAACAACTCGAAAAGTGCCGTCGTCAATGAAAGGACTTCCCGATTATTTTTGACGCGTTCGGAAAATTTTATCAGCGGAGCGGCGCAAGCTTTCCTGATGGCGTTGATTTTTTCCAGATATTCAATCTCGTCAGCTTTTGCGATACGGTCGGGCGCGTCCAAAATTTTCACGCGGCGATAATCCCAATCCCGTTGCCAATTATTTGAACCCTTTATCCCGAACTCGACGACGTAATTTTCCAGCAAGTCAATATCCTCTTGCGGCACGTCGAAAAATCCCGTCCTCAAGCAACGGAAAATTGATTCTCTTCGCCAACCGCGCAACACCTCCAATGCCGAACGAATCAATTCCGCCAGCGGATGATTTGTTGCCGCGCGCTTCAAGTCGACGAAATACGGTATCGCGTGAATCTCGAATATCGGCTTGATGAGGGAAAAATAACTGTCGTCGCGGGCAAGCACTCCGATTTCTCGCAGGCGATAATTTTTCTTGACGAGCCGCAAAATTTCCCGTGCAACCGCTTCGACTTCAGCCCGACGATTGACCGCTTCAAAAATTTTTAATCCCGCCGCACTGTCAAAAGTTTTCGGCTTGTAGTCAAAAAACCTCTGCTCCAAAATTTTCAGCGGGGCATTTAAAAATCTTCGCGGGGTATCAAGTCGCGTGATTTTGAATTCGACGTTGACATCAGCCGCAAAATTTTTCAGCATGTGGAAAGTCCTTGACGCGCGATTGAAAATTCCAACCTCCAAAACATTTTCACGGGCATTTAAATTTGTGTCCATCGGCAAAGTTATGTGAACGTTGCGAGCGCAAGTGAACAGCTTCCGCAAAAAATTTCTCTGCTGCGGGTCGAAGAAAATAAATCCGTCGATAAAAATTTCAGTGTCGGCGATTGAGGGCGATTGCTCCATAAACTCGGTTGCCCGCGCCAATAAATTTTCATCGTCGGTGAGTTTGTCTGCCAACGCCGCTTTGAAGTCTTCCGCGAAAAGTTCCAGGTCGTGAAGTTTATCTTTAAGTTCGGCGTCGTCAACATTGTCCGCCGCATGATTCAATTTCTCCGCGTCGATTGAATATGTGCGCAGTTCCTTCAACTCGTCCGCCAAAATTCCCGCGAAACCATGTTGCTTGGCGGCTCGCACAAAAAATTTCAAGTCTCCTGCCTTGTCGCGATTGAGTAAAATTTTTCTCAACAGAAGCCGCCGCCCGATATCCGAAATTCGCGGGACGAGTGCTCCGCCAATCTCGTCTAGGATTTGACGTGCAAAGCGGTTGAAGCTGTTCATTCGCGTATTGAATGCGCCGCCCGTCAATGCTGCCAGTTCCAATTCCGCCCGATATGTTTGATACGCCGGCAGTAAAAAAATTATTTCAGTCTTGAGCGGTTCGGTCTCAAGAATTTTTTTTGCGCGTTGCAGACAGGCGAAAGTTTTTCCGACACCCGCGCGCCCGATTATCATTTCAACCATTAAATCCACTCCTCATGATGAAAAATCCCCCGTCAATTTTCGGCGAGGGAAAAATTTTTTCGGACAAAATTTATTTCACGACAATATTAATCAGCTTGTTCGGGACGACAATAATTTTCACGACGCACTTGCCGGCCGTCAATTCATCGAAACGCGGCAATGTCGGTGCGAGTTTTTCCAAATCAGTCTTGCTCAAGCCGACGGGAATTTTCACATGATCGCGGACTTTACCGTTAATCTGCAAGACAAGTTCAATTTCCTCTTCGACGATAGCCGCCGCGTCAAAAGTCGGCCAACTCTGCTTGTGAACGTCGCCGTCGAAAAATTGACTCCAAAGTTCAGCGGCAATGTGCGGTACGAACGGCGCAAGCATCAGCAGTAAATCTTTTGCAAGTTCGCGGGCAAGTGCGGGATTAATCGGTTTATCTTGGAAGGCGTGCATTGCGTTGACCAGTTCCATGAGTGCGCTGATTGCCGTGTTGAATGCAAAGCGGTCGCGAACATCTTCGGTGACTTTTTTTATCGTCTTGTGAAGTGTTCGGCGCAGTGAAATTTCTTCGGCAGTGAGCGATTGAGCGGTGTCGGAAGATTTAATTGCGTCGGCGAAAATATTTAAAATTCTCCACACGCGATTTAAAAATCTGAACGAACCTTGAACGCCTTCGTCGCTCCAATCCAAATCACGTTCGACGGGTGCCGCGAATAGTATAAACAATCTTGCAGTATCCGCGCCGTATTTGCTGATAATTTCTTCGGGGCTGACGACGTTACCGAGAGATTTTGACATCTTCGCGCCATCTTTGATAACCATGCCCTGCGTCAACAAATTTGAAAACGGCTCGTCATAATCCAAAAGTTCAGCGTCGCGCAAAACCTTCGTGAAAAATCTGGAGTAAAGCAAATGCAAAATCGCGTGCTCAATGCCGCCGATATATTGATCAACGGGACTCCAATAGTTGACCTTGTTGCGGGCGAAGGGCAATTTATCATTATGCGGGTCGGTGTAGCGCATGTAATACCAGCTCGAACAAATGAAAGTATCCATCGTGTCAGTCTCGCGGTGAGCATGACCGCCGCATTTCGGACAAGTGCAGTCGTTAAATTTTTTGCTCGTGGACAGCGGACTCAATGCGCCCTGCTTAAACTCAACGTCGTCAGGCAGGTAAACGGGTAAATCTTCTTCGGGGACGAGAACTTCTCCGCATTTGTCGCAGTAAATTACGGGAATCGGCGCGCCCCAATAACGTTGACGACTAATCAACCAATCGCGCAGACGATAATTGACTTTGCGCTTGCCGAAACCTTGAGCCTCCGCAAAATCCATAATCGCCTTAAAGCCCGCGTCAAAATCCATGCCCGTGAACTTGCCGGAATTAACCATAACGCCTTCATGTTCGACATAAGCCCCGTCCATTTCCTCAAGCTTGAGCACTTTATCTTTCGGCTGAAGCGTCAAAATAATATCAAGGCCGTATTTTTTTGCAAACATCCAATCGCGTTGATCGCCGGAAGGTACGCCCATAACCGCGCCCGTGCCGTATTCAAAGACGACGTAATTTGTAATCCAAATCTGAACTTTGTTGCCGTTGAAAGGATTAATGCAGTAAAAACCGGTGAAAATGCCTTCCTTTTCGGATTCACTCGAAGTGCGTTCAATGTCACTGTGAGCGCGGGCTTTATCAACGAATTTTTTCAACTCATCGGCTTTCGGACTGATTGCGAGAATTTTTTCAACCAACGGATGTTCGGGGGCGAGTGCAAGGAAAGTTATTCCGAACGACGTATCAGGGCGCGTGGTGTAGACGGAAATTTTTTCGCCGAGTTCGGGAGCGTCCAAAGTAATTTCCAGACCTTCGGAACGTCCAATCCAATTTTCCTGCATGATTTTGACGCGAGTCGGCCAGCCGGTCAATTTGTCCAAATCGGCTAAAAGTTCGTCGGCATAGTCGGTGATTTTAAAGAACCATTGCGCCAAATTTTTCTTGTGGACTTCGGAATCACAACGCCAACATTTTCCGTCAATAACCTGCTCATTGGCAAGAACCGTGCCGCATTTGTCGCACCAGTTGACAGCCGCCTCTTTTTTATAGGCAAGACCGCGTTTATAAAACAACTCGAATAACCATTGCGTCCAGCGATAATAATCGGCGCGGCAAGTTTCAACTTCGCGGCTCCAATCATACGCAAGCCCCATAGCCTTTTGTTGAGCAGTCATGTTGCGGATATTCGCGAACGTCCAATTACCGGGCTTGACGCCGTGAGCAATGGCGGCATTTTCTGCGGGCATACCGAACGCGTCAAATCCCATCGGGTGCAAGACGTTGTAGCCGGCCATCATTCGATAACGTGCCACCACGTCGCCGATTGAATAGTTGCGGACGTGCCCCATATGCAAATTGCCCGAAGGATACGGGAACATTTCCAGCGCGTAATATTTCGGGCGCGACTCATCTTCCGTCGTGCGATAATAATCCGGCTCGTTCCAAACCTGCTGCCATTTCTTTTCAATTTCCTGTGGATTGTACTTTTCCATTCAATTCGCCTCCAATTAACGCCGCATATTATATCAGTTGGAGGAACAAGGGACAAGTTTTTCTAGTTCCTAGTTCCTAGTTCCCAGTTCCTAGTTCCTAATTTTTTTGTCCGACGTTGCAGGAAAAAATTCTTCGGGCGGCGAAGTGTCGATAAAATCTTTCCACAAATTGAAAGGAGCAATTTAAATGATTGGTGTCAGAAATGTTGTTGCGATAGTTTGCGGCGGAGGCCCTGCACCCGGCATTAACGCGGTCATCAACGCAGTCACGAACACGGCTAATCGTCACGGCTGGGACGTTCTCGGCATGTACGACGGCTTTTCGCATCTCGGACGCGGTGAAAAATCTTACATTCGCCTCGACGCTGCGGCAGTCAATCGCATTCACTTGACGGGCGGCTGTATCCTTCGTATGTCGCGTTTCAATCCCACGAAGAAAGAATCCGACTTGCGCACGGTCGTCGACACTTTGACGGAATTGGGCGTCGGCTATCTCGTGACAATCGGCGGCGATGATACCGCGTTCAGCTCTTCGGCAGTCAGTGAATATGCCCGCAAACTCGGCAGGACGATTAACGTAGTTCACGTCCCGAAGACTATCGATAACGATTTGCCGCTCCCCGAAGGCATTCCGACTTTCGGCTTTGAAACTGCTCGCGCATTCGGCACGACTGAAATTCAAAACCTCATGGAGGACGCTCACACTTCCAACAATCGCTGGTATTTTACAATCGCAATGGGCAGGACTGCCGGTCATCTTGCATTGGGCATGGGTCGCAGTGCAGGTGCCGCCGTCACGATTATTCCCGAAGAGTTCCCGCAGGAAAAAATCCGTCTTCAACAGGTCGTCGACATAATCACCGGCTCGATTGTCAAACGCTATCTTATCGGCAAAAATTACGGCGTCGCGGTCGTGGCTGAAGGTGTCATCGAAAAAATTGCCGACGAAGATTTTTCAGCTCTCGGCAACGTCCAACTCGACGAGCACGGTCACATTCGTTACGCGGAATTGGACTTCGGCGAAATCCTCAAGCAAAAAGTTTTGGCTGAACTCAAGAGAATCGGCATTAAAATTTCTATCGTCGACAAAGAAATTGGCTACGAACTCCGCTGCACGGCTCCGATTGCTTACGACATCGACTACGCCCGCAATCTCGGCTATGAAGCTATGCAATTCCTTATGCGCGGCGAAAGTGGAGCACTCATCACCATTCAAGACAACAAGGCCGTACCGCTCCGCTTTGAAGACATTCGCGATCCTGAAACCGGCAAAACTTACGTCCGCAAAGTCAACATTAATTCCGTTCACTACAGAATTGCGCGCGGCTTCATGACTCGTTTGGAAAAAGGCGATCTCGACGACGCCGGCGTTGCAAATGCCTTCCGCATGGAGCCTGAAGAATTCAAGAACCGTTACATGTACCTCTTCGACGACGAACCCAGTCTTGACAAAGCATAAATTTCAATCGCGATAAAAATTTTTCCCCCGCCGAAACTTGACGGGGGATTTTTCGCGAGTCTTGAAATATTTTTCGGCGTATGATTTAATCAATTAGGAACAAGGAATAAGGAACAAGGAACAAGGGATTTCCTAACCAAGAAAACGGAGGATTATTAATGGAACAACAGATAAAGGATTTGCGCGAACGAGCCGGCGACGCGATTAAAAATTCCGCGACGTTGAAAGAACTCGACGAAGTGCGCGTAAAATTTTTGGGCAAGAAAGGTGAACTTACAGGCTTGCTGCGCGGCATGAGTAAACTTTCCGCCGAGGAACGTCCGCTTGTCGGCAAAATCGTCAACGAGGCGCGTGCGGAACTTGAACAGCTCATCACTGAAAAAAATTCCGAACTTAAAGCGGCTGAACTTCAAGCAAAATTGGCGTCGGAGAAAATTGACGTGACTTTACCCGGACGCCGCGTGCATGAAGGTCATCTTCACCCGCTGACATTGACGCTTAACCGCGTGAAGGAAATTTTCATGAACATGGGCTACAGCGTCGAGGAAGGTCCCGAAGTCGAGACGGATTATTACAACTTCGAGGCACTCAACCTGCCCAAAGATCACCCCGCCCGCGATATGCAGGATTCGTTTTACATCACCGAAGACATTTTGCTTAGGACGCAGACTTCGCCGGTGCAAGCGCGAACTATGGAGCGTCATAAAAACAACGAGCCGATACGCATGATTGCGCCGGGCAGAGTTTATCGCCGCGATGATTACGACGCGTCACATTCGCCGATGTTCACGCAGGTTGAAGGGCTGGTTATCGACAAGGGCATTTCTTTCGCCGACTTGAAAGGCACGCTTGAGGACTTCTCAAAAAAAATTTTCGGCGAGCGTACAAAAATCAGATTGCGTCCGAGTTTCTTTCCATTCACGGAGCCGAGTGCGGAAGTTGACGTGTCTTGCGTCATGTGTCACGGTTCAGGCTGCAGAGTTTGTCAGGGAACGGGCTGGCTTGAAATTTTAGGCGCGGGCATGGTTCACCCCGACGTTTTGAAGATGAGCGGCTACAATCCCGACGAAGTCAGCGGCTTTGCATTCGGCATGGGCATTGAACGCATTGCAATGTTGACTTACGGGCTGGACGATATGCGCTTGCTTTACGACAACGACGTTAGATTTCTTAAGCAATTTTGAGGCGGCTTGAGCGTTTAAATTTCTTTTGAGTTATTGAACATACTTTTCTTTGCGCGTCAATTTAGCGGGAGAGCTGTTAGCTAGTAGCTGGTAGCTAGAAGCTAATCCTTGACGGCTCAAATGACTAATGATATTAAAATTTGAAGGGAGCGTAATAAATGCAGGTTTCTACCAAATGGCTGAAAGATTATATTGATATAGATTTGACTGCGGACGAGCTGGCGGAAAAATTCACGCTGGCAGGTATTCCCGTTGAAAATGTGATTCACGCGGGCGAAGGTCTCGAAAAAGTCGTGACGGGGCGTATTGAAGAACTCAAAGCTCACCCCGATTCCGATCACTTGCTGATTTGCCAAATGAACGTCGGCGGGGAAAATCTCGTGCAGATTATCACGGGCGCGAGCAATGTCAAGGAAGGGCAAGTTGTCCCCGTGGCATTGGTCGGCGCGAATTTACCTTGCGGCAAAAAAATTTCCAAGGGCAAAATGCGCGGTGTCGTCTCGAACGGCATGTTGTGTTCGTCGGACGAATTGAACCTTGAGGTTGAAAATCCCGTCAACGGCATTTACATTTTGCCGGAAGATACGCCGATAGGAGTGCCCGCCGCTGAAGTTTTAGGACTCGACGACGACATTTTGGAATTTGAGTTGACGGCGAATCGCGGCGATTGCTTCAGCGTGATAGGTCTCGTCCGTGAGTTGGCGGTCTTGACGAAAAAAACTCCGCGCTTCCCCGAAATTAAAGTTGACGAGAATGATGAGCGCGAAGCTTCCGAACTGGTTAAGATTGGCATTGACGCGCCGGATTTGTGCGGAAGATTTTCTTCACGCGTGCTGACCAATGTCAAACTTGCGCCGTCGCCGGATTGGATGGTTAAGCGTCTCGAAGGTGCAGGAATGCGGGCGATTAACAACGTCGTCGACGTGACGAATTTTGTAATGCTGGAAATGGGGCAACCGCTCCACGCTTACGACTTCGACAAAGTGGCGTGGCATCAACTGACTGCGCGACGTGCTGTTGAAGGCGAACCGCTCCACACTCTCGACGATACAAACCGTCTTGCTAAGGGCGGCGAACTCGTCATTGCCGACGCTGAAAAAGCTGCAGGTCTCGCGGGGATTATGGGCGGCTTTGAAAGTGAAATCACCGAATCAACCACGACCGTTATCCTTGAGGCGGCAAGTTTCAATTCCGCGTCGATTCGTCGAACTTCTCGCGCAGTCGGCATTCACTCCGAGGCAAGCGGCAGATTTGAACGCGGTACGAACATTAACGGAACGATTGCGGCTTTGGACAGAGTTGCGCAACTTTTGCAGGATATGGGCGCGTGTAATGTCTGCAAAGGCGTCGTCGATGTTTACCCGAATCCCAAGCCCGAAGTCAAAATTAAATTCACGGCAAAACAGATTAACGCCAGGCTCGGCACCAACTACACTGACGAGGAGATTGTCGAAGTGCTGGAGGCTCTGGGCTTTAAGATTGATCCCACCAACAAGGTTGAGGAATTGACTGATGAGGTCGTCGATAAATTTGCCGCTGCGACGAAAAATATCGGCAAGGCCGCTCGCAAGATTGGAGAAAAATCCAACGTCGAAGAGTTCATGAATAATCTGGGATCGACTTTTTTGGGCGGACTGTTCAAAAATGCGGACAAGGCTAAAGAATCTTTCAAAAATTCGGGCGTCGAAGACTTTATGAAAAATCTTGGCGATACGGTCGGCGACTTGGTTAAAAGTGCCGATATGAAAATTTCTTCCTGCTATGAAGCGACGGTTCCCGATTGGCGCAATGATGTAAATTTGCCCGATGATTTGTCGGAGGAGGTCGCCAGGATTTACGGCTTTGATAAAATTCCGTCGACGCTCCCGAAAGGCAATCAGCAGGGTCATCAATCGGCGACGCAAAATTTCGTTGACAAGATTAAAAATATTTTGTCGGGGCTTGGAATGTGCGAGGAACTTTCATTTGCGTTCACGAGTGAGGCAATGTTCGACAAAATGCGCGTGCCGACCGATAGTGAATTGCGCCGCGCAGTACCGATAATGAATCCGCTTACCGACGAGGCTCCACTTTTGCGGACGACTTTATTGGCGTCAATTTTCGAGAACGCCGCAAGAAATTTCAGCCGCAAAAATGAAGACGTTCGATTGTTCGACGTGGCACCGGTATTTATCCCGAAAGCATTGCCCGTAACTGAATTGCCGCTTGAAAAACAACAGGTCGTCGGACTTTTGATGGGACGCCGCGAGCCTAAAGGTTGGTCGCAAAATTCCGCGCAAGTCGACTTCTACGACGCCAAGGGAATTGTTGAGGAACTTTTAGCGGGCTTGTCGATTGGCAATTATTTCGTCGAGGCGGGCGAACATTACGCATTGCACCCTGGAAAAACTGCCGTCTTCAAGAAAGGCCGCGACGTGTTGATTACGGTCGGTGAAGTTCATCCTGCAGTTGCCGAGGCGTTGGGTATCAAGAAAAAAATTTACGTCTTCGAGGCGGACGTTGAGACTTTGCAGAAATTTGCCGCGAAGAAATTCAGCTTGGAGAGTCTGCCCAAATATCCGTCAATCAGTCGTGACTTGGCAATTTTGGTTGACCATGACACGGCGGCCGGTGACGTTGAAAAAGTCATCGTCAAGAACGGCGGCAAATTCTTCAAGGGCGTGACGCTGTTTGACGTGTACACGGGCGAGAGAATTCCCGCCGACAAAAAATCTTTGGCCTTCGCGATTGATTTCCGCTCAAATGAACGCACGCTCAAAGATGAGGAGGCCGACGAGGCGTTTAAAAATATTTTGGCTGCTGTTGAAAAGGACTTCGGCGCGACGTTGAGGAGTTGATTTTATGGCGTTGAAGGAGCAAAAACCTGCCGGCGAAATGAAACGCGTCGAGGTTGAAATTTTCGGCGAAGTGTACCGATTGCGCACAGAAGATCCCGACGGTTTAGCAAAACTGGTGCGCATGGTTGATTCGACGATGAAATCAATTTCGCAGAGCACGCGGACTTTTGCAGGAAGCCGCATTGCGGTTTTGGCGGCACTTAAAATCGCCGAGGACTATCAGCAACTCAAAAAAGATTATGATGAACTCCTGCAACTCCTCGACGAAAACAAGTGATTAGTGGTTAGTGGCTAATTGTTAGAACCAGAACTAGTGATTAGAACTAGGAAAAATAACCTAGTCTCTAGTTCTAGTACCTAGTTCTAATCACTAATCACTAACAGCTAACCACTAATATCCCGCTGAAATGCGGGAAATTTTTTTTGCAACAGATTTGACAACAATACAATCAATTATCATAATGTTTACGATGAGTAAAAAATTTTTATTGGGAGGTGGTTTTGTGAGTGTTATTACCAACTACGAGGATAACAAAATTGTCAAAGGAACTTCAGACGCTGATAATATCTACAGTTCTGGTATTAAGGTTACGATAAGTGGCGACAACGGCAACGACACGATAGAAAGTCACGGATCCGATGTAAAAATTAGTGCAGGCGCAGATAATGATTCTGTTTTGAACTATGGCAATTCAGTGACAATAAACACGGGTGTAGGTAATGATTCTATTTACAATACTGTATTTGGTGGTAATTCGTCGATAAATGGCGATTCTGGCGATGATTCAATTAAAAATGAAGCTTCCACCGTCACAATCAGAGGTGGCGCAGGCGATGATTCAATTGAGAATGGATATGGCTATTATGGATTTAATTTTAATGGTATCAATTCGTCGATAAATGGTGATTCCGGAGATGATTATATTTACAATCATTCTACCGGAGTTACAATAAACGGTGATACTGGTAACGATACTATTGACAATGGTTTAGATGCTGATAATTCGTCGATAAGCGGAGGCAATGGTTATGATTATATCCGCAACAGAGCTTCAAATGTTATTATGAGCGGCGGTAATGGCAATGATACAATCAAAGGCGAAGACGGCTTAAAGGTCACGATAAACGGTGGCGTCGGAAATGATTATATTTACGTGTCCGGTGATAGTTCTTCGATAAGCGGTGATTCGGGCAAGGATTACATTAATAATTACGGTTCAGAAGTCACGATAAGCGGCGGAAAAGGTGACGATCGTATTTATAATTATTATGATACCTCGTATTATAATTCCACTGGGAAAAACATTTTATTTAAATACAATTCAGGCGACGGGAATGACTATATTTACGGATTTATGAAAGATTCTACGCTGAGCATTGGCGGTGGCACCTATTCAACGATCAAAAGCTTAGATGATATAATCGTTACTGTCGGAGACGGTAAAATTTCTCTGATTGGCGCGGCGAGATTGTCGAGAGTTAATATCAAGGGCACGAAAGCAACCTCGACAATTTTAACCGTCACGAACTCTACGAAATCGCCTGTAACGGTTGGCTCGGCTGTAAAAACTATCAATGCCTCGACGCGGACGACTGCCGTTAAAATCACGGGTAATGCTTTGGCAAATTCCATAATCGGCGGAGTGGGTGCTGATACGATAGCAGGCGGCAAAGGCAATGATAAAATTCTTGGCAACGCTGGCAACGATTCATTGAGTGGCGGTGACGGTGCGGATACGATTGACGGCAGTAGCGGCAACGATAAACTTTTTGGCGGGGCGGGTAATGACAGCTTGAGCGGCGGTGATGGTAAAGATACCTTGTCGGGTGGAGCAGGTCATGATAAATTGCTCGGTGGAGCAGGTAACGATTCACTTTCTGGCGGGGCAGGTAACGATTCATTTTGGGGCGGTGCGGGAAATGATATGCTTTTCGGCGGTGACGGGGCGGATATTTTCTATTACACGACGGGCGACGGCAAGGATACAATTTCCGGCTTTGCAAACAATGATACGCTCAACCTTGACGGTCTCGAATTCACTTCCGCCTACAAAAATAACGCCGTCACGCTCACATTCGACAGCGGCTCAATCACGCTGAAAAATTTCACTGCCACGACTTTCCATATTGACAACGACACTTACAAAATCAGCGGCGGCAAGTTAGCTGCCAGCTCCTAGCTGTTAGCTCCTAATTCCCAGTTCTATAATTTCGGTCGCCGATAAAAGAAAAAATTTTTAGAAAATATCTTGCAAACTGCGCTTGAAATGATATAATTCGGCACAGAGGTATTTTTAATTTGTTTTTAACGATAAGGGGGATTTTCTAATGGCAAAAATCGAGAAGGTTATCGGTCGTGAAATCGTAGACTCCCGCGGCAATCCGACGGTTGAGGCTGATGTCATTCTTGAAAACGGCGTGTGCGGTCGTGCAGCAGTACCTTCCGGCGCGTCCACCGGCGTAAATGAGGCTCTTGAACTGCGCGACGGCGACAAAGGTCGTTACATGGGCAAAGGCGTCCTCAAGGCTGTGCAGAACCTTAACGAAATTATTGCTCCGGCTCTCAAAGGTGACTGCGTCCTCAATCAGCGTGCAATCGACTACAAGATGATTGAAATTGACGGCACGCCCACTAAGAGCAAAATTGGTGCAAACGCGATTCTTGCTGTATCGCTGGCCGCTGCCAAAGCCGGTGCTCAAGCTGTCGGACTGCCCCTTTATCGCTATATCGGCGGTTGCAATACCTACAAAATGCCCGTCCCGATGATGAATATCATCAACGGCGGCGCACACTCCGACGCTCCGATTGCTTTCCAAGAATTCATGATCCGTCCCGTAGGTGCTCCCACAATTCGCGAAGCCATTCGCATGGGCGCAGAAGTTTTCCATAACCTCGCCAAGATTCTCAAAGGTCGCGGACTTTCCACGGCTGTCGGAGATGAAGGCGGCTTTGCTCCCAATCTCAAAGGCACTGAAGATGCGCTCGAAACCATCATCAAGGCCATTGAGGCTGCCGGCTACAAACCGGGCGATGATGTTAAAATTGCTATGGACTGCGCGGCGTCCGAATTCGCGGTCAAAGAGGGCGATCAGTACTTCTATGACTACAAACAGCTCAACGGCAAGCACCCGATTTTGAAGGATCCCAATGGCAAGAAACTCGACGTTCAACAGCAAATCGACTTCCTTGAAAAACTCGTCGACACTTACTATATCGATTCTATCGAAGACGGTCTTGCGGAAGAGGATTGGGACGGCTGGGTTGCTCTCACGAAACAAATCGGTCACAAATGCCAACTCGTCGGCGACGACCTGTTTGTTACCAACACCAAATTCCTCGAAAAAGGTATCAAACTCGGCGCGGCTAACTCTATCCTCATCAAAGTCAACCAGATTGGCTCTCTTACCGAAACTCTCGAAGCAATCGAAATGGCTCACCGCCACAACTACACGACCGTTACTTCTCACCGTTCCGGCGAGACCGAAGATGCTACCATTGCTGATATCGCTGTCGCCACCAACAGCGGTCAGATTAAGACCGGCTCACTCAGCCGCACCGACCGTATGGCGAAGTACAATCAGCTTATCCGTATCGAAGAAGAGCTTGGCAAATGTGCTGTTTATGAGCGCAAACCGCTCCTCAACCGTTCTGTCGGCGCGTAATTCTTCGACAACTTAACAATCGACCTTATCAAAGGCACCGCTTCAAAATCGAGGCGGTGCCTTTTTTGTTGAACTTATGTTATAATTATCGAAAAATTGAAAGGTGGCGTTTGAAATGACTGACCAGGAAAAAATTAATGCGAGCGTTGATAATCGTTTAAGCAATCTTGAAACGAAATTTGAATTGTTCATGCAGGAATCTCAACAGCAGCGCGAAGACATACGGCGTTTGCAGGAGAGGCAAGACGCCATTCAAGCCAAGCATAATGCCGAAATGAAATCCATGCAGGAAAAGCAAGATGCCAAAATGCACGAAATGAATCAAAGATTTTATGAAAAAGTCGACGCCAACGCCAAAGAATTTACCAATCAATTACACAGCAATTTTGTTCAGACGATGATAGGAGTCGGGGCGATTATGGCGGCAATCGGCGGTTTGATTATTGCGACTTTAAAATGATTGGGGGGAAAAATTTTGCTGAATGAAAATAATTTTTCAAATGCGCTTGAGGTCATGAACTTCACACGGCGCGGCAATCGCTATGAAAAAATTTTTGCTGAAGGTGTCGTGATGAAAGCCGACCTCGCCGCTAAAAAACTTTCCTATCCCGCCCAAATTCAAAATCGCGAACGAAATAATTTTTTCGATGCGGCTCACAAAGAAAATCTCGTTGTATTTGAGTGCGTCAATCGTTTGCTTGATAAGGGTTATAAGCCCGAAGATATTTGCCTGGAAAAAAATTGGCAACTCGGTCATTCTCAAAAGAGCGGCCGCGCGGATATTTGCGTTTCTGTCAACGGCAGGACGCTTTTTATTATTGAGTGCAAAACTGCCGGCGCGGAATATAAACACGAACTTTCCAACATGCTTGCCGACGGCGGGCAATTATTTTCTTACTGGCAGCAGGAGCAAAGTTGTCAATGGATCATACTTTACGCCTCGGATTTTGACGGCGACAAGATAACATTTTCTGCGGCAAGTGTTCCCTGTGCCGAAAAATTTTATCGCGACGCTCACACAGTCGAAGAATGCTTCAAGATTTGGAATGAACGTTACGAGAAAAAATTTTTGGGCGACGTTATCTTTCACGACGAGACCGTTGCTTATAAAATCGGCGTCAAACCTCTGCGCAAACGCGATCTTAAAGACTTCAACGAAAATGAAAGCGTCGTCAACAAGTTTGAAGAAATTCTCCGCCACAACAACGTTTCGGATAAGGAAAACGCTTTCAATCGCCTGACTGCGCTTTTTATCGCCAAGCTCGTCGACGAAAGTCACACGCCCGATGATGAAGAAGTTTCTTTCCAGTTCAAAGACGGCTCCGACACTCACGAAACTTTTCAAGACCGCCTCCAAAAACTTTACGCTGACGGCATGAAAAAATTCATGGGCGAGGATATTTTTTATCTGCCGGAAGATTATCCCGATAAGGTTTTCAAAAATTTCTCGGACGAAGAAAATCACGACAATCAGATTAAAGATTTGCGCGAGAATTTCCGCAAGCTCAAATTTTATACGAACAATGCCTTTGCCTTCGTCGAAGTGCAGAATGATAAACTTTTCTACCTCAACGCAAAAATTCTGCGTGAAGTGACGGACATGTTGCGGGATTATCGGATTATTGGTTCGGAGGATTTGCAGACGCTAGGTGACCTTTTTGAACAACTGCTGGATAAGGGTTTCAAGCAGGACGAGGGGCAATTTTTCACGCCGACGCCCATTGCTCAATTCATTTGGGACAGCTTGCCGCTCGACAAAATTATTTCCGAAGAGCCGCCGAAAATTATCGATTACGCTTGCGGCGCGGGACATTTTTTAACGGAAGGTTTCAAGGCTATAAAAGATTTTTTTGCTCAAAAGAATTTGACGCTGCCTGTTCTTTGGGAACATGATAAACTTTTCGGCGTGGAAAAAGATTATCGCCTGGCACGCGTCTCGAAAATTTCTCTGTTCATGCACGGTGCCAACGAGGGTAAAATTAAATTCGGCGACGGGCTGGAAAATTATCCCGACGAAAATATTTCGCCCGCCACGTTTGATATTTTAGTCGCCAATCCGCCCTACTCCGTCAAAGGTTTCAAGCTGCATTTGAAGTTGGACAACGAATTGGAAGTTTTCGACAAAATTTCTAATGACGGTTCCGAAATTGAAACACTCTTCGCCGAAAGAATCAGTCAACTTGTCAAGCCAAAAGGTTTTGCCGCAGTCATCTTGCCAAGTTCGATTCTCAGCAAGGAAAGCAAAAGTTTTATTGCCGCGCGTGAGTCTCTGCTGAAAAATTTTTATATCCGTGCAATCGTCAATCTCGAAGGGAAAACTTTTGGTGCGACGAGTACCAACACGATTGTTTTATTTCTTGAACGCTTTGATGAGCCGCCGCGATTCACTGCCGACTATGAAGACGTTGCCCAAACCATTTTGGAAGGCAGGCCGCTCGGTCGTAAATTCAGCCGTGATATTTTTGACGGCTACTTGAATAAAATCGGTGTCCGCGCTGAAAACTTCAAGCCTGTCGAATCTGACCGCGAGAAAATTATTTACTTCGGGCTGACTTATCGGCAAATGACTTTGATTATTACCGCCCCGAAAGATAACAAAGATCAGGAAAAATTTTTGGGCTACGGCTGGAGCAATGCCAAAGGTCGTGAAGGCATCGTTCATAAGAAACGCGGCGGGCTTCTCTATGACGACAAAAACCGCTTCGCCCAAAATACTCTTGCCGCTGTGATTCGTGCCGCCTGTCGCGGTGAACAAATTCATATTCCCGCACTCGAAAAATATTATCACTACTCGACCCTTGCCGATATGATCGATTTTGACGCCGCCAAATTCACAAAAAAAATTTCGCTCGGCAACTCCGCCTATGCTCCCGTCGAATACAGCGGCAAGTTTCCAATCGTCAAACTCGGTGACCTTGCGCCTTTCGTTACTGAACGTACAACACTCGACCAAATTCAAATTACCGACTTCGTTACGACCGACAACATGCTCAAGGATAAGCGCGGCATTAAAATTTATGAGGGCGTGCCACAAATTTCCGGCGTCGTGAAATTTTCTAAAGGCGACGTGCTCATTTCAAATATCCGTCCATATCTAAAAAAAATTTGGCTTGCCGACCGTGCAGGGGGTTGCTCACCTGATGTTCTCGTTTTCAGAAGTCGCGATGAAAATATTTTGCTTGCCGAATATCTCTTTGAAGTCTTACGCGAAGATGAATTTTTCGCATTTGCAATGTCGACTGTCACGGGAATCAAAATGCCTCGCGGCGATAAAGATAAGATTAAATCTTACAACTTCCCGCTCCCGCCACTCGACGTGCAGAAAAAAATCGTCGAAGAGTTTGCTGCCCTCGACGCAAAAATTCTTTCGGCTCAAGAGATGATAACCGGCCTTGACGCTGACATCAAAGCCAAATTCAATGAGCTGTTCGTAAATAAAAATTTCCCTCAAAAAGAATGGTCTGAAGTTTTAACAATTCAAAATGGTCGCGATTATAAAGCTGTGCAAAATCCTGAAGGAAAATATCCTGTTTACGGTAGCGGTGGAATTATGGATTATGCTAACGAATATATTTGCCCTGAAAATTCGGTAGTTATTGGACGAAAAGGAACAATAAACAAACCTCTGTTCGTTAAAGAAAAATTTTGGAATATTGACACTGCTTTTGGACTTATCGCTGATGAAAAAATTTTATCGGCAACATATCTGTTTTATTTTTGTTTAGCTTTTGACTTTGAGAAATTAAACAAACAACTAACTCTTCCAAGTTTGACTAAAAAAGATTTGCAAAAAATATTGATGCCTCTCCCGCCGCTTGAATTGCAGAAAAAATTTGCGGCGTATGTGGAAAATTGCGAGGCGTTGAAAAGTTCGGCGCGCGCCAATCGAGAAAAATTAATCCTTGAGCGTGAAGAGCTGGTTACAAAATATTTTCGCTGACATGTAAAAAGGCACTGCCCCGATTTGAGACAATGCCTTTTTGATTGCTTAAATTTATTCCGCCGATTGCGGAGGAACGTCAATCAGCTCGTCAACCCACGCTGTAATTTCTTCGGGCGTCTTGTTGCAGACATAGACAAGTTCGCTGATTAAGATTTGCCGCGAAAGATCAAGCAGTCGACGTTCACCGGAGGAAACTTTTTTCTTGCTGTTTTGCCGAGACAAATTCCTGGCAATCGCCGCCGCATCAAAAATATTTCCCGTCTTGAGCCGCTCCAAATTCGTGTTAAACCTTTTGTTCCAACTGCCCAACATCGGATCAGTTTCGGCCTTGAGGATTTCAACGACCTTTTCAAGCTGGTCACGCGTGATAAGTTCGCGCAGGCCGATATCCTCGATTTTGTCGACCGGCAGCATAAGTTTCATGTCGCCCATCGGAAGCCGGAAAATATAATAGGAGTTGACGACGCCGCCAACTTCATTTTCCTCAATGCCGGTAATTTCGCCGGCACCGTGCATAGGGTAAACAATTTTGTCGCCGATATTCAACTTATGCCACCTCCCGGTGAAATTTTGTACATTGTATCAAACGCGACGCGCAATGTAAAGAAATTGACGCTTGAAAAAATTTTGTGGCTGTGATATTATGCGCAAAGTCACTTAGAAAAATTCAGTGGCAGTCGATGCTGGAATGTCGACTCCCCTCTAAATACGAGTTGTTTTGAAGAAGGTCGCGTCCGCTGATGCGGCTTTTTTCGCACCTGTGAGAGAAAGCCGATTCACCGACAGACAATCAAATTATCACACGTTCATAAATTTTTTAAGCGAATGATTGTGCGTCGAAAAATTTTCGTAATGATTCGGCGGCGGCACGCGTCATTTTCGGCACGGCGGAAAGTTCTTCGACCGTAGCCGATTTAATTTTGTCTATTGAGCCGAATTTTTTAAACAGCTCCGTCCGACGCTTAACGCCAATGCCCGCCACGTTGTCGAGTTCGGATTTTAAGTTGCGTACCCGCCGAAGTTTTCTGTGGTAAGTGATTGCGAAGCGGTGAGCCTCGTCGCGGATACGTTGCATGAGTTTCAGGGCTTGACTGTCGCGGGGCAATTCGACGGGAATTGAGGAGCCTTCAACGAAAATCAATTCAAATTGTTTTGCCAAGCCGACGACGGGCACTTGATGACCTGCGCCGCGAATGATTTCAAGCGCAGAACTCAACTGCCCCAATCCGCCGTCAATTACGATTAAATCCGGCAGATTATCAGTCGAACTGTAGCGGCGACTCGTGACTTCGCGCATTGAAAGAAAATCATCGGGTTTGCCTTCCGTCGAATGAATTTTAAATCGGCGATAACTTTTTTTATCGGGCAGACCGTCCTCGAAGACGACCATTGACGCAACGGTTTCTGCGCCTTGAATGTGCGATATGTCGAAGCACTCCATGCGTCGCGGCAGTTTCGGAAGGTTCAAGAAATTTTTCAACTCCTCGACCGCCCCGATTGTTTGAGCGTTTTGAAGTTGTCGACGCGCTGATTCTTCCGCCAAAAATTTTTCAGCATTTTGATTCGCCATTTCGACCAGCGAACGTTTGACGCCGCGTTTAGGTTCGATTAATTTCACGCCGAGCCACTTGCCCAAAATTTTTGAATCGTCTTCGGATAACGTGACGGGCAATAAAATTTCCGCCGCCGAGATTTGTGCCTGCGAATAATATTGCTTGATAAATTCCGTGACGATTTGCGCGGCAATTTCGTCGTCAGTGCCGTTGAGTAGAAAACTTTCACGCCCCGTAACTTTACCCTCGCGAATGAAAAAAATCTGCGCACAAGTTTCACCATCCAGCCGCGCCAATCCGATAGCATCAGCGTCGCCCATGTCGGTGACGATTTTTTGTTTTTCAGTGACTTTGCGAATCGCCGCCAAAATATCCCTTAAACGTGCCGCCTGCTCGAAGTTCAAAGCCTCCGCCGCCTCATTCATTTGCGCGGAAAGTTCGCGTTCGATTTGAGCAGTTCGACCTTCCAAAAATTTTTCGGCGGACTTGACAAATGACATATAATCTTCACGGGAAATTTTCTTTGCACAGGGCGCAAGGCAACGTTTGATGTGAAACTCAAGACAGGGACGCTTTGCAAAAGTCTTGCATGTGCGGAGCGGGAAAATTTTTCTGAGCAGGGCAAGAGTTTCCTTGACGGCAAGCCCATTCGTGTAAGGGCCGAAATATCGCGAGCCGTCATGAATCACACGCTGCGTCAAAATGATTCGCGGAAAATCTTCGGCGGTGATTCGCAAGTAAGGATAGCTCTTGTCGTCCTTGAGGCTGATATTGTAGCGCGGGCGATATTTTTTAATCAAATTGCATTCGAGAATCAAAGCTTCAACTTCGCCGGCCGTAATAATCGTTTCAAAGTCGGCGATTTTTGCAACCATAGCTTTAACCTTCGCGCCATGATTTTTGCCCGATTGAAAATATTGGCGGACGCGATTTTTCAGCACGCGAGCCTTGCCGACGTAAATAATTTTGTCGCGAGCGTCCTTCATGAGGTAAACGCCCGGCGCGTCAGGTAATGTTTTAAGTTTTTCGTGGAGAATATCCATTGCAAAACCTTTCTGAAATTATCCCTTGAAAATTTTATAATGATATGATATATTCGACGCGGCAGTTCGGTGTGTCGGCTCTCTCGCAAGAGAGGGGGTGATGTCATGGACAAAAAGGATTGGTTCATGCTCATTATGAGCCTCGTCCAGACTGTTCTGGCATTGCTCACGTACCTGAAGTAATTTAGGCACGAAAAAAGCCGCATTTGCGGACGCGACCTTCTTCAAAGATAATTCCGATTTTCTGAGAGGCGTCGACGTTCCACCACCGACTGCCATTAAAATTGTCTACTTAGTATGTGAAACGCGACCTTCTTCAAAGGCAGTTATTACTTCCGAGAGGCGTCGACGTTCCACCACCGATTGCCTTAAAGTTACCTTTTCGGCAAGGAAAAACTATCACAAACGATTTAACTTGTCAAGCAATGCTTTTGAGCTTGGAGGTCATATGATGATTAAAATTCACACGGACGGTTCGTGCCTGGGCAATCCCGGTGCAGGAGGTTGGGCGGCGGTTATCGTCGACGAAAATAATCACCGCAAAGAAATTTTCGGCGGCGAGGAGCATACGACCAATAATCGCATGGAACTTACAGCGGCGATTCGGGCTTTGGAGAAAATTTCATCGGGCGCGATAGTCGAACTTTTCACGGACAGCAGCTATCTGAAAAATGCTTTCACTAACGGTTGGCTTGCAAAGTGGAAGCGCAACGGTTGGAAAACTTCGACGAAAAGTCCCGTGCTCAATCAAGATTTGTGGCAGGAACTCGACGAATTGATTTCTACGCGCGCCGTAAAATTTAATTGGGTCAAAGGTCACGCGGGGAATTTTTTCAATGAGCGTTGTGATGAGTTGGCGCGAAAAGCTGCGGGAAAATTTCAGTGCGGCTTAATGAAAGATTCTCCGCCGGAAAAAATTCTTCCGCGAGGTCAGTTGAGCTTGTTCGATTTTTGAGAGAGATAATTTGCCATTATTGAGCCGGAAATATTGTGCCACACGCTGAAAATTGCTCCGGGGATAGCTGCCGCCGCGCTGAAATGAGTCATCGCCAATGAAACGGCCAGCCCTGAATTTTGCATACCGACTTCGATTGAAATTGCCTTAGTCTTGGCGACGTTCATTTTGGAAATTTTTGCCGCGCAGTAGCCTAGCCCGTAGCCGCAAAGATTGTGCAAGACGACAACCAACATTACAATCAAGCCCATTTGCAAAATTTTATCGGCATTGACGCTGACGACGCTGCCTAAAATCAGCAGAATTGCGACGATTGAAATCACAGGTAGAATTTTCACGACGCTTTTAACAAGGTCGCCGAAGAGATTATTAACGATTATTCCGAGCAGAATTGGTAAGATGACGACTTGCACAATCGATAACATCATGTCGAAAAATGAAACGTCAACCCACGCGTCTGCCAAAATCCACGTCAACAGCGGCGTGACAATCGGAGCCAAAATCGTCGACGCCATCGAAATTGAAACGCTTAAAGCCAAATCGCCTTTCGCAAGGTAAGTAATGACGTTAGACGCCGTGCCGCCAGGACATGTGCCGACTAAAATTACGCCCGCTGCAAGTTCCGCAGGCGGTTGAAAAATTTTTGCCAATGCGTAAGCTAACAGCGGCATGATTGTAAATTGCGCAAGCACACCGATTAAAACATCACGCGGACGACGGAAAATTTCTTTGAAGTCTTCGACGCGCAACGTCATGCCCATTCCGAACATTATCACGCCCAAAAGTATTGGGATATGCGGCGGCACCCACTTAAGCGACGACGGAATCACGAGCGCAAATATTGTGACTGCCACGACGAGCAACGTCATATTTTTTGTCACGAACGAAGAAATTTTTTCCATTCAGAACACTCCCAGCGTCTTGAAAAGCAATATCCAACAGAACATGGTCAAGCATGATAAACCCGACGTGAACACGACGCAATTTGCTGCAAGTTCAGAATCGCCGCCCATTTGTTGAGCCATTGCGAAGCTGACGACTGCGCAAGGTGACGCGAAGATTGCAACGAGTGTAACGAATTCAATTCCGCTGAATCCGAAAACAAATGCCGCCGTCGACAACATTATTGCGGGCACGAGGATTAATCGTCCGAAGATTGCGCCGAGGAGTTGCTTGCGATGTTCGTGAGTTGCTCCGAATCTGAACGACGCGCCTAAAATTATCAACGCTACCGGTGTCGTCGCCGCAGAAATTTGTCCGATTGGCTTCAAGACCGGCTTTGGAACTTCGACGCCCAAAATTAACAGCGTCGCCCCCGCGATTGCTCCCAATATCATCGGATTTTTGAAGACGCCCTTTAAAATCGGCAGAAGTGCAAATTTCCCGCCACGAAAAGTTTCAAGTGCGAACACTGCCAGGATATTGTAAATCGGGACGATAACCGCGATCATCATCGTTGAAACCGCAATGTTCTCGTCGCCGAAAATATTCGCGACAATCGGCACGCCCATTAATACGAAATTGCTTCGGAAAATTGCTTGGACGAGGACGCCGCGCCGCTTGTTATCCGGTTCAATTCGTGGGATAATCAACATGAGCAGGGTAAAAATTATCAGTACGCCGCATGCCCCGAACAGCATCAATTTCGGGCGAAAACTCGTCGCCAATTCCGTCGTGTAAATCGAATAAAACATCATGCAACAGAAAAATACGCGGAAGACCATTCGATTCAGGTGATTGAGTTCATCGTCCGTCAACCACTTTTGAAATTTCACGAACGCGCCGATTGCCATCAAGCAAAACATTGGAACTATTGCGCTGACTGCTACGATAAAATTGCTAAACATTATCTTCAACTCCTCAACGCAATTTTATCATAGGAACTAGTAATTAGGAACTAGTAGGGATTAGGGATTAGTTTATCTAGTTCCCAGTTCCCAGTTCCTACAAGAAAGGGGATTTTTTTCATGCAAAAAACTTTGGTACTCATCAAGCCCGACGCTTTCGGCAAGAATCATGCGGGCGATATTCTCAAAATCTACGAGGACGCCGGCTTTAAAATCATCGCGGCAAAAGTCATGAAGATGACGCCCGAACTTGCCGCAAAACATTACGTCGAACATATCGGACGCCCGTATTATCCCGCGCTGGTTGAATTCATGACTTCTGCTCCGATTATGGCTTTGGTTTTGAGCGGCGACGACGTGATTAAAAAAGTCCGCGAACTCAACGGCGCAACAAATCCTGCCGAGGCCGCTGAAGGTACTGTCCGCAAACTTTTTGCCGCAGATAAAACGAAAAACGCCGTGCATGCCTCTGACAGTGAAGCTAGCGCGGCGCGTGAAATTCCGATTTTCTTCAGCGCGTGTGAAATTTTTGATTGACTATTTAACGGCACAAATTGCAAACAACGGCACCGAATCATAGACGCAACGATTATCTCTTTGGACGACGTGAGAAATATCTTCGTCGAGGCGCACGGAAAAATTCAGCCCTTCGAGAAAGCCGGCATCCCACATCGGTCGACGACGCGTGCTTATCGTCAAAGAATTTTTAATCGCGTCGCACTCGCTCAAAAGTTCGTCGGTGATTTTGGTTTTCGTGCACGTTGAAAAATTTTTGTCGCCGTAATCCGAATCAAAATTCATCAGGACGCCGCCGACTTTCAAGACGCGCCGCCATTCACGATAAGCCGCCTTGACATCGGGCAGAGTCCACGTCAAATTTCTCGTGACAATCGCGTCAAAAGTTTCGTCGTCGAAGTCGAGTTTTTGAGCGTTCATCTTGTGAAAGTCCGCGTGCAAATTGAGTTCGCGGAGATTTTTTTGAGCCTCGCCGAGCATTTTGGTTGACATGTCGACGCCGATAACCTTATGACCGAGCTTAGACAAAATCGCGGCGAAAAATCCCGCTCCCGTGCCCACGTCGAGAATTTTTAAATTCTTGGCGGCGGGCAAATTTTTTTTGAAAATATTTTTCCACGCCAAACCGTCAACGCCATTAAGCTCAAGCCGGCGCGATTGGCTGAAACTTTTGCTGCGTTCGTCCCAATAATTTTCAATACGTCGATTCAAATGCTCCATTGCAAAACCTCCTTGAATTTTGATTCGTCAAGCGTTTTTAAATGCGCGTCCTCCAAAACCAATATGCGGTCGGTGAGTTTTTTTAACGCTGCGAGATCGTGCGTTATGAACAGGCACGCAATATTTTTTTCGGCGCACAATTTTTTTATCAGCGCGACGATTTGAGCCGCTATCGTCACGTCGAGTGCTGAAGTTGCCTCGTCACAGATTAAAAGTTTAGGTTCGACTGAAATTGCCCTTGCGATAGCCGCCCGCTGACATTCACCGCCGCTGACTTCACGCGGATAACGTTCGGCGTAATTTTTCGGCAAGCCAACTTCGACTAAAAGATTTTCGACTTGCTCACGAAGATTTTCATTGCCGCAAAAATTTTTAATCGGTTCGGCAATACTCTTGCCCAAAGTCCGTCGCGGATTGAATGAATCTTCCGGCGTCTGAAAAATCATCTGCATGTTGCAATAAAAATCATTATCATTTGAGCGAGTTATATCTTCGCCACAAAGAAAAATTTTCCCGCTATCGCAATCAATTAATCGCGCAATAATTTTCGCCAACGTCGACTTGCCGCCGCCACTCAACCCGACAATCCCCAAACACTCGCCCGCGTCGAGAGAAAAATTTATGTCGTCGAGGACAAGCCGCTTGCCGAAAAATTTTTTGACGTGTCGAACTTCCAAAATCATAATCCCGCCGCCTTGATAAGTTCCCGTGTGTAAAATTCTTGCGCCGCATTGAAAATTTGTTCGCGCGTCCCGAATTCGACTGTTGCCCCGTGCCGCATGATTAAAATTTTGTCCGCCATGAATTTTGCAATTCGTAAGTCATGGGTAACCATGACGATTGAAATTTTCAGCCGCTCGCGAAGTTTCAACAGTTCCTTAACGACGCCGGCTTGAGTGACGATATCGAGGGCTGAAGTCGGCTCGTCCGCCAGCAAAAGTTTCGGTTCTAATATCGTCGCCGCCAAAATTCCCGCACGTTGAGCCATGCCGCCCGATAATCGGAATGGATATTCGTCCAAAATTTCGGGCGATAAATTTATTTTCTGCATAATATCTTCCGCCCGTTCACGGAAAAATTTTTTATCCCAATCGCGATGTGCTCTGACCGCCTCAAAAATTTGTTCGCCGATTGTCCGTATCGGGCAGAATGACGCGCCGGCATTTTGGAAGATAAATCCTATCGAATCCCCCGAAAGTTTCCGACGCTGACCGTCGCTGAGGAAAGTTATTTCTTTTCCGTCGAAAAAAATTTGTCCGTCGACAATCGCACCGCCCTTGCCCAAAAGTCCTCCAATCGCCTTGAGTATCGTCGATTTACCGCTGCCCGATTCGCCCGCGATAATCAAAATTTCTCCGCGGCTGACTGAAAAATTTATGCCGCAGATAATTTTTTTCTTGCCGTAAGCGACGACCAAATTTTCAAGCGTCAAAATTTCATTCATATAATCACCGCAAGCAATTTTAATCGACCCGTGAAAAAAAAATAAGCCCTGCACGGGGATATACCAAATAAAAAAACTCCGACATTGCGTCGAAGGAATATTTTATCATTCTCCGTTAAAACTTTTTGGGCTGACTTCTCTGATATACGGAAACGGAATAATTGTAATCAATGGGATTTTGTCGTCGATTTTAATTATTCCGGGATTTTCAGGTCGCGGCGGAATTTTAACATTTTCTTCCTTGATAAACTGAATTGCATTTCCGCCCGTAATAAAATCCATTAGCTCATCTCTTAAAATTTCGTTGGTCATTTTTATCAATCTCCTTTGATTTTGGTTAATTTTTCTTTCTATATGTTATACGTTCATTAGAAAATTTTGTTACACCTTTCGCAAAAAAAATTCCCCGCCACGCAATGTAGCAGAGAATTTTTTTGGAGAGGGTATTTCTAATGGTTAAAGGATTATTCAAATTCAACGGCGCATTAGATTCTTTCATTTCGCCAACGACTTTAAGTCCGCTGCTAAGATTCTTCGCCGTAACGCCTGAAAAAGATCAGATGAATTTATCGATAGCGTAGACGAATGCCAAACCGACTGCCAATGAGCAGGCGAAAATTCCCGTGCTCACCGCGAGGACACCGTCTGTGAAGTTTTTCTTCATGATGTGCGCCTCCTTTGCTAAAATTTCAAGCGCGAAGCTCAAAAGATTTTGTCGAGACCGTAGAAGAATGCCAATCCGACGAGAAGTGACGCGCTGAAAAGTCCTGTGCTCCATACGAGCAGTGCTGCGTTCTCTTTGAAATATTTCTTCATGATGATTGCCTCCTGTCTTAGTTCAATCGTTCATTCCCTTGAACGCCGCGAAGTATATCACAGAAAAAACTTTTGGCAATGCGCAATCGATATTAATTCATGTCGTGTTTGTTATTGTTTGTTGAGATTTTAATTGTGTTTAAGTAGGGAGCAGGGATTAGGGAACAGGGATTAGATTTAAACTCCTAACTCCTCACTCCTAACTAACAAAAAGCCCGCTCCATTTTCTGAAGCGGACTTTGTTTTCAGTCTGTGTTGTCGAAAAATATTTTAGAATTCATACCAGTCAAGCGATTTGATTACGAATTTTTCGGCTTGCGGAATGAAGACGATATTTTGAGACTCTTTCTGCGGATAGACACGAGTCGACATAACTTCGGCACCGTCGTTGATGAAAATTTCAATCGCGGACTTGTCGAGGTAGATGCGGAACTTGAGAATGTTGTCGAAGGGTTGCAAAATGACTTTGCGGACGCCCTTACCGCCCTCAATCGTCTGGTCGCGGTTAAGCTCAATAACGGGTTGACCCTCTTCGAGGTAGTATTTGACGATGGTTTTTTCGTCCTTGCAGTTCGAGAAGAGATCAAATTCAAAGTTGTTGCCCGAAGCATTGACGTCGACATCAAAGAGCAATTCGCCGCAAGTACCTTTAACGCCGTCAAGTATCGTTTCCTTGTCAAGCGTAAGATCCGTGAAGTGGACGCCTTCGCCGCGCATACATTCAAGTTCTTTGGGCGGAATGGTGTAAACTCTGCCGTCTTCTCTGAGCTGAAGTTCACGCGGAATTGTAAGCATCGTTGCCCAACCGTCAGCTTGTTCGGGGAAAGGACTTTGCCACGCGGCCATCCAAGCAATAATGAAATAGCGACCTTCGGGATTTTTCATCATTGTGGTTGCATAGAAGTCGAAGCCGTGATCGAACGTGTAGAAATCGCCGCGATAGAATACGCCCTGATCGTAATCGAGGTTGCCGACCATGTAACCGGCCTGGTGAATGTTGTGGAACATGTAACCTTTGTACGGGACGTGTTGCGGCGAAGTGATCATAACGTACTTGTCGCCGAAATGCGCGAATCCCGGACACTCCCACATGGTGCCTTCGGAATAATCCGGCTTAGAAATGGCGACGACAGATTTAAACGTCCAATCGAAGAAGTTATCAGACTCGAACAGGACGATTTGCGTACGAGAGCGGTCGCGAATTCTGTTACCGATTACGCAATAATATTTGCCGTTGTGATCCCAAATCTTAGGATCGCGGAAATCGATGTTGGCGATAATCGGATGGTCGTTCGGAATGTCAATGACCGGATTTTTTTCGTACTTCGTGAAGTTAATGCCGTCTTCGGAATAGGCAAAACATTGACGCTCGGTGACATTGCCGCCGCCTGAACTACCGGAAGGATTATAGCCGGAAGGATTCTCGGCGGAAGAATTGACACCGCCCGAACCGTTGAACCTTTGCGACGTGTACATGAGCCAGAGTTTGCCTTCAAATTCATAGCCGCAGCCGCTGAAGCAACCGTCCCAGTCGTACCATTCGTGACCTTCGGAAAATGCGCCGGGCGTAATGGCAATCGGCTGATGTTCCCA
>JAFRSO010000039.1 GCA_017427545.1 Selenomonadaceae bacterium
CACAACAAAATATGAATGATGTCCGATGGGCAACATCATCCCCACGTCCACATTATGTTTTCCGAACGCCTGATTGACGACGAAGAAAAAATAAACGAACGTTCCGCTAGAGCTTTTTTCCTCTATCCTGCGCGAAAGAAAAAAGATGGCTCTCAACCTTCCTTTGAAGAAAAATGGAAACGCGGTGCTCCTAAAGACCGTAAGTGGTGCAATCGTCAATACGTAAGCGAAATGCGAGCGGACTTTGCGCAAATCCAAAATGAAGTGTTAGAGCGAAATGGTTTTTCCATTCGCGTTGACCATCGCTCTCTCAAGGCTCAAAAAGAAGAAGCGGAGAAAAACGGTGATACTTTTCTTGCCAGACTTTTTAGCCGTATTCCGGAAGAATATGTCGGAGTGATTTCCTGCAAAGAGAATGATGACGAGAAAGTAGAACGGCTGAAAAAATTTCGCTCTCTTCGCAACCAACATTTTGATTTAGTGATGAAAATAGACACTATCGCTAAGGAAACGGAAGAATTGGAAACTAAGGATGCCATTCAAATTGCCTCTACCGGCGCAAAAAGTCTCATGGACTCGAAAGAGTTTGCGGTGCAAAAATTTGCCTCTCAACCTCTTTTGGCAATGAGAGAAAAAATGCTGACAGCGGTAGCGGAAGTAAATAAATGGAAGCGTATCATTATTTCACAACACGACGCCGAAGAACAAGCTAAGCTTGAATACATGAGCAAACCAGAGCAAGAGCTGTGTCAAAAATATTTTGAAACGCTGGGGCAGAAAAAGCAGTTGGAAGAATTTTTGCATACGCTTAAAAAGCCCGACGAAAAATATAAAGAGGAAGTCAAAGCATATGAGGAGCTTGTTCGTGGCGTTAATTCCAAAATTTTTTCCCTACTGACTTCGGCACGGGCGATGAAAAAATCAGTGGAGGACATCAAACACCGCCTTGAGCAACCCGAATATAGAAATAATATTCTGATGGTAACGCACCAGATTTTACAAGCAAACACACACGCCAGAAAAATGTTAAAACGAGCAAGCGAGGAACTGGACAAAGCGGTCGATGACCTAAGAAACGAGCTGTTTGCAAAAACAAAGGAAGAGCCGCAAACTAGTTTCAAGACGCGAGAAGTGTACGACCTGATTCGTCAGCAGTATAGCGCCCTGAAAAAGGAACATGAGGATTTGTTCGTTGAAAAATTTCACCTCCAACGCCAGATAATTTCTCCTAAACGCGCTATCTTTATGGCGAAAAATATTTTCGTGCACGGTGACTTTAAACGATTGCGCGAAAAGATTCGTCGATACAAAAAAGAAGAGCAAAAGCTCGCTCCTAAATTGCTTGCTTATGCTAAGGAAGAAAAAGAGTTCCAAACGCGAGACTGGTCGGTCTACCCTCACTCGACTTTCTTGCAAGAGAAGTATTATCTGACCAAACAGAGGACATTGCTGGAATTGGAAAGAAGCCGCCTCGACCAAATCACAGTCTCTCTTCAAAATAAACAAGTAGAGTTGGAAGCTTTATGTCGCCAGCCCGAAGCGGTAAAGAAAATCGAAGAAATAGCTACTGGCATTCTTCGCAAAAATTATAAATTCGTCCGCGAACTCGAAGAAATTGAGAAACGTGATAAGCAAGTCGTTCAGCGAATGAATCACGCAAAAGAGCAGATAAAAGCGTTGGAAAACCGAATTGCCTGTGATAAAGTCAACACGCGTTATCGTGTGACGGTTTCCGACACGTTGACGAATAATCAAGCGGCATCGCTAATCGCCGACGCAATCTTATTCGAGCCGGAAGCAGTGCAACTGGTCGCTCGCTTCAACGGTAATAATCTTGAAATGGAAAAGGATTGGGAGCTGATGAGTGAGTTTGATAAGGACGAAATCATTCGCAAAAAAATTATCCGCGAGTTGTAAAAGACACTGTGCTATTTTTTTAGGAGATGGTATATTTTGGAATTACGGGAATTAAGGGAAGGAAAAAAGATACGAGGTTTTATAGTAAATCAAACAGTTGAAATTGTTGCTGTTAAATTTCATGGCGAAGAAGTTGCAGAAATTACTTACAAGGATGAACGTGGAAATATTGACAGTCAAATGATTTATTCCGACCAAATGGCGGAATTAAATTTAATGGAAGTAGTATCCACGTGGAATTTTCAGGCAGATTCAGAGATTTTCAGATTAGCGTCGGAAGCTTACAGGATAAGTGTCCCTTATCTTTTCGAGCCTTATCTGGCTGTTTATTCTTCGCTTATAGAACCTTTGCCGCATCAAATTTCTGCCGTATATGAAAAAATGCTTACGATGCAACCTTTGCGCTTTGTCCTTGCTGATGACCCTGGCGCAGGCAAAACCATTATGACGGGCTTACTAATTAAGGAATTGATTGTTCGTGAGGACGTGCGACGTTGCTTGATTGTTTGTCCGGGAGCTCTTGCGGAGCAATGGCAAGATGAATTGAGACAGAAATTTCATTTGAACTTTAAGCTTTTTGCAAACGATAATGATTTCTTCGATATGAATCGTTGCATTGTCAGTACAGATAAATTGGCTCGCAACAATGACCTGCAAGACAAGTTGCGCGGTGTCGATTGGGATTTGATTGTCTGTGACGAGGCTCACAAAATGTCTGCCACAGTTTGGGGCAATGAAATCAAATATACAAAGCGTTTTCAGTTAGGACAATTACTCGGAAAAATTACGCGGCATTTCTTGCTTTTGACGGCAACGCCACATAATGGCAAGGAAGAAGATTTTCATCTGTTCATGTCGCTCATTGACCCAGACCGATTTGAAGGAGCAAAGCGGCTCAAAAATCGTGTCGATGTGTCGGACATAATGCGGCGGCTGGTCAAAGAAGATTTGGTTACTTTCGATGGCAAGCCGTTATTCCCCGAACGAATTGCTTATACTGTCAACTATTCTTTGTCGCCACAAGAAGCTGAACTTTATCAGCGCGTGACGGACTATGTTACAGATGGTTTTAATCGGGCAGAGCGATTGAGAGGCGATAAGAAAAACTCAGTCGGGTTCGCCATGACAATTTTGCAACGTCGGCTTGCCTCATCGCCAAAAGCAATCTACGAGTCGTTAAAACGCAGAACGCAACGCCTAAAAAAGATTTTGCAGGAGAAAAAAATTACGGACGAGGACAACTTTGACGTTGAGGATTGGGATGAGTACGAAGAATTTCCGTATGGTGAAATTGAACGCAAGGAGGACGAGCTTGCCGACCGCGTAACTGCTTCGCAGACTCTCCGTGAACTTCGTAATGAAATTCAAACGCTCGAACAGCTTACTACTATGGCGGACAAAGTTTGTAAAAGCAGTGAGGATAAAAAATGGTGTGAATTATCTCACCTTCTTCAAGATAACAAAAAAATTTCAAAATCCGATGGCGGACTTGAGAAGCTGATTATCTTCACTGAACACCGTGACACGCTGGATTATTTACAACAAAAAATTTCTTCGTTGTTCGGTCAAGCTGAAATGGTCGCCAGCATTCACGGCGGATTAAATCGAAAAGAGCGGCGTGCCGTCGAAGAACGGTTCAAGCGGGATAAAATTCTTCTGGTACTTGTCGCGACGGACGCAGCCGGCGAAGGTATCAATTTGCAAAATGCCCACCTTATGATTAACTATGACTTGCCCTGGAATCCTAATCGGCTTGAACAGCGATTTGGGCGAATTCACAGAATCGGGCAAAAAGAAGTTTGCCATTTGTGGAATCTGGTCGCCAATGACACTCGCGAAGGTCAAGTTTTCCTCAAGCTCTTGAAAAAAATTGAAGAAGAACGAGCAGCACTGGGCGGACAAGTCTTTGATATTCTCGGTAAAATTTCTTTTGATAACAAACCTTTACGCGATTTGCTGATTGAAGCGATTCGCTATGGAAGTGATCCTTCGGTAGTGCAACGTCTGAACAGTGTGCTGGATAAGAGTTTTGACGCTAACAGGATTCGAGAACTTTTAAACGAACGCGCTTTAACGGAGGATGCTCTTGGCTTTGGCGAAATTATCGGCATAAGTCAGAACATGAAACGCGGCGCATTGCACAGACTCCAGCCACATTTCGTCGAGAACTTTTTTCTTGCGGCGTTTCAAAAATTAGGCGGTCAAATTTATAAGCGCGGCAGTGGTCGTTATGAAATTACTCGTGTACCTGCCGCCATTCGTAATAAAGCCTTGAAAGGTCGTTTCGCGGAGCCGATAGCGGGAAGTTATGAGCGCATTTGTTTTGCCAAAGAGAATTGTCATATTGCGGGCGTAGTCTCTGCAATTTTGGTAGCTCCTACGAATCCGCTTTTGGATGCCGTGAGTGCTTTGACTTTGGATAAATTCGGCGACACCTTGAAGCAGGGAACAATTTTTATCGACGATAACGACAACGGGAAAAATTTTCGTTTGCTTTTCTATGTTGAAGTCAAATTTCAGGACGGGCGGCGCGAGACCATTGCCAAGCGATTGCATTTCGTAGAAATTCCGGAGAACGGACAAGCTATCCTTGTAAATTATGCTCCTTATCTCGATTATCGTTCGCCGAAAGAATCCGAACGTGAAGAAATTTTGTCGGCAGTTCAAAAAGCAGATTGGCTCAAGGGCGACATTGAAAATATTGCCGTCAGTTACGCGATAAAAAATCTTATACCGTCACACCTGCGCGAAGTCACCGCCGATAAGAAAAGTTATTTCGATAAATTGGAGCAGGCGGTAAGAGAACGGCTCAGTAGCGAAATAAATTACTGGGACAATCAGGCGCGGGAACTTCGCGACAAAGACAAAATCAACTCTGACCGTGCGACACAACGCGCCGACGATTTGGCAAATCGCTTGAATCAGCGGCTTAACGAAATCGCTTTGCAAAGAAAAATTTCTGTGGCGGCTCCTGTCGTAGTCGGCGGCGCATTGATTGTTCCGCGTGGTTATTTTGATTCGACCTCCAAAGGAAATTTCTCCGCAGATGCCGAAGCTCGCTCTCGTGTCGAGAAAATTGCAATGGAAGCCGTCATGAAAATTGAACGTGAAATTGGCAACTCGCCCAACGACGTAAGTAGCTTGAAATGCGGCTACGACGTTGAATCTGCTGAAACCGACGGTCGGCTACGATTTATTGAAGTCAAGGGAAGAAATTCTGTCGCTGATGAAGTGACCGTAACCAAAAACGAAATCTTAACTGCGCTGAACTCGACCGAAAACTTTATCCTCGCTATCGTCACGGTCGACGGAAATTCAGCGCACGTGGTTTATCTCAAGACGCCGTTCACTCGTCCGCCCGACTTCAACGCCGTCAGCGTCAACTACAAAATTTCGGCGCTTATGCGGCAGGGAAAAATTCTTCTCGAACGAAATCTTTTGCTCGGTGATTGAAATGAAAAAGTTAATCGAAGTGGCATTGCCGCTTGATGTTATCAACAAGGCGTCGGCGCGTGAAAAATCCATTCGACACGGACACCCCTCGACGCTGCATCTTTGGTGGTCACGCAAACCAACTGCAACTGCGCGGGCGGTGCTTTTTGCGTCGTTGGTTGATGACCCGTCCGAACATGAAGACACATTTCCGACGCTCGAATTACAGGAGGCTGAACGCAAGCGACTGTTCAAAATCATTGGCGAACTTGTCGAGTGGGAGAACAGCGGCAACGAAGAAATTTTTACTAACACGCTCGCCGAGATAAAAAAATCTGTCGGCGAAGATTTGCCTGCAGTGTTTGACCCGTTTGCCGGCGGCGGAACGATTCCCCTTGAGGCTCAACGGCTCGGCTTGAAGGCGTTCGCGTCCGATTTAAATCCCGTCGCTGTTATGATTAACAAAGCGATGATTGAACTGCCCGCGAAGTTTAAAAATCAACCGCCCGTCAATCCGACTGCTGACAAACTTATCGGCGGCTATCGCGGCGCGGAAGGTCTTGCCAACGATATTCTCTACTACGGCAAACTTTTGAAGGAGAAAGCTTTTGAGAAAATCGGCGAACTCTATCCGAAGGCTGACGGCAAAACCGTTATCGCCTGGCTCTGGGCGCGAACTGTCACTTGCTCGAATCCTGCTTGCCAATGCAAAATGCCGCTCGTCCACTCGTTCAAGCTCTCGACCAAGCAAAAAGTTTTCGTCAATCCGATTGTCGACGGCGATAAAATTCGTTTTGAAATCTGCAACGGCTCCGACGCTCCCGAAGGCACCGTCAATCGCAACGGCGCACGTTGTCTTTTCTGCGGCGCGAATGTTCCGCTTGAACACGTCCGCGCGGAGGGCAAAGCCGGCAGGTTGTCCGCGCAACTTATGGCGATTGTCGCTGAAGGTGAACGCGGCAGAATTTATCTCGCGCCCGACCCACAACACGAAAAAATTGCCGACGTTGAAAAGCCCGACGACTTTCCGAGCGGCGACTTGCCCGATAAAGCTTTGGGCTTCCGCGTTCAAGAATACGGAATCACCGAATGGAACCAACTTTTCACGAACAGACAGCTGACGGCTTTGACGACCTTCAGCGAACTCATCGACGAAATTCAAAGCCAAGTTCAAGACGACGGCGGCTCCAAAAATTATGCCGACGCTCTCGCCGTGTACTTGGCTTTTTTGGTTGACCGCTTTGCTGATAAGTATTCTGTTTGCTCCATATGGAACGCGCCTGGCGAGAAAGTCGAACACGTTTTCGGTCGGCAAGCAATTTCAATGGTCTGGTACTTTGCAGAGGCGAATCCTTTTAGCCATTCAAGCGGCTGCTTTGATAACATGCTTGACTGGATTTATCGGAGCGTCAAAGAATTGCCCGCGAAGATTGGTAGCGAAGTCAATCGGCACAGCGCGACCGAAAAATTTCCGTTGCCGCCCGTCATGGTGTCGACCGACCCGCCGTATTACGACAACATCGGTTACGCGAACCTGTCGGAATTTTTTTATGTGTGGTTGCGTCGACCGTTGAAAAAAATTTATCCGCAACTGTTCGGAAGAATGACCTTTGCCAAAGACGACGAACTTATTGCCGAACCGGCTCGTCACTCCAACGACAAGACTGCCGCGCGAAATTTTTTTGAAGACGGAATGTTTGACGCGCTGAAAAATATTTACGACATTGCCCGCGATGACTTCCCGATAACGATTTACTACGCCTTCAAGCAACAAGAATCGGATTCGGCGTCGACGGGCTGGGAGACAATGTTGACTGCTCTGATTCGTGCAGGCTTTCAAATTACAGCGACTTGGCCAATGCGAACCGAAATGGCAAGTCGAATGCGTTCGCACGAATCAAACGCGCTGGCGTCGTCGATAGTGTTGGCTTGCCGCAAACGTCCGCCGGAAAATAATCTGTGCGACAAAAACGACTTCGTCCGCGAACTCAAAGCCGAATTGCGGACTGCGCTCGACAAAATGCAGCAGGCAAATATCGCGCCGGTCGACATGGCTCAAGCGGCAATCGGTCCCGGCATCGGCGTTTATTCGCGCTACGAACGAATCACCGACATGAACGACAACGCCGTCAGCGTCCGCGACGCGCTGAAAATCATCAACGCTGAACTCGACGAATATTTCAACGGGCAAAGTCGGCGGCTGGATTCGGCAAGTCAATTTTGCGTCGACCTGTTCACACAGAACGCCTTCAACGAGATAACTTTTGGCGAGGCTGACGTTTTGGCGCGGGCGAAAAATATCTCGGTCGGCGGGATTGAAGATTCGGGCGCGGTAATTTCTGCTCGTGGACGAGTGCGCCTAAGAGACCGTGACGAAATTCCTGCGCTGGACGACAACCGCCAACTCAACAAAGACTGGATAGAAACTCTTGCCGAATCAAATTGCGCATGGCTCTGGGTTCAAAGTCTCGTTAAAATTTTCGACAAGGCGGGCATTGTCGGTTGCGCCGAATTGCTTACGCACTTTGACGGCGACACCGAGTCGCTTAAGAATTTGGCTTATCGACTTTATAACATTTGCGAGAAAAAGAATTGGGCGAAAGAAGGCACCGGCTACAATGAGCTTGTCGTCGAGTGGCAAGACATTTTGAGCAAGCGTGCTGAATTCATGCAAAGTAAATCGCCGGAGCCTGTACAAGGCGAATTGTTCTGAAAAATTATTCCCGTTGACGAAAGGTCGCGGGATTTTTTATTGCGGCGGCGAAGAAAAATTTTTGCGGAGGTGAAGATTATGAACGAAAAAAATCATTCGGAAATAGGCAAGGCATTGAATCACGTCTTGCGTCCGATGCTTGCGGCGTTCGTTCAGAAAAATTTGGCGCAACATTTCGGCGCGAATAATTGGTGGCAACGCGGCGTTTTGGAGGAACTCTATCCGGAACAAAAAAGATTTTTGCCGGCGTCGGGCACGTATGAAGAATTGACGGAGCGGCTGGACGTGGGGTTGAGCGCACTGCTGATTGATATTCATTGGCGAGATATTTTTTCGTTGAAGATGCCGCGCAACGCATTCAACTGGGTAAAAGAGCTCAAGAGCATTCGCAATGCGTGGGCGCACGATTCTGAGTCCTTCGACGACGCGACGACGATTCGGGCACTGGACACAATGGCACTTGTCTGCGAGAGCTTCGACGCGGAAACAACCGAACAGTTGCGGGCAATGTGGAGTTCAAAGCTCAATCGGCAACCCGAACCCGTTGAAGTCGTCAAGCCGGTGCAGGAGCCTTTGCCGTTGACGGGCAACTTAAAATCTTGGCGCGACGTGATAGAGCCGCATCCTGACGTTGCACACGGTCGTTACAAGCAAGCAGAGTTTGCGGCGGATTTGGCGCAAGTCGTTCGCGGCGAAGGCAGTAGCGAGTATGTTAATCCCGTTGAATTTTTTTCGCGGACGTATTTAACGAGCGGTCTGAAAAATCTTCTGGTCGAAACTCTGCGGCGGTTGACTTCTGGCAATGGTGAACCAGTTATCCAGTTAAAGACTTCATTCGGCGGAGGCAAAACTCACAGCTTGCTTGCGTTGTATCATCTTTTCAGTGGCAAGATTCAAGCAGTGCAATCGTCGGCAGTCAGAGAAATTTTGAACGCTACGCAAGTTGAATTTCTGCCGAAAGTCCACACGGCGGTAATCGTCGGGACATGGACAAATCCGCTCAAGTCGACACTTTGGGGAGAAATAGCCGCTCAATTGGCACGTTCAACGAGCAAGCCTGAACTTTACGACCTTATTCGCGAGAACGACGAAAAAAAAACCGCTCCAGGCGTTGAGACTCTCCGAGAAATTTTCAACGCGGCAAGTCCATGCTTAATTTTAATTGATGAGGTTGTTGCCTACGGTCGAAAACTCAGAAAAGGCGAGGTCGACGGCGGCACTTTCGGCAACCTGCTAAGTTTTATCCAAGAACTAACTGAAGCGGCGAAGGCAAGCCTAAACTGCGCGGTCGTCGTTTCAATTCCTGAATCTGATGCTGAAGTCGGCGACGATTTGGGGCGACAAGTCCTTAAACAAGTTGAACACTATTTTGGACGCATTGAATTTGTCTGGGAATCTGCTACTCCCGTCGAAGGCTATGAAATTGTCCGTCGAAGACTCTTCAAAACATGTAATGACAATCAAGCGCGAGAGGAAACTTGCTCGGCATTTTTCAGTATGTACATCAACAACACGAATGATTTTCCTAATGAAAGCCGCCAAAATAACTATCGTGAGAAATTGCTTGCATGTTATCCGATTCATCCAAAACTTTTCGATTACCTTTACGATAAATGGACGAGCCTTGAAGGTTTCCAGAAAACTCGCGGCGTTTTGCGCTTGATGGCTAACGTAATTCATTGCCTCTGGTCACAGAACGACCAAAGCGCGTTGATTATGCCGGGAAATGTTCCGCTTAATTTTGCTCCTGTTCGCGCTGAGTTGGCGAAATACTTCAAAGGAAATTGGGACTCGATAATCAATTCCGAAGTCGATGGCGAAGAGTCAAAGCCTTATGAACTCGACGGCAACAACCCACGTTTCGGAAGATTAAATGCGGCGCGAAAAATCTCGCGAACAATTTTCATGGGAACCGCGCCGGGCAGTCGAAGAAACGAAATGAGCGGCATCGACGAAAACGAAATCCGACTGGGCACGATTCAGCCGCAAGATTTGGACAGCATTGCCGTATTCAACGACGCATTAACGAAACTTAAAGCGAACTTGTATTACCTCTACTCGCAAAATACGCGCCTTTGGTTTGGCGTTAATCCAACGCTCCGCAAACTCGTCGACGACAAGCTTGAACAATTTTCGGACGACGATATTGATTATGAGATTGAACAGCGACTTCGCACGTGGCGCACACCATCATGGTCGGCAGTTCACTTCTGCCCAAAGACTTCAGCTGACGTTGTTGATGAACAAAATGCGAGACTCGTTATTCTGGCTCCAAAATACGTCTTCGATGACAGGCAACCCGATAACCCCGCCTTAGCCTTCGCGAAAACCATCTTGAACACTCGCGGGACAGTTCCTCGCAAATATAAGAACACATTGCTTTTTCTTGCACCAGACAGTGACAAATTATCTGAACTGAAAAAAACTGTCCGTGAATTCAAAGCATGGTCTGAAGTTATAGACGAAGCCGACCAACTGAATCTTGATAGAGTTCAACTCGTTGACGCCAAAAGTAATCGCAAATCAACAGAAAAAAACTTTGCCATGAAAATTTCTCAAGCATACTGTCAATTATTCGCGCCTCATACTTTCGGGGAAACCGACATGACTGTTCTGAAGTGGTTTTTCGCGGAAATTGACTGTACAACTGAAGATAACATTTCAGTAACCGCCGAAAAATTCTCAAGCAATGAAATGTTGCTGAAGTCGCTTGGTCATGAAAAGCTAAAAAATCTACTTGATAAATTCATCTGGCGTGAACGTGATACAGTCAATTTAAATCAACTTTGGGAGTATTTCACAACTTACTACTACATGCCACGTCTCACTGACAAAAGCGTTTTGCTTGAAACCGTTCGTAAAGGCGTCGCTGAAAAAACATTTGCTCTGTCTGACGACGAAGATTTAACTCACGAGCTTAAATTTGGTGATATATCTCTCAGAGAAATTTCGACAGAAAGTTTCTTAGTCAAATCGTCCGTCGCTCAAGAGCAATTGAAAATTAAACCGCCTGACCCTCCCAAAAAAGAAAACGGCGACGCCGGAACAGACCCGTCGTCACCATCTACACTACCTCCGCCACAACCACTCTTGCCAAAACATTTTTCTATGGACGTAGAGTTGGATAAAACGAGATTGAATAAAAGCTTTAACGCCTGCATTGATGAAGTAGCGTCCTATCTCATGCATTTGCCAAATGTTTCAGTTTCAATTCGCCTCGCCATAAACATTTCTGCACCAGAAGGAATTCCTGAAGACTTAAAGGAAGTCATCTCGGAAAACTGCCACACTCTCAAGGTAAGGAATTTTTACTTTGAAAATTAAACTTTGTTCACGTTTTCAATATAATAATTCAACATAGTCAAAAATTTTTTGAGTTTCCACTTGCGCCCCCTTCGCAACTGGTGTCGGATATTCACTGCGTGCAGAGGCACCCTGCGGGACGCTACGCTTGCCTCGCTAACTAGTTTTCGTCACGCAGTCGCCACGGCTTTTTCACTACGCTACGCTACGTTCAAATTTTTGCTATCGCTTGACGCTTGCCTTTCGGCTACGCTACGATAGCAAAAACCGCCTATGCTAAGCCGCTTCACCCCACCCAAAAGATAAAATTTTTGATTCGCTGAGCGGTTTTTTCGCGCATGAGTATTTTAAAAGCCGCGCACTTCGTGCAAAAAACATAGCGGCTTTTGCATACCCATACGCTCAAAAACCGCTTTGAAGGGGTAAACCCCCTCAAACTCCCTCAAAGCGTTCAGGCTGCGCTAGCCTAAAGGCGTCGCTTGCCTTCACTAGGTTGCTGTGAAATTTTTTTCGGTAGCGACCTCAAAAATTTCTACGCAACAAAAATCTAAAAAGCGAAGGAGGAAAGGTTGCTTTGACGTTGTTACCTATCCGAAGTTTTGTCGTGCAACCTTTCCGATGGGGGGAAACGGACTTTCCCCCAAACCCCCTTTTGGGGGGACACCCCCCCCCCGCAAAAACCGTGCGGCTCCCCCCGATTTTTTGCTTCTTTTAGCTTCTACGCGATTTTAATCTCCCCTTCGATGACCCGACTTCACGACAACGCTCAATCGAGCGATAACGTTGCGGGTGCGACAAGAGATGGGTGAAAAAACGCATTTTGCATGGAATGCCAATCGACGCCACGCTTTTTGGCGGCGATTGAATGCGTTTTTTTGCCTACGGGGGGACTGGGGGGTGATAAACCCACCAGCGCGGTTAAAGCGACTTGGCGAAGACAAGGCTGTCATGGACGACAGCCGCAGTCTGAGCCTTATGTCGCTTCCGCGTTCCTTAGGCGGCGGGCATAAACGGCTTCCGGCTTCGACCGTGCCGGACACTCGAAACGGCTGGGGCTGGGCGGCGGGCGCGAAACGGCTTCCGGCTTCGACCGTGCCGGACACTCGAAACGGCTGGGGCTGGGCGGC
>JAFRSO010000040.1 GCA_017427545.1 Selenomonadaceae bacterium
CAAGCGTCAAACCCGTTGCAATCTTCGACGACGGCGAAAAAACTTTTTTGCGGTTCGACAAAATTCCCAAACGCTTGCCGAGCTTGTTTATCCGCAACAAAGGCAAAATTTTCATGGCGAACTACAAAATCCGCGAGAATTGCTACATCGTGGACGCGGTGGCGGACGAAATCGAGTTGAGAGTTTCCGCCAAAGAAATTCTCCGAATCAAGAATAAAAAATAATGGGAGGCGAATGACTTGGAAAAGCTCAAGACGCTAATTCTTTACGCGAAGAAAAAATTTGGGCAGAAAAACGGCGAGTCGGAAGAAATCGGGAATTATTCAATGAACGAGGGTCAACCAGATAAAGTTTTTGGCTTTCGTCGCGAGGTAGTCAAAGGTGTGGTGGTGTTTTTCGGGACAGTGTTGGTCTTGGCGTTTATATTCGCGTCCAGCGGTGATGAGGAAGATAAAAAAGACGAAGAAACATTTCCGACAGCTACTGAATCCGAAATTGCAGACGTGAGAAAACCTAAAGCCTTGCCGAACGATTACGAAACGCTCATGGCGATGAACAAAGCCAAAGAAGACGAATTGCGCCGCCAAGCAGAAGAAAATGCACGAAAAACGGAAAATACTCAGCCGCCGGAACAACCAGCGGCAAAAGTAGTTGAAAATCCAGTTCCGGCGATACCAGAACGCAAAGTTTTGCCTCCGGTAGTGCAAAAGCCGGTATTGCCCGAAGAATCTCCTGCAGTTGCACTGGTAAAAGTCGATAATAATCCGAAAACCGATGAGGGCAAATATAAGTCGGCAATTTCATTCGCACTCGCTGAGGTAGGAAATCAAGATTCAATTCAGCCGGAATCAAAGGCAAATCCGACGCAAGTAAAATCTGAATACTTCGCGGCAAACGATTCGACACTCGTCGCAGGAACTGTAATTCCGGTCAGACTTTTGACGGGAATCAACACGGACGTTGAAGGTCAAGTAATGGCAGAAGTTTTAATCGACGTTTACGACACGACAACGGGAACAAAACTCTTGATACCGCAAGGTAGCAGATTGACGGGTTCTTACGAGAAAAAATCTGTGTCAAATGGCAGAGTCGGCGTTAATTTTAAGCAGTTGGTTTTACCGGACGGCGGTTCGTGGACAATCTCGGAAAATATCGTGGCGATAGACGGCGCAGGTTACGCGGGAGTTCGCGGCAAGATACATCATCACACGGGCGAAAAAATCTCGGCGGGAATGATAGGCGCGTCAATAGCGGCAATGGGTTCGTTAGCGGCTGGAAATGTTTCGTCAAGTAATGACACCTATACCGCAGGACAGATAGCGACTCATGGCGCAGTAGCAAATTTGATAGATTCGACTTCGGAAATCTTCAAGAAAGCGTCTGACATAGAAAACACGGTGACCGTAGAGCCGGGATATGAGTTCAACGTCTACGTTACGAATAACATCACTTTTTGATGAGAGGAGAAAAATTTATGGAATCGGAAAAATGGACAGACGAAGAATTGATTCAAGTTTACGACTTGCAGGAGAAGTACACGGAAAAAGTTATTGATTTTGTTCGGCACGGTTCAGAAAGTGAGGTTTTGAAATTCTTGCAAATACTTCCTGACTTGAACGAGTATTATCTGAGCCATGAACAGGATATTTTCCGCAAAAACGAATTTGTCAACGAATATGGCAACGAGGCGACTCCGCAAGGCAGATACGTTTACAAAGATATGTTTGAGCATTGGAAAGGTGCGGACAATCTGCGCGAGGTGTTCGAGGAAAAATATCAGTGGGACTTCTCGGCGGCTCATCCCGAAACACTGGCATTGTTCGCCGGAAACATGGAAATTGCTTTCAAAACGTATTCAATCGAGAGATATGAGAAATTGCGGCAGGAAATTCCTCGTGTGCTCATGTCCAAAGTCAAAAATCTCATGCTCAACTATCCGCAGGAAATACAGGACAAAGCGTGCCAACAGGCGGTCTATGGCTATACGAACGGAATATCGAGCGGTGCGTTGTTAAGATACAGCAATGAACATATGCCCGAATTTGAAAAAGTTCAATGGGTGGTACAACAAGAGAGCGCAAACACAATCGTCGCGGCGTATGACTTGCAAGCGGGGCTGATGATTTACAATCCCGAAATGCGCGACAACTATCTGACGAGTGCAATCAGAGATTTTGCTGAGGATAAACAAATATTTCGACTCGTCTACGGCGATAAGTCTGCCGACCTTCTGGAACAAGCTGACGAAAAAACAATCTCGCTGGCAAGACGATACGATTTTGTCAATTCTAATGAGAAACTGCCCGTCATAGAGAATCACAAGATTTGTTTGTTCGGCACGGCGGAGCAAAAATTGCAAATTCCGTACAAGGGCGATCCGTTTTGCGTTTCGGACAAGGATTTTCAAATAATCATGGAGGCAACGGCGGATAAATTTGAACGCGAAGGATTTGCCAAAAAATATCATCCGAGTAAGAGCGGCGTCGCGGAATATTACAATCAAAGCTACAAAATCATATCGCGAGCCAATTCCGACATGGAAAGTCAGCCGCAATGGAAGATAATTTTCGCGGACGGGCAGATAATCACGGCAAAAGCGGATGAAATTGTTTCCAGCGCGATAAATGAACGACTTTACGGTGAGCAATTTGAAAAATTCGGCACGAAGCCGTTTTCGTCAGTACAAATCGGCGTTGACAACGAAAAAATGAGTTTGTCGGAAGGCAAGGAACGAATTTCTGCGATAATCCGTCAGTTGCGCTCCAACGGCGAAAATCTCGACAAGCTGAAAGATTTTTTGGAGATTGAGCGACTTAGTTTGTCAAATTCAAACGTGAGATGATATGGACGAGGAAAAAATTTATCGGGAAAAGGTTTTTAAGCTTGGCGCAGTTTCAATCGGAGTATGTTTGCTGATTTCTTGCTGGTACGCGACGCAGGGCGTGGCAGAGGAATGCGGATACAGCAAATTATTGGGCGCGTGTCTGAACATAGGCGACGTTCACATTTATCTGCCGTATAAATTCTACGTCTGGCAACAAAACGCGGCTTTGATGAAAGCAATTCCCGAAATAATCAGAAGTTACGCGGCGTATCCTTATATCGGCTTTGTAATCGGTGCCGGATTTACATATTTCTGCGCAAAGGGCATGAAAGTTGAAACTTCGCACGGTTCGGCGGCATTTGCCACTGCCAAAGAAATTGACGAAGCCGGACTCGGAAAATACGCAGATAAAAAGTCAGGCAAGATAAAAAAATCGGGCGTAGTGGTCGGCGTCAATCCTTACAACAAGCATTTGATGTTGCACGACGGAGTTGAGCACATATTGTTGGTTGCGCCGACGCGAAGCGGCAAGGGTGTCAACACAATCATTCCAACAGGACTGGTGTGGCAACACTCCATTTTTTTCTTCGACGTGAAAGAAGAATTATGGCAAGCGACGGCGGGCTACAGACAAAAAGTTCTCGGACAAAAGGTAATGAAATTCGCGCCATTGGTCGGCGACGGTAGTTCGGCTCGTTGGAATCCTCTGGCAGAAATAAATTTTCGGACGGCAGAAGAAATCAGCGA
>JAFRSO010000041.1 GCA_017427545.1 Selenomonadaceae bacterium
TGATTAAGATTGGGAGATAATAAGATTAAAAGATTAAAAGTACTCTTAATCTTCTAATCTCGCAATCTCTTAATCTTTAAAAAAAGAGGAGGTCAAGACAGGTGGCAACAAAAAGAACAGTTCGCGCCAAAAAGAAAGTTCGCAAGAATATCGAATACGGCGTGGCGCACATCAGCTCCACGTTTAACAATACGATTGTCACGCTCACCGACAAAAGCGGCAACGCAATTTCATGGGCATCGGCGGGCGGATTAGGTTTCCGCGGCTCGCGCAAGTCCACACCTTTTGCCGCGCAGATGGCTGCTGAAGTGGCTGCCAAGGCGGCTATGGAGCATGGCTTGAAGCAAATCGAAGTTTATGTCAAAGGTCCCGGCGCAGGTCGTGAGGCGGCTATCCGTTCGTTGCAGGCTACGGGTTTGGAAGTCAACATGATTAAAGACGTGACGCCCATTCCCCACAACGGCTGCCGTCCGCCCAAACGTCGCAGAGTTTAATTTGGAGGTGCAAATATGGCAATCGATAGAACTCCCGCATTGAAACGCTGCCGCGCACTCGGAATTGAACAGGCGGTTATCGGTCGTTCGCGCAAGATCAATGAAAAGAAACATCAGCAACAGCGCATGAACCGCAAAGTCAGCGAGTACGGCTTGCAGCTCAAAGAAAAGCAAAAAGCTAAATTTATTTATGGCGTCCTCGAACGTCAATTCCGCAACTACTACGAAAAGGCTAAGAAAATGCCCGGCGTCACCGGCGAAAATCTGCTTATCCTGCTCGAACGTCGCCTTGATAACGTCGTCTTCCGCATGGGTTTTGCAAATACTCGCCGTCAAGCTCGCCAATTTGTTCGCCACGGTCACATCACCGTTAACGGCAAGCGCGTCGACATTCCGTCGGCATTGGTCAGCGTCGGTGATATTGTCGAAGTCTGCGAGAAGAGTCAAGGTAAGGAAATCTTCAAGATGATTAAGGAAGTCAACAACGCTTTGAGTGCACCGCCCTGGCTCGATTCAAATCAGGCGAACCTCAAAGGCTCCGTTACTCGTTTTCCGACTCGCGAAGACATCAGCGATATTCCCGTCAATGAGCAGTCAATTATTGAGTTGTACTCCAGATAATTCGTCCCGGCAGAAATTTTCTGTGAAAGGAGCGGGTTTCTTGTGAATGACAACGATAAGATTGAACAAAAGCCGCCGAAGATTGAGTTGGTTGAAGTTAGCGACGATGAGCATTACGGCAAATTCGTCTGTGAACCACTCGGCCGCGGCTACGGAATTACAATCGGCAACAGTCTCCGCCGCATGTTGCTTTCCTCATTGGAAGGCGCAGCAGTCACGTCGATCAGGATTGACGGCGTCCTCCACGAGTTCTCCACGATTCCCGGCGTCCGCGAAGACGTGACTAACATTGTCCTCAATATCAAAGAGCTTTGCTTGAAGGTAGACGAAGATAAAACGCAAGTTTATCAGCCCTTCGCGCAGGCCAGTTCATCGACGCCGCCGAGAACTTACACGCTTCGGATTGATGTCGACGTTGAGGAAGAAATTAAAAATGGCGGTCATTCGGGCGGACGCAGAGAAGTTACCGCCGCCGATATTGAGTGCGACCCCAGCATTGAAATTTTAAATCCCGACCTGCATATTGCCTGGCTCAACGAAACCGGCAAGCTCAAAATCGAGATGTCTGCTCGCAGCGGACGCGGTTACGATCAGGCGGAGAAAAATAAAAATCCCGACGACATTATCGGCACAATTCCGATTGATTCGATTTTCTCGCCGGTGTTGCGCGTCAATTACAACGTCGAAGATACCCGCGTCGGCAATGAAATGGACTTCGACAAATTGACGCTTGAGGTTTGGACGAACGGTACACTTCGCCCCGAAGAGGCCGTTTCAAAGGCGGCGGCAATTTTAATCGCCCACATGAAACTTTTCCAGAACATGGACGGGCTTATTTTCGAGGAAGCTGAAGATGAGCCGGAACCTGTCGTAAGGGAACATGATGAGGAGACACTTTTGACACTGGACAAAAACCTCACCAAACCTATCGAAGAGCTGGAATTGTCCGTGCGTTCGACGAATTGCCTTAAGCGGGCGGGCATTCACATTGTCGCGGATTTGGTTGACAAGACCGAAGAAGAGATGATGAAGTTCCGCAACCTCGGCCGCAAGTCGTTTGAAGAAATTAAGCAAACAATGGATCAGCTCGGAGTTTCGTTCAAGCCGTCGCCGAATCCAATCGTCATGCCCCCGATGGACGATTAATGCAGGAAGGAGGAAATTTCATGAGCTATAGAAAACTCGGTAGAAATTCCGGTGCGCGCAAAGCCATGTTCAAAAGTTTGTTGAGCGCGCTTTTCAACTATGGAAGAATTGAGACGACGGAGGCTCGTGCAAAGGAGCTTCGTAAATTCGCGGAAAAAGTGGTCACGCTTGCCAAACGCGGCGACCTCAGCGCACGTCGTCAAGCCATAAATGCCGTTGCGGACGTAGAAGTTGTTCATAAAATTTTTGAGGAGCTTCCCGCAAAATACAGCGATCGTGCCGGCGGTTACACCAGAATTTTGAAGCTTGCACCTCGTCGCGGAGATGCCGCACCCATGGTTTTGATTGAACTGGTATAAAATTTTTTCGCAATAAAAAAAGCTGCTTTCCAATTTTGTTGGAGAGTAGTTTTTTTTTCGGAAAAAGTGTTGCCCTCAATCAAAAAGTGTTTGAGAAATTTTCTGCGCATTATGATTTAATATGGGTGAATTTTTTTAAGGCAGATGATTTCTCATGAATATTGCAATCATCGAAAAGGACAAAATTGAATTGGAGACCGTGGAAACTTTCTTGCGATGTTACCTCAAAAAAATTTGGGCGTATCATGAAATGGAAACTCATATCGAACTTTTTCGCAACGCGGAAGATTTTATGCAATTTTTTGGAGTAGGTTTTTATTATTTGGTTATTCTCGGTGCCGGCATGGAAAGGGTTGCGGATTTTATTCACGCCCGCGACCCTAATGTTAAAATATTATTTTTGCAATTTAACGAAAATTATGGGGGGGGGGGGAGAGAATTTATGAACATTGCTATTGTTGACGATGAAATTGCCGAATTGACTGCCGCCGAAAGCTATTTAAGCGATTTTATCGAGAAAAATTATCCCGAATTTCAAGACGCGGTAAATATTCAAACTTTTTCCGTAGCAAATGATTTTTTGAACGTCTTCAGACCGGGAATGTTTCAGCTGATTATTTTGGATATTATGATGGACGAAATTAACGGCCTGCAAGTCGCGCAAATTATTCGTGCTCGCGGCGATGATGTCGGCATTGTTTTTCTGACCAACAATGATGATTTTATGCTCAACGGTTACAGAGTTTTTGCCATCGGATATTTTTTGAAGCCGATTTACGATCACGAGGAGGATTTTGCACGTACTTTCGAGCACATTTTTCCGAAAATCCTTAAAAAATCTCCGGAAATTATTTTAAATGTCGAAGGCGCAGAAGTTGCCGTTCCGCTAAGAAATATTTTGTATGTAGACATTAATTATCGCCATAAATTATGCGTTTATCTTGCCGACGGTCAAAAATTCGTTACGTTGAATAATTATTCCGAAATTCAATCGGTTTTGCTTGAAGACGAACGCTTTTTGGAGTGCTATCATCGAATTATTGTGAACATGGACTATATAAAATCCATGGAGCAGGACGATTTTATTTTAATGGATTCGACCTCAATTCCGATCAGTTTGCGCAAGAAAAAGGACGTTAAAGTTAAATTTATGCGTTATTTTGCCCGCAAATGATCATTCCAATACAAACTCAACTGAACAATTTCGTTCTCCTGCGAAAAATCAGCAAAGGCATCGTACTTTTTTATGAACATTTCCAGCGAAATCATACCTAATCCGTGACCCGTTTCCTTTGAATATGGCAAACCGTTCTCGCCGATTTTTATTTTTTTATCGTAGCGGTTCGTTATTTCCAAAATATTTTGTCCGTCTTTGTGTCGAAGAATTAAAGATATTTCTCGCCCCGAAGATATTTTTTTACTTGCGGTGATCGCGTTCTCCAATAAATTGCTCAACAAAACTGCCAAGTCGCTCTCGTCCGTCAAAATTTTATTCGGCAAATCGATTGTGGAAGTTATTTTTATTCCGAGTTTTTCTGCCCGCCGAAAATAAATCGAAATTGCAGCATTTATCAGCGGTAATCGGCTGAATTTTTTTATTCGTGTTGAGTCCAAAATCTCCACTTGCCGCGAAATAAATTTCATAGCGTCGGGGATTTTTCCCGCATCAATCAGCTTTTCCAGCTCAATATAATTCTCCGAAAGTTTTTTTTGCAATTCGGTTACTTCGCGCTGATTTTTTTCCATGAGTAAATTATTTTCCGCCAACGAATTCATTTGACGTTCCAAAAGCCGATTTTTTTGCTCCTGTAAATTTTTTTCCTCAATTCTTTTCGTCGTTATGTTAAGCGACCGATATATCAGCAGGCAAAATACCGGAATGACCCAGCGTGAAATTCTCCCGTTCCACGTCGTCAAAAATGTTACTTCCAGCATGGGAATTATCGTCCCGATAAATAATGCCATCGGCAATATTGATATGCACCATTTTAACGCTTTATCCTCAAAAAATTGCTGCGTCGGCAATAATTCTATAAAAAATTTCCGTTCAATCGGCAATAATACGAAGAAAAATATCAGATAAAATGTTATTTGTAACGGCAAAAATTCTTCCGCCATTGTCCCGTGAATAAAAGCTACGGTCGTTCCCGCGAAGGCATGAAGCATAAAACACCATAATCCTTGCATTCCGAACACGAAAATGTGTTGCGGGAGTTTGCCAATTATTGCCGGTGAGATTAAAAAATATGGCAACCACCAGACCAATAATATAATTTTGTACGTAAAATAGCTCAAGCCGTATGAAATTATTATCCATAAATACAGAGCAAAACTTACGAAACTCAATAAAATAAACCACTTTTTCAGTGCGAATAATTTATCTTGCGAAATGTCGCGGCTGAACGGCAAATATCGTAAATACGCGCCGGATAATTGAATTATCGTAAATATGAAGTCCGTAAATATTATTTCAGCCATTCTTCCTGTTTCCTTATATGTTCGCGAGCCGCCTCAACATTGCCGCTCTTTAACATCACATAAATTAAATTGTAACTGTGCCGCAAATCGTGACGCATTACGGAAATTTTTTTCTGATTTTCCTCAATCAACGCGTTATATTCCTTTAAAACCGTTAATTGCTCCTCAAGCCGCCGCTTACTTCGCTCCAATCGCTGTAAATCATAATAATTCTTCGCGGCACTTAAAATATATCGGTAGAAAAAGAAAAATACTACCGGCAAATAAATTCTCGATAATCTTTCCGCGTCGGAGTGAATTAAAACGTCGTCCGCAATTCTAATTATGTGCGGTAAAGCAATTATAATCGGCAAAATTGCGATATAAATTCCTATCGGACGCAGCTCAAAAAATTCTCGGCTAGGAAGTAAATTCACAAAATATTTTCTGCTCAACGGCAAAAATATCACGAATAAAATTAAATATCCCGCCGCGTCAGTAAAAATAATTTCATACGCGCTTTTATCCGCAAAAAAATTAAAAACTATCATTGCCGGAATTGTATGCTGTATCAATGCATAAATTACGCCCATTCCCAAAACGAAAATGTGTTGCAAAAGTCCGGGGATTTTTTTCAAGACGATAAAAAAATACGGTGCCCAACCCAACATTAAAATTGCTTTGTAAGTTGCTCCATTGACGCCGAAATTATCGAAAATTAATTTGTACAGAAAAATGCTCGCGACTCCCCACAGTGCCGAATATGTGAAAATTTTCAGCTTCAAATCCGATGATGCCTGCTGTGAAAATGGCAGCCATCTGATGTAAGTGTCGACGAGTTGACCGAACGCGGTTAAAAATATCAGAGCCAAAATTTTCCTCTCCGATTCAAAAAGTGCCGTGATTTTGGGCAAAAGTGTTTTTGACTTAGCTGTTGACTTATGGTTTAATGTTTCCGACTTGTCATGTCATACTTCCTCGATAATTTTTGCCTTGAAGTTGGAGGCAAATTTTTTTCGGAAAAAGTGTTGCTATCAAGCAAAAAGTGTTAAAGGATTTTTCCAAGGTTTATTGTATAATTTTATCAAGACTTGCACTAAAAAGTAAAGGCAGTGTCGATGATGAAGAAATTTTTTTCACAAGACTGGCAATTACTCAAGGGCGGACGCCGTGTCGACTTTGCGATAATCACAATAATCACGGTGATATTTTTAATCGTGATAGTTATGAACGACCGGTTGATGTTCCAAGTGACGTCGAATCAGACTGAAGAAATCGGACAAATGCAACTCGAAGTAATTCGCACGGATTTTCAAGGGGCATTGCAGGCGGCGGAAGGTACGACGTTGCGAATGGCGATGGAGGCCGAACAGTTATTGCGGAATAAAACGCCGCGTCTGGAGCTGGAACGATATTTTCATAAGCGCAAACGTGAGCAGAAATCTTTGACGGGCGGAGTGTGCTTCAACGTTTACATTGCCGGAAAAGATTGGGCGATAATTCCGGATTTTGACATGCCCCCGGATTATCATGCTCAAGAGCGGCTGTGGTACAAGGGCGCGGCTGAAAATCCCGGTCAAATTTATATAAGTGAGCCATATATCGACGCGATGACAGGCATAATGTGTTATACGATATCGAAAATGTTGCCGGATAAAGAGACGGTCGTCGCGCTGGATTTTAATTTTTCCGAAGTGCAATACATGATTCACCGCATGAACGAGTTGGGCAATCGTGAGTCGCTGATTGTGACGAAAGGCGGCATGATAATCGGCTACACCGACATGGATTTGGTCGGGGAAAAACTTTCGCAAAAATTGCCGGACTACGACAGCATTTTGAGCCAGATTATACAGTCGAATCTTCGAGAAAGTTTTACGGCGCAAGTGAACGGTGAGGAGCGCACGATTTTTACCGGCAAGACGGCTAATGATTGGTACATGATTTTGAGCGTCGACAATCGGGAATTTTACAAGGACAGTTATCGGCAAATTATTTTCATGACGGTTTCAAGTCTGATAATGATGTTGACGATAATTTTTTTCTACCTCAACGCAATGAAAAACGGTTTGCAGGCGGAAAATGCTCTGCGCGTCAAGGAAGAATTTTTGTCGAGGCTGTCGAGTGATCTGCGCGAGCCGTTAAAGACGATTTTGGACGCGTCGAGTTTGAAAAGCATAAATTCCGCCGCGAATCCTGCTGAAAAGGCCGCTGAAGTCCGCGAATCAGCGTTGAGGCTCTCCGACATGTTGGACAATCTGTTTTCATTTTCGACGATTGTATCCGACGCGAAGAAAGATTTTTCTACAGATAAAACTTTTCGTGACAGGGAACTTTCCAAAGTCAGCCGCTACTCAAGGATTGGCATAATTTCGGTTTTGGTAGCGGCAATGGTTTTTGCATTCGCGATTTGCTTCAACACGACGATCAGTTGGGGTGATACCAAAATGAATCGCGAAGTTGACACTTACGAACACAAGCTTTCAAATTGGGTGGAGAAGCAACGAAGTATTTTAAGCATGTTCGTTAACGTCATCGGCGAACACCCCGAAGTTATGAGCGATTACGCCTCCGGTGTAAAATTTTTGGACAGCGTCGCGAGGAATTATCCTGAAATTTCCGTTTGCTATTTGGCCAACCCTTACAATCAACACCAACTCATAATGAATAACGGTTGGCAATCGCCCGACCCGAATTGGCGTGTTGATAAGCGTCCGTGGTATATCGAAACGGAAAAATCTGCGGACGGGTTCAGCGTGTCGGCTCCCTACTACGATGCTCAAACCGGCTTGTATTGCGTGACGCTTTCACAGATAGTTTATGGGCGGAATGGTGAGTTTTTGGGGATTTTTGGGATAGATTTTTATCTTGACAGGCTGATTCAAGTTTTGGGCGCGAGTTACACCAAGGACGGTTATGCTTTTCTCGTCGACAGGAACGGCATTATCATCAATCACCCGAACAACAATTATCAGCTGTCGATGAGCCAGATGATTGACATTGCGGGCACTGAATACGCGGATACTTACTACAGCGGCAATGTTATGACAGTTCAAGATTACACCGGGCATTTTATGGCGTGCATTGCGAAGAAAAATCAAATTTCGGATTTTACGGTGATTGTTGCAAGCAGCTGGTGGAATATTTACGGGCACGTCATGCTTTTGGGAGTGTTATTTATAATTTTGCTGGCGGCCTGCGTGATAATTGTGCGCTTCCTGATAAATCGACTGCTGCGTTGGCAAGAGTCGGTCAATCAGCAGCTGAAGTTGGCGTCGGACACGGCGTTGGCGGCAAGTAAGGCGAAGTCACAATTTTTGGCGCAAATGTCGCACGAGATTAGAACGCCGATAAACGCAGTCCTCGGAATGAATGAAATGATTCTTCGCGAGAGCAAGAAGCCTGAAATTTTGGATTACGCGGCAAATATTCAAAGTGCGGGGCGGACGCTGTTGAGTCTGATAAATTCAATCCTCGACTTCAGCAAGATTGAAGATGGCAAAATGGAAATTGTTCCCATGAGCTACGAGACGATAAATCTGCTCGACGACCTGATAAACATGATATCGGAGCGGGCGCGTAAGAAGGGCTTGCAACTCAATACGGAAATATCGCCGAATCTGCCGAAAGTTTTATACGGCGACGATGTGAGGTTGCGGCAAATAATCGTAAACATTTTGACGAACGCGGTAAAATACACGCCTCAAGGTTCAGTCACGCTGAAAATCGACGGTCACGAACTCGACGCGGATACCTTTGAATTGCAGGTAAAAGTTTCGGACACGGGCATTGGAATTAAGCCCGAAGACATCAAAAAACTTTTCCAATCGTTCATACGCCTCGACGAGGAAAGAAATCGCAACATTGAGGGCACGGGGCTTGGTATCGCGATTGTGCAAAAACTTTTGTCGATGATGGGCAGTCGGCTTGAAGTTGCCAGCGTCTACGGTCAAGGTTCGGAGTTTTCGTTCAAGCTTAAGCAAAAAATTATTGACAGAAATACTTTGGGGCATTACGACGAAAATCGCGACAAGAATTTTGATAAACCGGCGGAGAAAAAATATTTGACGGCGGCAGGCGCGAAGATTTTGGCGGTCGATGATAACGACATGAATTTAAAAGTTGTCACCGGTCTGCTAAAGCGGAATAAAATTTTCCCCGACTTGGCGGAGAGCGGGCTTGCGGGAATTGAAATGGCTAGAAATAATTTCTACCATATAATTTTCCTCGATAACATGATGCCGGGGCTGAACGGTTTGGAGACGCTAAAAAAAATGCGCGAAGAAAAAATTTTGCGTGACGAGACGAAAGTTATCATGCTAACGGCCAGTGCTATTGCCGGAATGCGCGAATTTTATTTGGAGGCGGGATTTGACGATTATTTGAGTAAGCCGATTGTCGTTTCCGAACTCGAAGGCATGTTGGAAAAATATTTGCCGGCGGAACTCATTAAATTTGAGTCCGAGAACTCCAAGGAAGTTGAAGCCGTCGAAGAAATTGTTGATGAACCGGTCGGCGAAGATGAATTCAGCCGTTCAGAGAAAGAAAAATTTTCCGAGGCCTGCCCCGATGTAAATTTGGAAGTCGGCTTGCAATATTGCATGAACAGCAAAGAATTTATGATTCAAATGTTGACGACGTTCACGGACGCGGCTAAGGCCGATAAGATTCAGGAGAAATTTGAGGCGCAGGATTGGAAGGGCTATCAGATTTTGGTGCACGCGCTCAAGTCAACGTCACTGTCAATCGGCGCGGAAAATTTGAGTGAATCGGCGAAAAAGTTAGAGGTTGCCGCGAAGAATAAATCCGTTGAAGAAATTTTAGCGAGTCATGCCGGCTTGATGAGCAACTACGCCAAAGTTCGTGAAGAAATTGCAAAGTGGTTGAGCGGTGACACTCCCGAAGAAAATTCCGAAACGGTCGAAGAAATTATTGATGAACCGGTCGGCGAAGATGAATTCAGCCGTTCAGAAAAAGAAAAATTTTCCGAGGCGTGCCCCGACGTAAATTTGGAAGTCGGCTTGCAATATTGCATGAACAGCAAA
>JAFRSO010000042.1 GCA_017427545.1 Selenomonadaceae bacterium
ATCTTTATCGGAAAGTCTTTCGCAGGAAAAATCTCAATCCGACGGCGAAACTTTAACTCCTTACGAACAGGCTCAACGCTACGGAAGTTCTCTGCCTTATTCCATGCGTCCGCGCTGGATTGTAGTCTGCAACTTTGCCGATTTTTTGATTTATGATATGGAGACGCTCGGCGAACCACAAAAAATTTTTCTCGACGAGTTGCCCGAAAAGTTTCATGCCTTCGATTTTCTCATCGACAAGGAACGCAATAAAATTCGTATCGAACTGGAACTCTCACTTAAAGCCGGAGAAATCGTCGGCAAGCTTTATGACGCACTTCACGCGCAATATATCAATCCGAATAACGAAAATTCATTGGCAAGCCTCAACAAATTATGCGTGAGGCTTGTTTTTTGTCTTTATGCCGAGTCTACGGGGATTTTCGGCAAACACAAAATCTTTCGTGACTATCTAGCCGAAGAAAAAAATATTCGTTGGGCGTTGATTCATCTGTTCGACGTGCTCAACACTCCGCTTGAGGCTCGCGACCCGTATTTGGACGACACGCTGAAAAAATTTCCTTACGTCAATGGCGGTTTGTTCAGCGGCTCAATCGAAATCCCGAACTTCACGCCCGAAATTAAAAATCTCCTGCTTGAAGAGGCAAGCAGCGGATTTAATTGGTCGGGAATCTCTCCGACGATATTTGGCGCGGTTTTTGAATCAACGCTCAATCCTCAAACGCGTCGGGCGGGCGGTATGCACTACACCAGCGTCGAAAATATTCATAAAGTCATCGACCCGCTCTTTTTGGACGACTTGAAGGCACAACTTACAAAATCCATATATATGGATTTGAACAATCGAACCTCCAAACGCAGGAATTTTCTCCTGAATCTCCAAAAAAAGCTCTCCGAAATTAAAATCTTCGACCCCGCGTGCGGTTCAGGCAACTTTTTGACCGAATCTTTCATTTCGCTCCGTCGAATCGAGAATGAAATCCTAAAATTGCTGTTCGGCAGTCAAATTCAACTCGGCGAACTCTCAAACCCCATTAAAGTTTCTATCAGCCAGTTTTACGGCGTCGAAATTAACGATTTTGCCGTGTCAGTCGCTCAAACTGCCCTCTGGATTGCTGAACTTCAAATGATTCAAGAAACGCAGGAAATTATCCACCGCGATTTGGATTTTCTCCCGCTGAAATCCTATTCAAACATCGTCGAAGGCAATTCGCTCCAACTCGATTGGCAAAAAGTCTGTCCGAATCCGAATTACATCATCGGCAACCCTCCTTTCGTCGGCGCGAGGATAAAATCTGCCGCTCAGACCAACGACATCAAAAAAATCTTCGCCGGTTGGAAAAATTTCGGCAATCTCGATTATGTTTGTTGCTGGTACAAAAAAGCCGCCGATTTTGCTCGCGACAAAGATTTTCGCGCCGCATTCGTCAGCACGAACTCGATTTGTCAAGGCGATTCAGTCGCCACGCTCTGGAAACCGCTTTTCGACCAAAAAATTCACATTGATTTTGCCTACAGAACTTTCCGTTGGGACAGCGAATCGGCGCAAAAGGCGCACGTCCACTGCGTCATCGTCGGTTTCAGCTCCGCGCCAAATTCCAAGCTAAAAATTATCTTTGACGGCGATAAAAAAATAATTGCCGCCAACATCAACGCCTATTTGCTCGACGCGCCAAATATTTTCGTCGAAAGCCGCCCCAATCCGCTTCAAGACTTCGTGCCGCCATTATTGACGGGCAGTCAAAGGATTGACAACGATAATTTTATCTTCACGCTCGACGAAATGAACGATTTCATTGCTCGCGAGCCGCTTTCCAAAAAATATTTTCATCGTTGGTTCGGAGCGCAGGAATTTATCAATAATGTTTTGCGATATTGCTTGTATTTGGGAGATTGTCCGCCAAATGAGTTGAAAAAAATGCCGCTCGCCTATCAACGGGTTAAAAATGTTCGTGAATATCGTTTGGCAAGCAAAAGAGCCGCGACAAGGCGAGTTGCAGACAAACCGACGCATTTTGGCTTAGAAGTTATTCCGACGACAAATTTTTTAATCGTGCCGGTCGTTTCATCAGAAAGGCGCAAATATATTCCGATTGGGTTCATGACGCCAGAAAATTTCTGTAGCAACCAAGTAAATTTGATTCCGAATGCGACGGAGTATCATTTTGGCGTTTTAACGAGTTCAATACATATGACGTGGCTGCGAACGGTCGGAGGACGGCTTAAATCCGATTATCGCTACTCAAAAGATGTCGTGTACAATAATTTTGTGTGGCAAAGACCGACGGCGGCGCAAATTTCAGCGATTGAACAGTCCGCGCAGAGAATTTTGGACGTGCGAGCGAAATATTCTGATGCGACCTTTGCCGAGCTGTATGACGAAGTATCGATGCCGTATGATTTGCGAGCCGCGCATAAAAAAAATGACCTTGCAGTCGCGAGAGCCTACGGTTGGGAAAAATTTTTAGACGACGAACCGAAAATCGCCGTCGAACTGCTCAAGCTCTACAAAAGTCTTGCTGAATCATAAATCGGACACGAAAAAAGCCTCGACACCGCGTCGGGGCTTTTAATTTTGATTATGAAGTTGATTTTACTTGGTAATGGCTTTGAAAGCCGCCGCTTGAGCAGTCATGCCGCGTTCGGAGGCAAGACGTTCGATTGAGGACGCGCCGAAGAATCCGTCAATCTCCGGAATGTTCTTTATGACGTAAGCAGCGTCTTCCGGGTCGGCGACGGGACCGCCGTGACAGATAACCATGATGTCGGGTCTGATTTTTCGCGCCGCCGCAATCATTTCGCGAGCTTTTTCGCAGCAATCGTCGAGCGTGAGAGCCGTTTCAGCCCCAATCGAGCCTTTTGTCGTCAATCCGAAGTGAAGTACGAGCAAATCTGCGCCCGCTTCCGTCATCGCAACGGCTTGTTCAACGTCGAAGACGTAAGGACAGGTTAGCAAGTCCAATTCGTGCGCTTGACGAATCATTTCGACTTCAAGACCGTAACCCATGCCGGTTTCTTCGAGATTTGCGCGGAATTTGCCGTCGATAAGCCCGACAGTCGGGAAATTTTGCACGCCGTTAAATCCCTGCTCTTTGAGTTGCTTGAGGAAAATTTCCATGACGCGGAAAGGGTCAGTGCCGCAAACGCCCGCGAGAACCGGCGTTTTTTTGACAATCGGGAGAACTTCCTGCCCCATTTCGGTCACAATCTTGTTTGCGTCGCCATAAGCGAGGAGTCCGGAAAGCGAGCCGCGCCCCGCCATGCGAAAACGACCGGAATTGTAGATGATGAGCATATCAACGTCCGCTTTTTCGCTGCATTTGGCGGTAATGCCGGTACCTGCGCCGACGCCGACGAGAATTTTGCCAGCCGCGACCTGTGCGCGAAAGTCAGCCATAATTTCCGCTCTGGTTTTCTTCAACATTGCAATCAACCTCCAAAATTATTTTTCAATCAGCTCAATCAGACGCTTAGCCGCAGTTTCGGCAAAGTCAGCGTCGTTAATGTTGTTGTCAAGCTCGCGAATCTCGACGAGTTCGTTAGTGATATTTGATTTGAGCGTGTCAAACAAAATTTTTCGCTCCTCAACGCCGTTAAAAGGTTGTCCGTCCGCGTCAATCATCGAAACACCGCGCTTGGGCAGGAGAATTGTCATCGGAACTTGAGCTTTATTCCATTTTTCCGCCAATTTCGTGGCGATTTGTTTATTTTCCTCCGCAGAAGTCCTCATAAGCGTGACGGTTGGATTATGTTTGTAAAAATTGCGTCCTGAAAATTTTTCGGGCACAGTATCAATCGGACCGAAGTTTACCATGTCGCACGCGCCGACAGAAACGACTTGCGGAATTTTTTTTGCAATCGCAGCCTCGCAACGAGCCTCACCCGCCGCCAAAACGCCTCCGACGACTTCATCAGCCCATTCAGTCGTTGTTAAGTCCAAAACTCCTGCGAAAAAGCCCGCATTTATCAGCGCGTCCATAGTTTTGCCGCCGGTGCCTGTCGCGTGGAAAACTAAAACCTCATATCCGCGTTTTTCGAGATAATCTTTGGCACGGTCGACGCAAGGGGTCGTTACGCCGAACATTGACGCCGCAATTAAGGGTTTAGCCTCGCTCGTGTCAGCTTTGAGTTTTTCGTGCAGATTAACCATGCCGACAATCGCCAAGACCGCGTTGGAGAAAATCAGCTTGGAAATTTTGTTCAATCCTGCGACATCGACAATCGACGGCATCATAACAATATCGCTCGTGCCGACGTACTGCGCGACGTTGCCGGAAGCCATTGTCGAGACCATAACTTTGGGTACACCGATTGGAAGCGCACGCATGGCAGGAGTTACAAGCGACGTGCCGCCTGAACCGCCGAAAGAGATTATCCCGTCGAATTTTCCTTGCGCGTAGAGTTCGGGGACGAGTTTTTCCATACCTTTGGACAAAGTTTCAGTGGCAAGAGCGCGATCCTTGCGTTCGACAATCGCCTTGATGTCTTGTCCGACAGTTGCGGCTATTTCGTCGTTGTTCACGTCAACGGGAAATGCCGGTTCAAAAACGCCCGTGTGAATCATGAACGGTCGCACGCCGAGTTCTTCGAGCAGTCCTTTGACGTAAGCAAATTCTCTGCCTTTTGTGTCGAAGGTGCCCGCTACTGCTATCGTCTTCAAGATTTTTCCCTCCGTTCCTAAAATTTTTCTTACTGAGTACATTTTAATCGTTTGCCGTAAAAAATAAATGGCTTCAGAAACTTTTCGACTGTGTTTAGGAATTGAATCGCGCAAAAAAATACTTGTGCTTAGGTTTGATTGCTGACTTAAACACAAGCACATCTTTTTTGATAGTCGCTCGGAGATTCGCCGATAAATTTCTTGAACATCTTGGTGAACTGCGCATAATCGCTGTAACCGACTTGCAAGGCGACTTCTTTGCACGAAATATTTTGTTCGCGCTCCAGAAGTTCTTTCGCCTTGTTTAATCGGAAACTCAAGAGGTATTCGCTAAACGAAATGCCGACTTCTTCCTTGAATCGCTGACTCAAATACGGTCGCGAGATATTTGCGCTGTCGGCAAGCTCGGCGAAACTGATTTTATCGAAATAATTTTCTTCAACGTGGCGAAGGAGAAAATCAATGGAAATTTTTCCAGATGAGTATGAACCCTCCTCAGAATTTTCACTACCGCGTTTGAAATTTCTAACTGTGTCGAAAATTGTCTGTTCGATAGGAATTCTGTCGAAAGTTGAGCCGCCGATATATCCTTGACACTCTGTGTTGTGGAAAAGATACTTCATATCGACGAGAGTATTTGCCGGTCCCGCATAAATCATGCAAAAAGTTTCGGGTTTGAGTTTTCTGCACACGTCGAAAATTTTTTTCGTTGATTTTTGAGCGTCATCGATTGAAATGTATTTTTTTGCTCCAAGGAAGCCGCCTCTGGTCAAACCGAGATGCACACAGATGACATCAGCTCCCGCCACGAGCATTTGACGGGTTTCTTCTTCGTTTGTAACGAAAGCGACGGTGAACATCTCAAAATGATTCGCCAACTTAATCGCGGCGACTTCTCTGTCAAAAGTTGTACCTTCTTCTTCGAGAGCCTCGCGAAATTTACCGTCAATCAAAGAGACCGTCGGAAAATTTACGACGCCTGAAAATCCTGCCGCTTTTATTTTCTGTAAGTAGTCGTAGAGCTGAATTGTTGGGTCAGTCGCCATCAACCCGAAAAGCAAGGGCACATCACGCACAATCGGAAAAATTTCGCGCTTGCCCAACTCCATAACTTGCTCGTTGTTGTTGCCGTAACAAAAATAACTGCTGAAGGAACTGCGTCCCATGATTCGATACTTCCCTGCGCTCAAAACCAACAAAATATCCGCGCCGCCGAGTGCTGCGAGCTTTGCCGTCAAACCGGAGCCGACCGCCGCTCCGATAATATGTCCGCTTTGGTTTACTTGGTCGCGAAACCGTCGAATAATTTTTTCTCTGTCCATAATTTCCTCTTTGTTAGATGCGAAGTTAGTTTTGTTCAGATTACTATAACACAACGTCAGAGGATTGTCATATCTTTTACAGTGTTCCCTAATTTTACACTGAAATTTTGCTTCGTTTGTGCCTATCGCCTTGTATAAAAATTTTCCAATCAATATATGCTTACGCTTGTCAAAAACTTTCTAAAAATCATGTTGATAAAACCGCCGCCAAAGATTAAACTTGGTCGGAGGTGATTTTTTGTGCGTGTCGGTTATGTGAGGGTCTCAACCGTCGAACAGAGTGAGGAACGGCAAGTTGTTGAACTTCGAGACAAAGCGGGCGTTGAAAAATTTTTTGTCGATAAAGTTTCGGCGAAATCTGCCAAGCGACCGAAGTTTGATGAGATGATGAACTTTCTGCGCGAAGGTGACGAGTTAATCGTCTCGGAATTTTCGCGACTTGCCCGTTCAACCGTTGACTTGCTCAACATCGTCGAGACTTTGACGAAAAAAGATGTCAAAGTCAGGAGTTTGAAAGAGGATTTGGATTCGTCGACGCCGCAGGGAAAATTTATGCTCACGATTTTTGGCGCGATAGCAGAATTTGAACGAGAATTGCTTTTGCAACGTCAGCGCGAGGGAATTAAGCTTGCGCAAGCTGCAGGCAAGTACAAAGGGCGCAATTCCAAAAAATGTCCCAAAGACTTCGGTTTTTATCGGCAAGGCTATTATGAACGCACTTACACAGTGACGGCTATCGCCAAACACTACAAAGTTTCGCGTCCGACGGTCTATAAATGGCTCAGAGAATCAAAACAATCTTGAATTGCATAACCGTGAGCTTGAAAGCACTTGAAATTGAACCGTTGCCCGACATTCTTGTCAATGACAAAGATGTTTGATATATTTATCGGCACAATCTTGTCTTCTAGGAGTTTTATGGTGGAGATACCAGTTCCAAACGATTTTGCAAGCGATTTTGAGTTATTCAGCTCGGTAGCCGATATTCAAAATAAAATTTGCCTTTCAGAAGGCGACGAAGTTAAAATTTCCTTACCTCATGCCGATTTGTTTCGCAATCGAACCAGATTATTTTTGTTGACGTGCTTAAGTGCTTTTGGAGCGCAGAAAGAGAAAAATATCGTATTCCGTTGCAATTTTCCTTCATACGCTTTTGACGAACGTAATCTGGCAACTCTTTTCCAGTTGCACACGAAAGATGACGTGGTACAAATAGTATCGGCGAACATTTCTAAGCGAATACCAGTTAATATGACGGAAAGAGTTGAAGATAGATTGGTTTCGTTGATAGGCGAAGTCTATAACAATGCAGTGGAACACTCGGAGAGCGAATACATCATAGGAAATTGCTACAACGAGGCTCGGAACGACGAAGATGTTTCTCGAATGTGTTTTTACTGTTACGATGCGGGAATAGGTATTATAGAAAGTGTTCGTCGGTATCTGAAAAAAGAAAATGACGTTCGATTTCATGAGTACGATACAAATTCGCGATTGTTAAAATGGGCGTTGAAGAAGGGGACTACGACGAAACAACCGCCGAGAGGCGTGGGAATAGATTGGTTATTGGATTTTGCAAAAGCAAATTCCGGTTACGTCAGAATTTGTAATGAGAATGTTCTTTTTGAGCAGAATTCAGCGGGAAGAGTAACCTACAAAGAGTTGGGCGACAAATTTCAAGGATTATTTTTTGAGATGCACATAATGGAAACTCCGAACGTAATTTATAGGTTAAAAGGTGAGTAACGATGGTAAAGACTATTGTCGTGAGGGATTACATAAACAGCGGTTTCACACAGGACGACGCAGAGAAAATTTCCGATATATTAAAGGCAGGACTCCCCAAGTTAAGTGAGGGTGATGCCATAAGCTTTGATTTTTCCAACGTCAAATTTTTTACAACGCTGTTTTTTAATTTTGCGTTCACGAGTTTGCTGAAAGAAATGCCTTTTGAAGAGTACAGCAAGAAGATAATTCTTGAAAATCTGTCGGAAGTCGGTAAAAGAGCCTATGAACATTCGCTTGAAAATGCTAAACGATTTGTTGCCATGAGCAAAGAGGAGCGAGAGACGCGAGAACAAATCATCGCTGAAATTTTAGCTGACGATTAAGGAGAACGGTATGGTAAAATTGATTTCCGAAATGGATTTAGATGAGATAGCAAGCGAAGAAATTTTTTTCGTAGACACAAATATTCTTCTGGTAGTGCATTTTGGTTCGCGGAGTTGGTCAGAGGAAAAAATTGCTTGTTATTCCAATTTTATTCTTGGTTTGTTGAACAGAGGCAATAAAATATGCGTCTCGGCGTTAAATTTGCAAGAGCTGTGTCACTCTGTCGAAAATAACGAATTTAAGCAGTACAAGGTAGTTAATCATAAAGACAGATCGTTTACGAAAAAAATGTATCGTGCCATCGAAGAAGAAAGGAAGCGGCTTGCCAAAGATTTGCAGAGTAAGCATTTAGAAATATCGGAGCAGTATTCCGTAGTTTCGGGAGACGTTACCAACGACATGATAAAAAATTTTCTTGAGTGTTACGAAAATCATTCTTACGACCCTGTGGATTTCATAACTGTTCGCTACAATACAAATGGCATCATAAATTTCATAACGGACGATTCGGATTTCAAAAAGGATTCCGGCATTGTAGTTTACACTTACGAATAAAAAAGTAGACCTCGTTTGAGTAATTGTAAAGCTCAGGTGAGGTCTTTCTGTTAGTAATGAGAAAGCAAAAAAATAAGATTTTGAGCGTCCCTTGATGTGCTAACCTGTTTGCGTTAGAAAAATTACAAACAGGAGGCACAACATGAGACTATTCATAGCGGAAAAACCGTCGTTGGCGCAAGCTATAGCAACTGGAATAGGCGTCGGGAAAAAATCAGACGGTTATATCAGTCTCAACGGTGGCAAAGAGATAGTAACGTGGTGCTACGGGCATATTCTCGAACAACTCAGTCCGAACGAATACGCGGAAAAATATCGTTCATGGCGAATGGAAGACTTACCGATAATTCCGAGCGTGTGGAAGCTGAAAGTAAAGTCGGAGGCGGCAAAGCAATTCAAAATCGTTCGTGAGCTGATAGGCAAGGCGACGACGATAGTCAACGCGGGCGATCCGGACCGAGAAGGGCAACTGCTCGTCGATGAAGTTTTGGATTACGTCGGCAATAAAAAGCCCGTGCAGAGAATTTTACTCAACGCCCTTGACGAAAAATCGGTCAGGCAGTCACTAAACGATTTGAGAGATAACGCCGACTTTCAAGGCATGAAAAACGCGGCATTAGGTCGAAGTCGGGCAGATTGGCTAATCGGCATGAATCTTTCGCGGGCGTATACAATCCGAGCGCGACAAGTCGGTTATGAAGGCGTGTCGGTAGGAAGAGTAATGACGCCGACAATGGCATTGGTCGTTCGCCGCGAGGACGAAATTATAAAATTCAAGCCGGTCACGCATTACGCAGTCAAAGCGATTTTCGCAAACAATTTCGGCGAAATACCCACAACGTGGCAGATGTCAGACAAAGTTCCGAGCTTAGACAGCGAAGGTAGACTTCTGGACAAAAAAGTTGCAGAAAATCTTCTCGCAAGATTGAACACTTTGGTCGGGACGCAGGGCAAAATTATCCGCGTGGAAGAAAAAACTAAAATGGAGAGCCAGAGGTTGCCCTATTCCCTGTCAACCCTGCAAATCGAAGCGGGAAAAAGATATAACTACGCGCCGCAGACCGTTCTCGACGCCATGCAGTTACTCTACGAGAAAAAATTGACGACGTATCCGCGCTCGGACTGCGAATATCTGCCGGAGAATCAATTTGCGGATTCAAAGGAGATACTCGGACACTTGAAAGACTTGCCGAACTTTAGCGAGTTGGTAAGAAACGCTGACACGTCTATTCACAGCAAAGCTTGGAATGACAAGAAAATATCGGCACATCATGCGATAATTCCGACACGAATCAAGGCGAACTTTGAAAATCTGAACGCGGTCGAGCAAAATTTGTACGTTATGGTAGCACAAGCGTATTTGGCGCAGTTTTATCCGGAGCATGAGTATAAAGCTACGACGGTGACTATTTCTTTCGCTGAGGAAAAATTTGTCGGCAAAGGTAAGCGCGTTACGAAACTCGGCTGGAAAGCAATTTATAAAAACGTCGTGAAGTCTGAATCTGAAGAGTCAGAATCAGTATTGCCGCCCATCAAAGAAAATGAGTCGGTCAAATATGTTTCGGGAAGTATCGCGGAGAAAACGACAAAGCCGCCGACAAGGTTTACTCCGTCCACTCTCTTGCAAGCAATGAAAGAAATTCACAAATACGTTAAGGACGCCGCCTTAAAAGCCGAACTCAAAGAATGTTCGGGTATCGGCACAGAGGCAACGCGGGCTGGAATCATTGAAAAACTGCAAGACAACGGCTTTTTGAAACTCGCTGGGAAATTTTTCGAGCCGACAGACAAAGCTCGAATGGCGGTCAAAATTTTGCCTGACGAAATGATTTTTCCCGACACTACTGCCGTTTGGGAGAAAGAATTGGAGCAAGTCGCTACGGGCGAGGAAACTTTTGACGAATTTTATCGGGAACAGCTGACTGACTTGGCAAAACTCCTTGACAAAGCTAAAAGTGCCAAAATAAAGCCGTCGGCTGGTACAGTGCTGTGTCCGAACTGCGGCAAAGTCATGATTCGTCGCAAAGGCAAGAACGGCTTCTTCTGGGGCTGTTCAGGCTATCCCGAATGTAAGACGACAGCGCGAGATAACAAAAGCAAGCCTGACTTCACTTCCTCGACGCGGAAGAAAGCGTAATGAAAGGATTGTCAAGACTATGGTGTATTTGAAATGTGAATTTGCGAACGTATTTGTGCCCATTATGGGCACAAATGTGTGAAGACTGTAACGTAGTGCTACATGAAAGGAGTTTTTTAGATGCCAGTTAAAGATGATGACGTTCCGTATCTCGGTATGTGGGCTGACTTGCGAAAAAATTATTTGCTCGAAGAAAAGCCCGAAGATTACGCCGAAATCGCGGAAGAAAATATGCTGATTGAGTATTTGGTTGCTATCGAAGACCATTACTCCAAAAGATTTGATGAGCTTGTCGAACAGCAAATGGAACGCGAAGGCGTTGACGAGGCATTGAAAGCTGAAAATCCACTCAAATGGGTCGGTCTCGTCAATAATATTCGCTCGTGCGTCAAGGAAATTCTGATTGATGAACTCTGCAACTAAAAATGCAAAAAGATAAGATTTTGGCGAGCCTCCTGAGTGTTACTCTTTTGCCAAGTAACATTTAGGAGGTTTTTTTCATGTCGGAGATGACAGCCGCCATGATTGAGCAACGGAACGAGAAATATCTCAACGAATTGCAAGGCAATATCGGGAAATATCTGTCGTTCCTCTCGACTATGGCAAGATTTCACAAGTATCCGGTCGCAGATTTGACGAGCTTTGCAATAGAAGCCCCAGCAATGTTCACAGCAGTCGCGTCAGCCGAGTTTTGGTCAAAACATTTTCACCGCTCGATAAGCACACACGCTAAGGGCGTCACTCTGATTAAAAACGGCAAGAAAACCGTTTACTACGACGTTTCGGAAACGGAAACACCGCGCAATAATCCTATGGACGTGCGTTTGTGGCAATATGATAATTCGGCTCACAAAAAATTTATTGACGCGGTAGTTTCGGGCGAGACAAATACTGAAAAACAAATTCACGTTATCGCGGAGGAGTTGGCTAATCGTAGCTCTATCGACAAGAAATCAAAAAAATTGCTTGCTTTGAGTATCGAAAGCGTCATTATGGAACGAATGGGCTTAACTACCGAGAACGCGACACGTCAACTCGCAAAATTATCCTTCAAAGACCATGACATAATAAAAATTTTGGAAGAAACACAATCCGGCGCAAAAATTTTCCTCGACGCCATGCAAAAATCTGTAAATCAGCAAGCAACGGAAAATGTAGACGTTCCGGAAAACAATCCTTTGTTAGATAAACTCGGCGTCATTCAAACTCAAGAGAAAATCGAACAAACTCCGGAACTTGAGTTGAAATCAAAGGAAGAACCAGTTCAACTCGGACTTTTTGACTCTTACACGGCGACGCAACCCGATAATTCCAATGAAACTAATTCCGTCGTCTTTGAAGAAGAAATTTCCGAGCCTGATGAAAACACAAGCGAAGAAAACACTGTAGCTACAATCGAATCTGCCAACGTGGAGCCTGTCGAAGAAATTTCTGCTGCCGAAAATGCGACTGAAGTCCTTGATGATACTTCGATTGATACGGCAACCGGCGAAACAGACAATTCGAGCGAGAATATTGAATCAACTGACGCTGAACTTGTCGAAGAAAACACTGCACAGACAATCGAACCTGTAGACGTGGAGCCTGTCGAAGAAATTTCTGCTACCGAAAATGCGGCTGAAGTCGCTGACAACACTTTGATTGATACGGCGGCTGATGAGCAAAATAATTCCGATTACGACTTCGAGGAAATGGACGAGGAAGAAGAAATTTTGCCCAGCACGATTGAAAAGCAAAGCGAAGTCGAAATTCTGCCCGACGAAAACTCTCAATCCGAAAATATTTCCTCTGAACAAACACCTGAAGAAAATTCTAACCTCGAAATGCCACCAGAAGACGTTAAAACAGACTTGCAGACAATTCTGGCTGAGGATATGGCAGTCATTCGCGGCAATTCTGTCGAGAAAAATATTTTCCGCAAAAATGTTATAGCAATTCGCACGTTACAACTCATTGAACGTGAAAAAAGACCCGCAATGCCTGAAGAATTGCAAGCCTTAAAAGAATATGCGGGATTTGGCGGCATTCCAAAAGCTTTTGACAAAAACGACCCGAATTGGAACCGTGAGGCATGGCTTTTGCAAAGTATGCTCACCGATAAAGAGTATAACGCCGCAAGAGGCTCCGTTTTGAACGCTCATTACACTTCCGGCGCGATTGTTCAAAATATTTACAGCGGTTTGGAAAGTTTAGGTTTCAATCAAGGAACGATTCTTGAGCCGTCAATGGGCGTGGGCGGTTTTTTCGGGAATATGCCCGACGAAATGAAAAATGGTAGTCATCTCTACGGCGTCGAACTTGATTCTTTGACCGGTCGCATTGCAAAGGCGATTTATCCTGACGCCGAGATAAATATTCAAGGTTTCGAGGATACGCGGTACCTGAACAACTCCTTCGACCTTGCAATCGGCAATGTGCCTTTCGGAAATTATCACGTC
>JAFRSO010000043.1 GCA_017427545.1 Selenomonadaceae bacterium
AAGAAATTTGCCGAAACTGAACGCTAAAAAAAGCCCCGACGCGGTGTCGAGGCTTTTTTTGTGTCCGATTTATGATTCAGCCTGATTTTCGTAGAGTTTCAAGAGTTCGGCGGTAATCTTAGGCTCGTCGTCTATAAATTTTTCCCAACCGTAGGCTTTGGCGACTGCAAGGTCGTTTTTTTTGTGAGCCGCTCGCAAATCATACGGCATCGAAACTTCATCATACAGTTCGGCAAAGGTCGCGTCGGAATATTTCGCTCGAACGTCCAAAATATTCTGCGCGGACTGTTCAATCGCTGAAATTTGCGCCGTCGTCGGACTTTGCCACACAAAATTATTGTACACCACATCTTTTGAGTAGCGATAATCAGATTTTAGCCGTCCGCCGACCGTTCGCAGCCACGTCATATGAATTGAACTCGTTAAAACGCCAAAATGATAAAGCGTCGCGTTCGGAACGATTTGCACTTGCGTCGTCGGAATAAAATCCGAGTTCAAAAAGCCAATCGGCACATATCGACGATTTTCCGAACTCACAACCGGCACGACGATAAATGATTCGGGATTTTTCAAGTCGCGGAACAAATGCGGGCGGTCTGCAAGATGTTTGAAGGTGCTGTTCAATCTGAACTCTTGAACTTTTTTGACGCGCTGATAAACCGGCGGCATTTTTTTCAATTCATTTGGCAGACAATCTACAAGCCACAGACAATAACGAATTTTTCCTTTGATAAATTCTTCCGCGCCGAGAAGTCTCTTGATAAATTTTTTGGAGAGCGGGCAACGTTTTATAAAATCGTCGCGTTCCTCGACGGTCAGACTAAAATTTTTCCCGTCAGCCGCCATATTGCCATTGCACATTTCCGGCACTCCGTTTTGAAGGTGATTCGGTCTGCTTTCGACGAAAATATTGGGCGCGTCGAGCAAATAGGCGTTGATATTGGCGGCAATTATTTTTTTATCGCCGTCGAAGATAATTTTAGGCTTGGAATCGGGCGCGGAACTGAATCCGACGATGACGCAGTGAACATGAGCCTTTTGAGTGGATTCGCTGTCCCAACGGAAAGTTCTGTAGGCAAAATCAATGTGCACGTCGTCGAAAAGTGCTTTCCAAACCGCTGTGACTTGTTCGCCTTGACAAATTGAATTGGTAGAGACGAATGCGGCGCGGAAATTTTTATCGCGAGCAAAATCGGCGGCTTTTTTATACCAGCAAGCAACATAATCGACATCTTTATACTTAAAAAATTTGGCAACATCTGCTTTTTGTTCAGCTGAACGATAACGACGACCGACGAACGGCGGGTTGCCGATGATGTAATTCGGATTCGGACAGACTTTTTGCCAATCGAGTTGGAGCGAATTGCCTTCGACGGTGTTTGAATAGCTTTTGAGCGGGAGAAAATCCAAATCGCGGTGGATAATCTCTTGAGTTTCTTGAATCATCTGCAATTCGGCAATCCACAGAGCAGTTTGAGCTACTGAAACGGCAAAATCGTTAATTTCGATGCCGTAGAACTGGCTGATTGAAACTTTAATGGGGTTAATGAGTTCGCCGAGCTGAATTTGACTGCCGAAAAGCAATTTAAGGATTTGATTCTCGATTCTGCGGAGCGAAATGTAAGATTCGGTTAAAAAATTGCCACTGCCGCACGCCGGGTCGAATATTTTTATTTCGGAGAGCTTTTTTTGGAGCTGGAGCAAAAAATTCTTGCGTTTTGAGCCGCGAAGTGAAAATTCCGCATATGTGAAATTTTTAAGTTCGGCTTTCAAGTCGTCCAAAAACAGCGGGTCGATGACCTTATGAATGTTTTCGACGCTGGTGTAGTGCATACCACCCGCCCGACGCGTTTGCGGATTCAAAGTCGATTCAAAGACTGCGCCAAAAATCGTAGGAGAAATTCCCGACCAGTTGAAACCGCTGCTTGCCTCTTCGAGCAGGAGATTTTTTATTTCGGGCGTGAAGTTCGGAATTTCGATAGTTCCTGCGAACAAGCCGCCGTTGACGTAAGGAAATTTTTTCAGCGTCTCGTCAAGATACGGGTCGCGAGCCTCAAGCGGAGTGTTGAGTACCTCAAAAAGATGAATCAACGCCCAACGAATATTTTTTTCTTCAGCTAGATAGTCGCGAAAGATTTTATGCTTGCCAAAAATCCCCGTTGACTCGGCATAAAGACAAAAAACAAGCCTCACGCAAAGTTTGTTGAGGCTTGCCAATGAATTTTCGTTATCGGGATTGATATATTGCGCGTGAAGTGCGTCATAAAGCTTGCCGACAATCTCTCCAGCTTTAAGTGAGAGTTCAAGTTCGATTCGCAGTTTATTTTTGGTCTCGTCGATAAGAAAATCGAACGCAGAAAACTTTTCCGGCAACTCTTCGAGTAAAATTTTAGTAGGCGGCTCCAATGTTTCCATATCGTAGATTAAAAACTCGGCAAAGTTGCAGACGATAATTTTTTTCGGATGCATGGAAAGCGGCAAGCCCGTGATGTAGCGTTGCGCTTGCTCATACGGCGTCAAAGTCGAGCCGTCCGATTGAGATTTTTCCGCCGAAAGATTTTCCGACAAGGATTTTTGCTCAATTATAACTTTCGTGTCGGGAAGAAAGGCGTCGATGAAACTCGTGTGCTTTAACTTTACCGGTACTTCAAAGCTGATGAATTTTTCCGGCTCCGAAATGTTCAGCACGTCGCGAAGGAAGGAAAGCCAGAA
>JAFRSO010000044.1 GCA_017427545.1 Selenomonadaceae bacterium
ATTGGGGCAATCCCATGCTTGAATGTTTGATTCAGACGTTCAAATTTCCCGGACAATTCGGCACGCATATCGACTTCCCCGGACATTTCATCAAGGACGCGCCGCTTTCCGAATCATATGGCGCGGGGAGCATGATTTATCCGCTGTGCATTATCGATATCAGCGCGAAGGTTGCCGAGGACGTTCATTATGCGGTGACGGCTGAAGACATTAAAGCTTACGAAAAAATTTACGGCGCAATTCCCGACGGGGCATTTGTCGCACTTTACAGCGGCTGGTCAAAACATTGGCCGAGCATGGACGCAATTTCCGGTATTGCTGATGATGGCAGTGAAAATTTCCCAGGCTGGTCACTCGACGCGCTGAAATATATTTATGAGACTCGCAACGCCGCTGCCAACGGTCATGAAACTTTGGACACGGACGCTTCAGTTGAGGCGGCTAAGGCTGGCGATTTGGCTTGCGAAAGATATTTGCTCTCCAAAGGCAAGCTTCAAGTCGAAGTCATGACGAATCTCGATAAAGTTGCTCCGGCGGGAGCATTACTTTTTGTCGCCTGGCCGAATATCAAAGGTGCAACGGGATTGCCTGCGCGGCTCATTGCAATTACGCCTGTGTAGGGATTAGGGAACAGATTGCGAGTTCAGATTGCGAGACATTGGCAATCTTGCAATCTAGTACCTAGTTCTGCTCCCTAATCCCTAATCCCTAATCCCTGAAAAATTTTTCCGCTCTTCAAACACTCAAGGGCGGATTTTTTTTTCGCGCTGTGATATAATCTGCAACGTTCAAAAATCTTTTAGAGGGTGTTGCGTTGGATAATAAACCTAAACGAAAAATTTTGCCGATAATCCTTCTGGTGTTATGTTTTGCAGCGTCAGCATTGGCGGGCGCATTGTTCGCATCGTCGAGTTTGTTTGATGAAAAAAATCCCGTCAGACGAATCGTCAACAATAACACTGAAGAGGAACTCATAAAAGCTAAAGATAAATCGATAGTGTTAATTATGGGCGTCGATAAGCGCAAAGATGATGTCGGCCGCTCCGATACGCTGATGATTGCCACGATTGATCCGCGCCTTGATCAGGCAACGCTACTTTCAATCCCGCGTGATACTCGTGTAAAAATTCGCGGGCGCGGCTACGATAAAATCAACGCGGCGTATGCTTATGGCGGCGTCGCACTCACCGAATCGACCGTTGAAAATTTTCTCGGCATTGACATTGATCATTACGTTCAGATTGACACGAACAGTTTCGTTAAGATTGTCGATGCGATTGGCGGCGTGGATATCGACGTGGAAAAGCGCATGTTTTACGAGGATCCTTGGGACGATAACGGCGGATTGGTTATCGACCTTTACCCCGGTCAACAGCACATGGACGGTAAAACTGCCGTAACTTATGTGCGCTATCGTGATTCGGAAGGCGATATAGGCCGCGTCAAACGTCAGCAAGCTTTTATGGCGGCGTGCATGGATAAAATCACTTCGCCCGAAATTGTTCCGCGTATTCCAAAAATCGTCCGTGAAGTCATTGACGCCGTTGAAACCGATATGTCCTTGCGTCAACTTTTGGAGCTGGCCGGCGCACTCAAGGCCGCTCAACAAAATGGTCTTGAAGCGGACATGGTGCCGGGCTACCCGCTTTACATCGACGAGATAAGTTATTGGATACCCGACGTGGAGCTTTTGAGAATTTCTGTTGCCGACGCGTTGGGAATTGCCGTTGATCCGTATTTGAGAGAACGTTTTGAGCGTGACGCCCGCGAATACAGGGATTCAATTCCTGACGGCGCGAAAGATATTCCCGAAGGTGAAGACAATATTGGCTCGCCCGTCCGTGAACGTCGACAATCGCGGGTAAATGACAGGCGCAATGTTGACGATCGCTCGACTTTGCGGGAGCGCACAAATTATAACAGTCGCGGCACGGAGAGTCGCAGTTATGACAATCGCGGCACGGAAAGTCGCAGTTATGATGAGCGCGATAATCGAACTGAACGGCGCACTGTTCCCGACGAGAGACCTTCAACCGACATCAGAACTTTGGACGACGATATGACTAATGAGCGCGGGAATCATGACGATAGGACGCTTGAACCTGAACGGCAGATTGAAGACACTCGAACCGATTCAACCGAACGGAAAACTTATGATGAGCCGAAAATTGAGCGGCGGACTGTTCCCGAAGTCAACGACAGATTAAGTGAACCGACACCTGACGAGGCTCCGAAGACGAGGTATTAACTCATGAGCGAGAAAATTATTTTGGAGGACGAATTGTATTTGGGCACGGGCATGCACAAGACGGTTTTCGCTCACCCGACCGATAAAAATCTTTGCATAAAACTTTTGCATTCGACGCCCGACGAAGATTTTGAGCGCGAATTTCGCTACCGAAAAGCTTTGGGCAATCGCGCCGAATCAATGACGCTCCTCACAAAATATTTCGGCGAAGTCGACACGTCCAAGGGCAAGGGTTATCTTTTTGAGCGCGTGATTGACTTCGACGGCAACGCTTGCAAAAATTTTACAAACCTTTTTGACGAGGCTATTCGCGACAAGAAAAAACTTCCCGCCCTGGAAAAAATTTTGCACGATTTCAGGCGCGTTTACTTCGAGGAAAAAATTTTGCTCGCCGGAATTGACTTGGATAATTATCTCGTGCAAAAAATTTCTCCGACCGAATGCCGCGTCCGAATTATCGACAACATCGGCACTTCAGCATTTATCCCGCTGGCATATTATTTTGATTCCTTCGCCGATAAGCGTGCAAAAAAATATTGGCGCAAATTGATGGGCGAATTGAGGAGACGCTATAAAATTTTATTCCCCGAAGAATTTTTGAGAAAGTTGGCTGAAATATGACTCGAACGACGCGGACAATTGTAAAAATATTTTTAATCGCGGCGGCAACAATTTTATGCACGGCGGCGGCGTATTATCTGTGCTCGAATGTCACGGGACATGCTCTGGCGACGGCTTCCGACAACATGAATTATTCGCGCTGGCTGGAAAAATTTTTTGACTTGACGCGGGCGACGGGTTTACTTAACGGACTTTGCGCATTGAGTTGGTTTATCGCGGCAAGATTTTTTTTCAAGGTCGACGAGGCGGCTGACGCAGGCAAGAGAATTTTTTGGGCGGCATTGATGGCGGCGTCGTTGGCGATAAGTTTAGGCGTCCCGCACTTTTACGCGCCGATACTCGGAATAAAACTCAACGGAATAATTTTCGGATTGTTCGCGGCGATATTCACGGGCGCAGGTTATTGGCTGCTGACGATTTTTGCGACGCCGCTGGCCTTCAAATATACACCGCTCGGAGCCGGTCTTTTAAAAAGGAACTAGTAATTAGGAACTAGGAACTAGTAGGGATTAGGGAATAGTAAAAACTAGTTCCTAGTTCCCAGTTCCTAGTTCCTACCAAAGGAGTGCTTGAAATGAGGAAAATTTTTTCATTGATAATCGCGGGAATAATCTTTTCGATATTATTCACCTGCGCGCCGACCACTGCAAAATGTTTCACCATTGAGCAGGCAGTTCATATCACGGCAATGGAAAAAGGTACTCGCCCCGATCCGAGCACTTACCTATCCAAAAAATATATCCGCAATCATTTGAAAAAATTTCGCAGAGGCGTTTCAATCGTAATGGGTTTGGAAAGTTACAATAAATATGTTGTCCCGTCAAAGACAATCGGGCGGGCGGACGGTTGTTTTGTCATGCCGACATATATTTGCGATGAGATTGATAAAAAATTCGGCGGCGACATTTCCGTTTACGAAAAATCTTTGAGCTTCACGGAAGGATATTTTACCTCGCAAGGCGGCTTGGTCAGACTTGATATTTTTGATATATCCGATTTGAATTTGCGAATGGCCAGCGGCAATGAGGAAGGCGCAAATTCTTATTGGCTGCCGGGCGGATTTACGATGGGCGCAATCCCTGAAGCAGTCGTCGACCCGATACCTAAAGAACGCGCGCATGTAAAATTTTATTGACGTTATTTTGGAGACAGTTATGAGCTATTATTTTATTTCAATCGGCGGTACCGGCTCGAAGGTCATGGAGAGTTTGACGCACCTTTGCATTGCCGGACTTTTGCCCGGTGACGAACGACTTTTTATCGCGGCGATTGATCCCGATGTCGGCAACGGAAATTTGGAGCGAACCTCAACCGCGCTGAATAATTTCGCAGTCTTCCAAAATTTTTCCGTCGGCAATGACACGCCGCTTTTCAAGAATAAAATTTCAATCGTGCGACCATTTCCCTGGAACCCGACCGGTCATGATAAAAATCTTGACGACCTGATAGAATTTTATCATCACAGTAACACGCCCGTCGGCAAGCTTTACGAAAGTCTTTACACGAAAAAAGAGCGTGACACGACGCTCAATGAAGGCTTTCGCGGGCACCCGTCGATAGGCGCGGCTGTCCTTGCGAAAAAATTTGATGATGGCTCGAAGTTGACGGCGCAGATTGAAAAAATTATCGGCGAGGGCGAGAGCGTGAAAATTTTTCTGGCAGGATCAGTTTTTGGCGGAACAGGTGCCGCCGGACTTCCGACAATCGCTCGACTGCTCAAGAATAATCTTGCCGATTACGCGGACAGAATTTCAATCGGCGGCGTGTTGATTCTGCCGTATTTCAGCTTCACGCCGACTGAAAAGCTCGACGAACTTTTTGCCCGCAGTGAAAATTTTTTGCCGAATACAAAGGCGGCGTTGAAATATTATTCCGAAAAAGAAAATCTCTTCGACGCGACGTATTTTGTCGGAGATTCGGTGATGACGCCCGTCGGAGAATTTTCCGTAGGCTCGGCGAATCAGCGCAATGAAGCTCACGTCGTCGAACTTTATGCGGCATTGGCGGCGGCTGATTTTTATTCGCGACCACTTCACGCGCCGAAAATTTTCAAGTACATTTGCCACCACGAACGCGATAAATTTTCTTGGAGCGACTTTCCGACTTCCGCAGAAAATTTCGTTCAGTTCGCACGATTCATTTTCGCTTACGTGCATTTGATTAAGCCGGTGTTGAACGATTTGGCGGCGGGCAATGCGAAGGCCTACAAGTATCCGTGGTTCGTGGATTTTTTGGAGGACGTGGACTTGAACGCGCCCGAAGTCGTGAACTTCAATTTTTATGCGGAGGCGTTCGCGGCGTGGCTCAAGCAGATTGAAACTTTGTCGGGGCGAGAAATTTTGCTGATAAACCCCGCGATGTTTGAGTCGAATCCGGCGCGGCTCGTCGATAAAAAACTTTTCGCCTCACTCGACGGCAACAAATCGAACTTGACGATTCACGAAATATTTTATCGACTGACGGAGCCGTTCAAATTCGATTCGACGGTTAAAGGATTCGGAAAATTTTTGCGGCGACTCTACGACACTTGCACGACCTAACCTTTAATCGCCTTGCGTTTGGCGACGTAATTCCAAAACGTGACGATGGCCGTTGCGCCGATTTTGGCAATCATGTAATGCCAACCCGCCACTGCTACGAAAAACCACATGCAAAGTTGATTGAGTCCCAAGCCGACGACACTCGACCCGATGAAAATTGCGGCTTGCTTGGGAGTTTGATGACGCGCGCCTTTGAAAACATAAATGACGCACAGCCAATAGTTGAAAATTACCGTTATCGTGAAGGAAATCGCCGACGAGTAAAGGTAGTAAATGCCGGCAAATTCCGTCAGCGCGAAGAGTAAAAAATAATCCATGAGGAATGATACGCCGCCGACGAAGCAAAATCGGATTATCTCAAGCATTCTTTCCCGTGTCATATCGTCACCTCAAGTCAGAAAAATTTATCGCGGCAATATTTTTTTCAGCGAGCAGATTTAAAATCTTCGGCGAAGTCACAGCGGCAAGTTCCTCCTCAAAATCATGCTCCCATCGGCAAAAGTCCTGCAAAATTTTATTGTCGGTGCCGGGGTGAAGCATGACTTCGGTCGTACCGTCTTGAAGGTTTTCAATCAGCTTGAGCAAAAATTTTTCGCTGACTGATTCGCCCGCAACAATCCCCGCGAAATGTTCCGGCGTCGTAAAATTTTTTTTGTGCGCTTGATGAGCCGTGAATTTTGCCAGCGAACCTAAACCCAATCTCCCGACGAATTTTCCGAGGCTGTCAAGTTCGCCGTCAAAAATTTTCGTATTCGCCACGCGCATTGCTGAAATATTTTTCGCCGACGCCAGCTCCAAAACAATTTCGATAATGCCGGGGATATGGTGCAAGTGCTGATGGCTGTCGAAGTGCGTAAGCGTCAAGCCGGTGTTCAAGATTTTTTCCAGCTGCGCGGCAAGTTCCGAACGAACTTCACCGAGAGAAATTTTTCCGCTCAAATATCGCTTGAGGAATTTTATATAATCGCCGTGAAAAATTCCCTCCTCCGTGACGAGTGTTGGAATTTCTTCGGGCGGGAGAATCGGATTGCCGTTTGCAAGCGTGAAGTGAATCCCGACGCCCAATTTCGGAAATTTTTTCGCAAGGTTAATCGCGTCGTCGAAGGCAATTCCGCCCGCCATGAGCGTTGCCGACCTCAAGCACCCCGAATTAAATGCCCGCTCGACAGCACGATTAATCAGCTCGTGTCGCCCGAAATCGTCGGCGTTCACGATTAATTTTTTCAAGATAAAACCTCCTCTATCACTAACAGCTAGCAGCTAGTAGCTAGCAGCTAAAAATGGAGTTTGATTTGATGAGCCTAATGATTGTGGCAATCGTCGCCTTTCTGATAGACGCGCTAATCGGCGACCCGCGCAGTAAATTTCACCCCGTCGTTTTAATCGGCAATTTTATTTCCCTGCTCGAAAAAATTTTGCGCCGCGACACTGACACTTCGACGCTAAAACTTTTCAAGGGCGGCATATTGGTTTGTATCGTCATCACGGCAAGCTTAGTTGTCGGCTTGACGATAGAAATTTTCACGGAAGATATTTCAAACCTCGCCACAAAAATTTTTCTTCAAGCGTTGGTGTTGAGCTTCATGATTTCGCCGCGCTCATTGGCAGATGCGGGACGTGAAATTTATTTTTTGTTGGAGCGGGAAAATTTACTGCTTGCCCGCGAAAAAATCGGCTGGATTGTCGGACGCGATACGAAAAATCTTAATGAAGCTGAAGTCACTCGCGCCACTGTCGAAACCGTTGCCGAAAATACCGTTGACGGTGTGATTTCGCCGCTATTTTATTTTGCCGTCGGAGGATTGCCGCTGGCCATTGCTTACCGCGCAATTAACACGATGGATTCAATGCTCGGCTACAAAAATGAAAAATATTTTTACTTCGGACGAGTGGCCGCCAGGGTCGACGACATTGCGAATTTTATTCCCGCGCGATTGACGGCAATGCTTTTTATCGCCGCGGCAATGATTTTGCGTCTTGATTATCGCAACGCCTTCAACATGATGATTCGCGACGCCAAAAAACATCCCAGTCCGAACGGCGGTTGGGCTGAAGCGACAGTTGCGGGTGCGCTCAATATTCGACTCGGCGGCATAAATTATTATTTCGGCGAACCGCATTTTCGTGAGTATATGGGCGAGCCGAATGAAAGTTTGGAGGCGGTGCACATACTTGGCGCGATTCGCATGATGTACACCGCCACGGTCTTATTTTTGAGTTTTGCCTGCGTGATTTGTTAGAACAGGGATTAGGGTTAGGGAACAGGGAGCAGGTATTTTTCCCCGTTCTATTACCCGATTTCGGCATTTAAAAACTGCCGCCTCCTCCACCGTGACCGCCGCCACCATGTCCACCGCTACTGCGAGAATTTCCACTGCTGCGCGGACGCCGCTGAACATTCATAAACAAAAACGTATCGCGGGATTCGGTGAACTTGACGGTATTTTTCTTGAGGTAGTCAATCGCCGCCACAGCGTGATGAATATTGCTCATGGAGCCGATAAGCATCGAACGAATAAATACGCCGAGAATAATTGCAGTCACAGCAGCAACTGCCGCCGCTATCGGATCAATTTCGCCGGGAAGACGTTGACCATATGGCACGCCGTGAGTCTCGTAGTAAGCCATAAGCTCATCAACGCCGCCAACAAATTCATTAACTGCGCCGGCATAATCGCCCGAACTCAACGACGGTTGAAATTTATCTTTCAAGTAAGGTATGCCGTTAGCGTCGGTGATTATCTCAAGCATTCGCCTGTTCGTCGACATTTCATATTTGCGATTTTTCATATCGACGAGCAGGACAATGCCGCCGTTTTTACCGTTGGCAAAATTTTCGTCGAGAAAATCATTTGAGGCCGTAACCATATCGCGCCCGCCGATACTCTTGACGAAAGCGACGCCGATTTTAATCTTGTGAACCTGTTCGACCTTGCGGATTTTTTGGTTGAGCATTTCAATTTCTTGCGGCTCCAAAACTTTTGCCTTGTCGGTGACGGAAGAAATTTGCGCGGCATATGCCACTTGCCCAATCAACAAAATCAGCACGATTAAACTTAAAAATTTTTTCAACATCACGTTGCCCCCCTCAATCAAGCATAAGCAGCAGGAAATAAATGACGGGCATTAGTATGAGTGAACACAGCGCGGGATATAAGACGGCTTTTGTTTTGTCGTAAGGCAGTGAACCGACAACTTTACCCGTCTGCCCGTTCATCATGAAAGTATAGGGCTTGTCATTATAACGCGTCGTCAAAATCCACACGGGCACCATAGCATAGCTGACTTTGCCGACATCTTTAATGACCGCGGCATTTTCTACTTGCACAACGTCGAAATTTTCCAATGAACTTTGCAAAACTTCAATGGCGCTGTTCTCAACGCGTCTGTCCGCGCGGGCTGAACTTGTTTCGGCATTAACGTCGTATTTGTCGGCGAGGTAGCCTGTAAAGTAAGCCGCACTGAAATTTTCAAGCTCGTTGTAATTGAACGGCTCGATACTCTCCATGTAAGCATCGTCCATCTTTTTTGAGCCGTCAACCGGAATTCGTTCAAAACTCATAGTGCCGGCGCGTCGACAGTTGTAAACGCTGATCTCCGTGATAATTTCGTTGGGCGTGGTGATGACGTGATGTTTTTCGGCGCGGAATTCAGCTTGCGCGGTGATTTTGGAATCGAAAAGCCAAAATGGCACGTACATTGGCTGAATTGCCTCGACGCGATTGTTGGCAGTGAAATTGCTCGGCAGAAGCATATGCCCCTTGTAAAATTCTTTCAAGGCGTTGACAGCGTCCTGCTTAGTCTTCTTGAAGGGAATGACATAATCGGGCTTTAACATGCCGTCGAAACGCTTGGGAATCATGGTCGGGTTTCCGCAATAAACACACTCGGTCGCCATAGTGTTTTCGTCACAGACAAGTTCTGCGCCGCAACTCGAACATGTGAAGGCGTGCAAAGCTTTAGCCTCGTCGCCTGACCACTCGGAGCCGGCGTTTTCAATTTCCCATTTAGCCTCTTGAGCTTCCGCCGCATGAACTGCCATTTCTTGTTTGCCGCGGAAAAGTTCTTCAATCGCACTGACTTCAAATTCCGTGCCGCAGTATTCGCAGGTGACAGTTTTCTTGCCGGGCAAAAAACTAAGTGGCGCGCCGCAATTCGGACATTTATAACTAACCGATGAATCAGCCATAAAAAAATCTCCCTTCTTAGGAACTAGTAATTAGGAACCTGTAACTAGTAGGAATTAGTAATCTAGTTCCTAGTTCCTAGTTCCTAGTTCCTAGTTCCTATTATACCAAACAATCAGATAAAAAAACAGAGCCGTGAGGCTCCGTCGAAATTTTTAACGCTGTTCTTGCGGCGGCTGATTATATTGTTGCGGTTGATTATATTGCTGCTGATTCGCATCGTATTGCGGCTGATTATATTGTTGCTGCGGCTGATTGTATTGCTGATTTTGGTCGTATTGCTGATTATATTGCTGCTGGTCGTAAGATTGATTATAAGTGCTTTGTGCGCTGTAAGATTGAGCGTAGGCCTGTTGAGCCGCCTGTTGATTCATTTGAAGTTTCGCCTGCTGTAAAATTTGTCGAGCATTTTCAAGACCCGCTTGAGCCTGCTGAACGCCTTGGAAAGTATTTGTCACGTGAGCAATCAGCTGGTCGAAAACTTGATTGGCGTAACGGTCGGCATCCTCCTGCAGTTGCTTGGAATTTTGCCGCGTCCGCTCCATAATTTCAGCTTCCTGCTGTTGAGCTTGACTTAAAACCATTCGCGACTTTTCACGCGCCTTGACGACGATATCATTTTCATCAAGCATTTGCTCAACCTGCATATGCGCCTGTTTGATGATGTTGGCCGCTTCAGCTTGAGCGTTCTGCAAAATGTTATCGCGTTCCTTCATGACTTCGGTAGCGTGGTCGAGTTCAACCGGTAAATCTTTCCGCAACTCTTCCACAAGGTGAATCAATTCTTCTTCCGATATAATTGTTTTGTTCGTCAGCGGCAGGTGAGGTGCTCCCGCCACGAGACTTTCTATTTTGTCCAACGTGTTGCGTACTGCCATAAAAAATCTCCCTTCTTAGGAACTAGTAATTAGGAACTGGGAACTAGTAGGAATTAGTAGAAACTAGTTCCTAGTTCCTAGTTCCTTACCTTTAAACTTCGCTTGAAGCGCAAACTCCACGCACTCCGGAACAAGTCCGTGAACATCGCCGCCGAAATGCGCCAATTCCCTCACGCCCGAAGAACTTATAAACAAAAATTCCGGAGCTGTCAATAAAAAAATTGTTTCGGAGGTCGGGATAAGGTGCCTCATCATTTGAGCCTTGTTGACTTCGTATTCAAAATCGGCGGCCGAACGAAGTCCGCGGATAATCAAATTTACGTCGTGACTTCTGATATAATCGGCGGCCAATCCGTTGCAAGCGTCGACAGTCAAGTTGTCAATGTGGACGGTCGCCTCGCGCAAAAGTTCAACGCGCTCTTGCATGTTGAAAAGATATTTTTTCGTTTCGTTAATGAATACGCAGACAATCAGCTCGTCAACGAGTTTTGCCGCCCGCTCAAAGATATTTATGTGACCGTTGGTGACGGGATCGAAACTCCCCGTGCAAAGTGCTCTTTTCATATCGGTATCCTTTCTTAGGGAACAGGGAACTGGGAACAGGGATTAGATTTTACTGCTCCCTAATCCCTAACCCTAATCCCTAACTATCGTTATCGCCGTCGTATGACCGTAAGTTATTTGTCGGACGAGTTGAAAATTTTTCGGCACGTCTAAAATTTCTTCCGCGCCATGTTCGACAATCATCAAGCCGCTTAGCAAGTTCAGTTCGTCGACGAGATTTAATGATTTTTGCGCCAGACCTTTTGCATACGGCGGGTCGCTGAAAATTAAATCGAACGAGAGATTTTGTTTTGCCAGCCGCGATAAAATTTTCTCGAAGTCGCCGCGAATGATTTTGCAATTATCGAACTTCGCCCGCTGTAAATTGTCGCGAATGATTTCAACCGTCGCCGTGTCGATGAATGTTGCCGAACTTGCGCCGCGTGAAATTGATTCCAGCCCTAACGCACCTGTTCCCGCGAAAATATCCAGCACCGCTTCAACTTCCGAAAAATTTATCAGCCCGTTCAATATGCTGAAAAGTGATTCCTTAACGCGGTCGGCAGTCGGTCTCGTCAAAAAATTTTTGGGCGTCTTGAGCCTCAAGCCCTTAGCCCTTCCCGTAATAATTCGCATGATATTTTATCGGAGCAAGTCAATTTTTTCAATCTCGTAGCCGTTACGATTCAACGCGGCAACAATCCTGTCAATGTGCGCTTGATTGTGCGTCTCAACCGTGACTTCCAGCACGACCTTTTTGAAACTGTCGGTGACGCGAGCTTGATCGTGTTCAAGCTTGATGACGTTGGCATTTTCTTCCGTCAAAATCCGCGAAACGTTCAAAAGTTCGCCGGGCTTATCGGCCAGTAAAACTCCGAAGCAGAAAATTCTTCCGCGGACAATCAGAGCTTTATCAATCAGCGCGCTCAACGTGGAAATGTCGATGTTACCGCCGCTGACAATCGCCACAACTTTTTTGCCCTTGAAGTTAAGCTTATTCAACGCCGCCAAACTCAAGACGCCTGCGCCCTCGGCAATGAGTTTGTGCTTTTCGATGAGGAAGAGCAACGCTGACATAATTTCCATTTCGTTGACGGTGATAATTTCGTCGAGATATTTTTGGCAGAAGGCAAAAGTCAAATCGCCGGCCGTCTTGACTGCGCAACCGTCGGCAACCGTGTCGGAACTTTTGAGCGAAACAATCTTGCCCGCGTCGAGAGCAGCTTTCATGCACGCAGCATTTTCCGGTTCGACGCCGATAACTTTAACTTGCGGGCTGACAACTTTGGTAGCCAATGCCACGCCCGATGCAAATCCTCCGCCGCCTATCGGAACCAAAATTGCGTCAACGTCTTTGAGTTCGTTTATAATTTCAAGAGCCGTCGTGCCTTGACCGAGCAAAACTTCCAAGTCGTTGAAAGGGTGGACGTAAATATAGCCGTGCTTCTTGCAAAGTTCGAGGCTGTGTTGATAGGCGTCGTCGAAGCCGTCACCGTGCAGGATAACTTCCGCGCCGTAAGCTTTGGTCGCCTCAACCTTCAAAATCGGCGTGGTCGCGGGCATACAAATAACCGCCTTGACGCCGAGTTTTTGAGCAGCGAACGCGACGCCTTGAGCGTGATTGCCGGCCGATGCCGTGATAACTCCGCGTTTACGTTCCTCGTCACTCAAGTGGCTGATTTTGTTGTACGCGCCCCGCAACTTAAATGCGCCGGTATGTTGCATATTTTCGGGCTTGAGGAAAACTTCATTGCCGCTCGTCTCCGAAAAAAAATCGCTCTGGATTAGTCGCGTCTTCTTGACGATACCGGCCAGTTGTTTATCAGCGCGGTAAACGTCGGCAATCGTCGTGCGTTCGACAATTTCAGCGGGTGAAAGTTTTTCCTCCGTCTCTGCAAGATTTTTCGTGTCGCTCAAAATTAAAAACCTCCCGTAATTCCCCGTAAATATTTCGCGGGGACATGCTCCGTCAGCCAAACGCCGTTGACCGACTTAAAAAATTTATAGCCGTCGATAAACATTTTGCCGCTTTCGACGAGAAAAATTTTCGGCACTCCATGACGACGCCCGACTTTTTCCGCAGTCTCAATGTCGCTCGACAAGTGAACATACAGCCGCGACATTTTCAGCAGACCTTGTGAAGTAATTGACGCACCATATCGCTCCGCCGTCCCGTGATATAAAATCTTCGGCGGCTCAAGTTCGGCAAGTTCCACGTCGACGGGGATTGAGTGTCCTTGATTCGCCCGTATCAATTTTTTGTCCGCGCTGAAAGAATATCGCCGCTTTTCATCTTGCGCAACTATCTGCTCAAGCGTCGCAAGATCAAGATTTTTCACGCGGCGAATCAGCTCGTCAACTTCCGCCCAACCGTGCTCATCCAGTTCAATTCCGACGATTTGCGGCTTGTGACGAAGTATCAGGCTCAAAAATTTGCTCGTCGACTTCAAGCTCATTGCCCCCCGCGAAAATTTTTGTCATTGTAACGTTGAAGTTAATTCGGTGTCAAGAAAATTTTTTCCCATTACAGTTAGCTCAAGGGATTTACAGCAATATAATTTTTGTGATAAAGTTTCAAAGAATTTTAGATGTTTTAGATGTGGAGGTTTTTAAATGAACAGTTGGAACGAAGGCTACTTCACCGATTCGACTTACACTTACGGCTACTACCGCGAATTGTCGCCGCATTTTTTACGCTGGTGCCTTTTGCTCAAGGGAATTGCTGCGCCGGAGATAACCGAGGACAGTTGCCATTGCGAGCTTGGATTCGGACAGGGCGTTTCGGCGAATATTCACGCGGCGGCCGTTCCAGGAAAATATTTCGGCACGGACTTCAATCCCGCTCACGCCACTAACGCCAATGAACTTGCTGAAGCTTCGGGCGCGAATGCAAAATTTTTCGAGGACAGCTTTGAGGAATTTTCCAAACGTGACGACTTGCCGCAATTCGATTCGGTCAGCTTTCACGGCATTTGGACTTGGGTCAGCGCGGAAAATCGTCGGCATATGTTGGAAATTGTCCGCCGTCATTTGAAATCGGGCGGCATGGTTTACAACAGCTATAATTGCTTGCCGGGCTGGGCACCGAATGCCCCTCTGCGCGAACTGTTGACGCTTTACGACCACTACAAAGCAAACGGTGATACCAATGCTCGCGTGAAGTCGGCGTTTAAATTTATCGAGGACTTCATTGCCGCCGAACCCGCCTATGCAAATATCGCGCCGAATTTTAAATCCTACTTCGACAACATGAAAAATCTCAACGCCGATTACATTGCCCACGAGTATTTGAATTTGGATTGGGATTTGATGTATTTCGTTGACGTGGTTGAGCAGTGCAAAGATGCGAAGTTGGATTTTGCGATGAGTGCCATCCCGATGGAAACGCGTCAAGATATGTTCTTGCCCGAAAAGGCGCGCGAGTTCTTTAAGACCGTCGACAATCCGATTATGATTGAGCAGTTGCAGGATTATTTCATCAATCGGCAATTCCGCAAAGATTTATTCGTTCGCGGAATACGTCGGCTGTCGAGGACGGAAGCTTACGACAAAATTTTCAATATGCGTTACGTGCTCTTGACGCCGCCTGAAGATGTGCCCATGGAAGTTTCGACCGGCGTGCGCAAGCTCAATTTGCTGGAAGAAATTTACAAACCGGTGCTGGAATTTTTAGCTGAAGGAAATTACCGCCCGAAAGATTTGCATGAATACGCCGCTAAAACTAAAATTGAGGCTACGACGTTAATCGAACTTGTAACGGTTTTGGTAAGCACGGGGCACGTCATGCCTTGCCAAAACGATAACGCCGTCAAGCAGGTTAAACGTTCTTGCGACAGGCTCAACGCTCACATTTGCGAACGCTCCGTTTATGGCGACGCGATTAATTTCTTGGCAAGCCCGTTGACAGGTTGCGGCATTGAGGTCGGACGCTTCCAACAAATTTTCCTCAATCAATACAAAGCCGGCAATAAGACTGCGGATAAACTTGCCGAGACGACGTGGAAAATTTTATCGCGGCTGGGAGAAAAATTCATCGTCGAGGACAAGCAGAAGTTGTCGAAAGATGACGGCGGCGCATTTAAATATCCGCGAAAAGTTTTGGAGACGCCCGAAGAAAATTTAGCGCATACGAAAACTTTGGCGGAAAAATTCTTGACGCGTGTCCCGATATTGAGAGCCGCGCTCATCGTTTAATTCAGTTAGGAGTTTAAAAAACTTATTCCTTGTTCCTTATTCCTTAAGAAAATATTTGCCTTGAATAAAATTTTGCTGTAAAGTTACGGCAGAATTTTTTTTTTATGGGGGAAGGCTTATGAGAATTGTAACCGGTTCAGAAATCGGGCGGGAGGCTGTCGAAAAACTCCTGACCAAAAAATCTTTTGATGAGGTTGAATTATCACCGAAGATTCGCGCCGCCAATAAAAAAATTTTCGGCGAAGATTTGAGCGCGATTGAAATTGTCCGCAAAATCGTTTCGGACGTTCGCAAATTCGGTGACGCGGCAGTTATCGACTACACGAAAAAAATTGACGGCGTGGAGCTTGAAAATTTTTCCGTCGACCTTGAAGACATTGACATTGATTCGGAAATTTTATCGTCGCTGAAAGTTGCGGCTGAAAATATTCGTCGCTTTCACGTCGAACAACTCCCGAAGTCTTGGATAACTTATCGCGGCGAAAATTCTTTGCTTGGTCAAGCGATTATTCCCCTCGAACGCGTCGGAGTTTATGTCCCAGGCGGAACTGCGGCTTATCCTTCAAGCGTGCTGATGAATATCATTCCCGCAAAAGTCGCCGGCGTCCGCGAAATTATCATGTGCACGCCCAACGCCAATAAAACTGTCCTTGCCGCAGCAAAACTCGCGGGCGTCGATAAAATTTTCAATATCGGTGGGGCGCAGGCGATTGCGGCTATGGCTTTCGGTACTGAACAAATTCCGCGCGTCAACAAGATTGTCGGCCCCGGAAATATTTTCGTCACGCTCGCCAAAAAGGAAGTTTACGGCCACTGCGATATTGACATGCTCGCCGGCCCAAGTGAAATTTTGATTATCGCCGACGACACTGCCAATCCGATTTACGCCGCGGCAGATTTGCTTAGTCAGGCCGAACATGATCCGCTGGCCTGCAGTATTTTAATCACGACTAGTCAGACGCTTGCCGAAAAAATTTCTGCGGAGGTCGACGCTCAATTTAAAAATCTTCCGCGTAGAGAAATTGCCGCCGCTGCAATCGAACGCAACGGTTTAATCGTCGTGGCTGAAAATTTGGACGAAGCTGTTGACTTCGCGAATTTTTCTGCGCCCGAACATTTGGAACTTTTGACAGCTGCGCCGTTTGAACTTCTGCCGAAAATCAAAAATGCCGGCGCAATTTTCTTGGGAGCATATTCACCCGAACCGCTCGGCGATTATCTTGCGGGGCCGAATCATGTTTTGCCGACGGGCGGAACTGCGAAATTTTATTCCGTCCTCAACGTCGAAACTTTCCTCAAGCGCACGAGTTTAATTTCATACACGCGAAAAGATTTGCTCAATGCGGCGGGCGATATAATTCGGCTGGCGGAGGCTGAAGGATTGCAGGCACATGCTGCGGCGATACGACAACGGGAGGAATTTTCATGAGATTTTTGCACACCGCTGATTGGCACCTCGGCAAGACGCTCAAGGGTCAAAATCTTCTCGACGACCAGAAATTTATCCTCGACGAAATTTTTCACATCATCGACGATCAAAGGCTTGACGCGATTTTGATTGCCGGCGACGTGTACGACAGGGGCGTTCCGCCGATTGATGCCGTCGAACTTTTCAACGAGACTTTGACGAAATTGGCTGAAAAAAATTTACCGACGCTGATTATTTCCGGCAATCACGACAGCGCAACCCGCTTGAATTTCGGCAACAAAATTTTTGAGCGGCAAAATATTTTTATCGCGGCAAAAGTTTCCGACGTCCCTAAAACCGTCGTGCTGGAAGATAGCTTCGGCGAAATTTATTTCTCGATGATTCCTTACTTTGAGCCGGGCGAAATTAAAGCAAAATTTTTCACTGCCGACGCCGAACGTCCGACTTATAACGCCGCGAATAAATTTTACGTCGACCTTGCGCGGCAACAAATTCCTCACGGTAAACGCAGCGTCGCAATGGGGCATGTTTTCTTGACGGGCGGCGATGAATCTGATTCTGAACGAAAAATTGTCGGCACGCTCTCGAACGTCGACGCAAATATTTTCGACGATTATAATTACGTCGCGCTCGGACATTTGCACCGTCCGCAAAAATTTTACAGCGGCTCCCCGCTCAAATATTCATTCGATGAGGCCAATCAGAAAAAATCCGTGACAATTGTCGACATTGACGATAGCGGCGCGGCTCATGTTGAAAAAATTCCTCTCACGCCGAAACGGGACGTTAAAGTTGTCAGCGGCACTTTCGACGAGCTGAAAAATATTCCTCGGACGGAAGATTACATTTGCGCAAAACTCACCGAACGCGTCATCAACGTCCAGGATAAATTGGCGTGGATTTTCCCGAATCTTTTAAGCGTCGAATTTGACTTCCTGCAAAATTTTTCCGACGACGGCTCGACCGGCAAATTCGGCGAAGTCATTTCGACTTTGGATTACTTCGCGGACTTTTTCAAGACTCAAACCGGCGAAGATTTGAGCAGCGATTATCGCGAGGCAATGAGCGTTTTCTTGACGGAAATTTCTAAGGAGGAATGAGTTTTGCGACCGATTAGTTTAAAGATGTCGGCGTTCGGACCTTACGTCAAGCCGATTGAGTTGAATTTTGAGACGGGCTTGAAGGGCGAAAATTTTTTCCTGATAAACGGCGCGACGGGTTCCGGTAAGACGACGATTATTGACGCGATTTGTTACGCGCTTTACGGTGAGGATTTTGGCGGGAAAAATGGCCGCAAGGGTTCGATTATGCGTTCCGAACAGGCCTTGCCGACCGTCAAGACCGAAGTGGAATTTACCTTTTCGTTGCGCGGGAAGATTTATCGAATCGTGCGCAGTCCCCGATATGAGCGGGCGAAAATTCGCGGTGAGGGTTTGACTGAAGAGAAGGCCGCGGCTGAAATTTACGAGAACGGAAATTTTGTCGAGACCAAAGACGTTTCCGAGTACGTGAAAAATCTTTTGAAATTTGAGTGCGATCAATTCCGTCAAGTGGTCGTGTTGCCGCAAGGTGAGTTCAAAAAATTTTTGACGGCGCAATCCGGCGATAGGCAAAAAGTTTTGGATATGCTCTTCGACGCGGAATTTTTCAAGCGCGTGGAAGATGAACTCAAGGTAAAGGCCGCCGATGCTAAAAAAATTTTCGACGAACTGACCGAACGCAAGAAAAATTATTTGGAGGAAGCGGGCGGTGCTGAAGAGGAATTGCCGACGCTGATTAAAAAATTTTCGGACGAACTCGACGCGGCTCAAGTGCAGTTGAAAACTTTGGAGGCGCAATTTCTCACCGCGCAGAAAAATTTCACTGACGGCGAAAATTTATCCAAGCAGTTCAGCGACCTTGCAAAGAAATCTGATGAACTCGACGCCGCACAAAATTTATTGCGGAAAATTTCGGGGGAATTGTCAGCGGCAAAAATCGAATTCGACAAGCGCACGGCTGAAGAATCTTTGCGGGAAAATTTGAAACTTATAATCAAAGAACTTTCCGAAAAAAAATCGTCGCTGGAAAAACTCAAGGTTAAGCGGCAGGAATGTCAAGCGGCAGTCAAGGCGGCTGAAGAATCATCAGAGGAAGTCAAAAGGCTCACGGGCTTAAAAGCAAAGTGCGATAAATTGATGGCTGAATTAAAATCGGACGTTGAAAAACTTCGTGACGCGCCCGCGAAATTGAAAGTTGCCGAACAGAATTTGAAGGACGCTCAAGCTCGCGAAAAACTTTTGGCGGAGATAAAAGAACTTCGCAAAAAATTTTCGGTAGCGGAAAAAAATTTGCTGTCGTCGCAAAAATTACATGATGAGGCAGAAAAAAATCTTTCAGAGCTTCGCGAACGACAAATTTCGGGGAGTGCGGCAAGATTGGCGGCGACGTTGGAAGAGGGCAAGCCGTGCCCGGTATGCGGCTCAATTCATCACCCGACGCCGGCAACTTCAAGGGCAGCAATTCCGACGGACGCGCAAATTAAATCCGCCGAATCGAATTTGCAGAAACTCGCTCGGCAAAAAGATTCCGACGCTGAAACATTAGCGGGCTTGAAGAGTGAACTCAAGACTAAGGAAAATGATTTGGCGGAAAAGTCGGAAGTCTTGACGGTTAAGGAGGCTCAAGCGGAAGTCGATAAAATTTCGGCGAACGTGGAGAAATTGGAGCGTTGGCGCGTACGAATCAAAGACGGCGAAGTAAAAATTTCGGAGACAGATAAAGCACTTTCGGCGGCGCAGGAGACTGATAAAAAATTTTCGGGCGCGGCTGAAAAATTGCGCGGTGAGGTTGCGGCGATGGCTCGTGAAGTCGACGAAAAATATTTGGCGGACGAAAAACTTTTGGACGCGGAAATTTCTTCGGAAACAAAAAAACTCGACGAACTCAACACTGCATTTCACACGGCGCAAGAAAATTTCAATCGGCTGGAAAAGGGATTGGCGGCTCAAAAGTCGACAGTCGCGGCGGCTGAAAAAAATAAATCCGAAGTTGCCGTGCGGGTCGAAGGAAAAACTCAACCGGACTTGCGCGCGCTGAAAAAAATTTTTGAAGACACGAAATCAGCTGAACGTTCAGCGATTGAGGCTAATGCAAAACTTTCGGAGAAAATTGAGCGGCTCAAGGACATTGCAAAAAAAATTTCCGAACTTGCCGACAAGCTCAAATCTGCAGATAAAAATTATTTGATGTGGAAGACTCTTTCGGAAGTGGCGAACGGTAAGACTTCCAAAATTTCGTTCCAACGCTACTATCTTGCGACGATGTTTAAGGACGTTATTCGTGAGGCGAACAATCGGTTGGAGAAGATGAGCGGCGGGCGTTATCGCTTCCAAAACAGAGAAGATGTCATCGGCCGTCAGAAAAAAGGCGGTTTGGACTTGGAAATTTTGGACGAATACACCGGCACGGCTCGACCTATCGAAACTTTGAGCGGCGGTGAAAGTTTTTTGGCGTCATTGTCGTTGGCATTGGGATTGGCGGCAGTCGTTCAAAACAATTCGGGCGGCATTGAACTCGACACGATTTTTATCGACGAGGGCTTTGGCAGTTTGGATACGGAGACGCTTGATTTCGCAATGAAGACGTTGATTGAATTGCAAAGCGGCGGGCGATTGGTCGGGATAATTTCGCACGTCGAAGAGATAAAAAATCGAATGCCCGTCCGGCTCGAAGTGTTCAAGACTAAAACGGGCAGTTACGCAAAATTTATCGCGTGAGCTTCCCACGAAAAATTTTTTGTCGCTTTAACGGGCGGCAATTTTTTTGTGATATAATCGGGCAAAAACTATTGAGGTAAAAATTTTTATGCAAGAAAGAAATTATCCGTCACCGATTTTGATATGCGCCGCGGCAATCGCGCTGAATTTGTTCGGAGCATTCGTCGCGGAAACTTTTGAGTTGCCGTTGTATTTGGACACGGGCGGGACAATTTTAATCGCCATGATGAGCGGCTACGTACCGGCAATCGTCGTGGGATTTGCCACAAATTTTTTAGCGTCATTCGTCGACGAATCCGAAATGTATTATTGCTCGGTCAGCATTTTCATTGCGATTTATACGACGTTCCTTGCGCGACGAAATGTCTTTAAAAGTTTTCTCAAGACGCTCTCGGCAATACCCGCGCTGGCATTGGTGGCGACGATTTTAAGCGAAGTCATCGGGAAATTTTTATTTTGCACGGGCGTCGTCCAGGCCTTGAGCGAAATTCAAATGCACTTCACGACGATTTTTTTGCAAGAGCTTGCCGACAAGGGCTTAATGATTGTGGCGGCATTTGTGCTGATGAAAACTTTGCCGGCGCAGGTGAAAAATATTTTTCGCGGTCTGGGACAAAAGCAAGCACCTTTGACCGTCGAAATGAGGAGCGCGCTTTACAAAGGCAACTGCCCGAAATCGTCACTGCGTGTGAAAGTTCTTTTGATATTGATGTTGAGTTCGCTGTTTATTGCGGCGTCGATTGCCTCAATCAGCTACAGAATTTTTGAGCAAGCTTGCGTTGGCGTGCAAATAAAAATCGGTGACGGACTTGCCGCGATTGCCGCCGATCAAATTGACATTGCAAATCTTGACGCCTCGAAAGAAAATCTCCGCAGCATAAAACACAGCAACGTTGATGTCAGAAGTTTGCGCGTCGAAAAATTTTCTGCTCAAGGCGGCCGTGTAATTTTCGACGCCGATATAAATTCTCCGCCCGACGAAAATATTTTGCCTTACCTCGACGACTTGCTTGCCGGCAAACCGATTGAGCCGATTATTTCCGGTAACCGATTGACGATTTACAAACCGGTTTATGACGCGGCGGGCAATGCTCAATGTTACGTCGTGATTGAAATGTCGCTGGGTTTAATTTCAGATTACGGCAGGGCTTTTACCGCTAAAGTTCTCGCGCTGTTTTCGGGATGTTTTATTTTCGTCTTCGTTATCGGCTTGCGTTTCGTCGAAAACAATATTGTCCTGCCCGTCAACACGATGTCATATTGCGCGGGAAATTTTGTTTACGACACCGACAAGGGCTGTAAAAATAATCTTGAGCAGATTCAGCAGTTGGATATTCATACGGGCGACGAGATAGAAAATTTATATCACGCGCTGATTAAGACGACGCAAAATGCCATGGATTATTTCGAGGGATTGCGGCGTGCGAAGCGTCAAGTTGCCGAAATGGACGAGCTGGCGCATAAGGATTCGTTGACCGGCATAAAAAATAAAGCCGCCTATGATGAGACGACTTCGCGGCTGGATAAAAAAATTTCTGCGGGCGACGCGGAATTTTGTATCGTGATGGTCGATGTGAACTATCTTAAGCGCGTCAACGACACTTACGGTCACGAGCGCGGCAATACTTACCTCATAAACGCCGGCAAGTTAATTTGTTCGGTCTTCGGTGAGGAGCATGTTTATCGGATTGGCGGTGATGAATTTGTCGTGGTGATTGAAGGCGAAAAAGTTTCTCTGTGCAAATATTTCGTTGAGCAGTTCAAAGCTGAAATGGCGCGTAAAAATGCCAACAAGTTGCTGGAGCCTTGGGAAAAAGTTTCGGCGGCGGTAGGACTTTCATTTTTCGAGCCTGCAAAAGATAAAACTGCCGACGAAGTTTTCAAGCGGGCTGATAAGGAAATGTACGCGAATAAATTGGCGATGAAGGCTGCGCGGACTTCTTGATAAAAATTTTTCCGTGACGCGGCAAGTTATGATATAATTGATAAAAATTTTTTTGGAGCAGGATTAATGGACGAATCGAAGAGAGTTTATAAAGATTCGCTGTTCAGGGCATATTTCAAGAACGCGGAAAATTTTGTGCAACTTTGCAACGCGGTTACCGGTTTGAACTTGAAAGCCTCTCAACTTAGCGAAAATTCGGTTGACGAAATTTTATTCAGCAGTCTGCGCAATGATGTTTCATTCAGCGCGGGGGAAAGTTGCTTTATATTTTTCGAGCATCAGAGCACGCAGAATTTAAACATGCCGTTGAGAATGCTTTTCTATCTGTCGTTGCTGTACAAACCTCAAGCCGGCGATAATTTCATTTATCGAACCAAAATGATTCACTTGCCCGCGCCGAGATTTTTTGTCTTTTACAACGGCAAGGAGCCATGCCCTGAAGTTAGTACGCTGAAACTTTCGGACGCTTTTTCTATGGCGGGCGATATTGAATTGACCGTCAAGGTTTTCAACATCAACTACAACGAAAAATTTCGCTTGATTCAAAATTGTCGTCCGTTGCACGACTACAGCGTTTTCATTGAGCGTGTTGAATTTTATCTGGCGGCGGGCATGAAACGTGGCGAAGCAATTCTTGCCGCAATGAAATGGTGCATTGAAAATGATATCATGCGCGATTTTTTGAAGGCACACGAGTGGGAGGTGTTTGACATGGTTAATCTTGTTTGGAATGAGGAAGACGCTAAAAAATTTTACATAGCTCAAGGTCGCGAGGAAGGTCTTCAAGAAGGGCGTCAAGAGGGGCGTCAAGAGGGACGTCAAGAAGGGCGTCAAGAAGGTAAAATGGAAACTTTGCTTGAAAATATCCGTAATCTTATGGAAACTTTACACTTATCGGCAGAAGCGGCAATGGATGCACTCAGAATTTCTCCGGAAAAACAAAAGGAACTTTCGCCGCTTATCTGACGAGGTGTTTGACATGGTTAATCTTGTTTGGAATGAGGAAGACGCTAAAAAATTCTACATAGCTCAAGGTCGCGAGGAGGGTCTTCAAAAGGGGCGTCAAGAAGGGCGTCAAGAAGGTAAAATGGAAACTTTGCTTGAAAATATCCGTAATCTTATGGAAACTTTACACTTATCGGCAGAATCGGCAATGGATGCACTCGGTATTTCTCCAGAAAAGCAAAAGGAATTTGAACCGCTCATTTGAACCTTGCGAAAAATTTTTATCTGTCGCTGAACACGGCAGATTTTTTTTGCGCACTGTGTTATAATTTTAAGGGAAAAGGGAGAAGGGAAATGGGAAAGGGATTTTCAACTCCTAATTCCTCATTCCTAATTGAAAAAAGGGAGCACGTTCATTGCAAGTACTTTACAACCTTGCGGCGATACTCGTCGTGATTCTAATTATTCCGGTGTTCATGATTCGTTCAATACGTGAGCGCGGCTTCGTGGAGCGAATCAAACAGAGTTTCGGATTTTTCCCGAAAGGCGCACTCGATCCTGTTGCGAAAAAAAATTGTATTTGGGTGCACGCAGCGTCAGTCGGTGAGATCGTGGCGACAAGTCCGCTAATCAAAGAATTTCGCCGCGAATTTCCCAAATCGCCAATCCTAGTTTCGGTCGTGACAACTTCGGGCTACGAAATGGCTAACCGAATCATCAAGGACGCGGACAGCATAATTTATTTCCCGCTGGATTTACCGTTCGTGTCAGCGGCCGTGTTCAAAAGAATTTTCCCGCGAGTTTTCCTCAACGTCGAGACGGAACTTTGGCCGAATTTTTTAAAGGCTGCCAGGGAAAATCATGTGCCGGTTATGATGGTCAACGGGCGAATTTCTGAAAAGAGCGTCAAGCGTTACAAGTACATGTTTTCGATTTTGCGGGACATGATTTCCACGGTGAAACTTTTCGCAATGGCATCGCCGGTTGACGCGGGATATGTTAAACAGCTCGGTGCGCCTGAAGAACTCATCACAGTCACGGGCAACACGAAATTTGATCAGACTTATACCGACGTGACGGACGCTCAACGTCAAAAAATTTTGGCGGACATGGGTTTGACTGACGCTAAGGAAATTTTTTTGGCGGGCAGTACTCATCGCGGCGAAGAAAATTTTGTGCTCAAAGCGTTCAAGGCCATTCGCGAAAATCATCCTCAAGCCAGGCTCGTCATTGCCCCGCGTGAACTTTTGCGCACTCGTGAAGTCGTCGCACTTTGCAAGGCGGCAGGTTTTACCGTCGGGACTCGCACCGAACTTCAGAAGCGTCCGCCCACAAATGAAGATATAATTATCCTTGACACAATCGGCGAACTCGGACAGGTTTACAGCGTCGGCAATGTGATTTACGTCGGCGGCAGTCTCGTTTCTCACGGCGGTCATAACATTTTAGAGCCGGCTGCTCACGGCAAAGCTATCATCGTCGGCCACCACATGGAAAATTTCAAGGACTTGCACGCGCTCTTCAAAAATCGCAACGCCTGTATAACCGTCAACAATGCCGACGAACTTTCTGCGCAGGTCAAAAGGCTTTTCGACGAACCGATTGAGCGTCAACGCCTTGAGGAGGAGACGATTAAAATTGTCCACGAAAACCGCGGCGCGTCCCGCAAATCGGCAATCCTCCTGCGACAAATGCTCAACGAATATGAAGCTAGGGAAAATGCTCGCCGCCTTCGCACGACTGAAAAAATTGAAAACGTTCAAACGTATTTTCTGAAGCTGATTCATGATGAGGAAGTTCGCGGAATTTTTACGCCGCTGATAATTTTTGTACTTTATCTCGGCTCGCTGATTTATAAAGGTCTCGTCAATCTGCGACTGCTCGGCTATCAGCTGGGATTTTCGGGTAAAGAGCGGCTGAAATGTTTCGTGATAAGTTTGGGCAATATCACGGTCGGCGGTACCGGTAAAACTCCAACGGCTCAACGGCTTGCGAAGGAAATTCGCGACATGGGCTATCGTGTCGTGATTTTGAATCGCGGCTATCGTGCGAAATTTTATGGCGAAGTCGGCATTGTCAGCGACGGAAAAAATTTGAACATGGACGCTCAAGAGGCCGGTGACGAAGCTTACATGCTCGCAAAACATTTGCCGAACGTCCCGGTTTTGATTGGCGCGCGACGTGCCGTCACAGGTCAATACGCCATTGAAAATTTCGGTGCGGAAGTTGTGATTCTCGACGACGGCTATCAACATTGGCAGGTTATTCGCGACTTGGATATTTTGCTGATTGACGCGGTGTCAGTTTTCGGCAACGGCCATTTACTTCCGCGAGGCACTCTCCGCGAATCAATTTCACATATCAGCCGCGCGGACGTTTGCTTGATGACGAAGGTTGATCAGGCTCGCGAAGGTTCCTGCGATTTGATTCGTGAAACCGTCCGCAAATATAATTCCACCGCGCAAATTGTCGAGAGTATTCACGATCCGCGTTGCTTGATACCGCTTGCCGAATGGTCGATTGATTTGGCGGGCGAAGGTGTCAGCGTCGAGACTATCAGCGGTCGAAAAGTTATGGCGGTTTCAGCTATCGGAAATCCCGCTTCATTTGAAAGGACGCTGCGTGATTTGGGCGCGGAAATTATTTCGAGTCTTCGCTATCCCGACCACCACGACTACACGATTATGGAAATGGAAGACATTTTGCGGCAAGCTGATTCGTTCGCGGCGGAAATGATTATCGTCACGGAAAAAGACGCCGTTAAAATTCCCGACGAGGTCGCCAAAGAAAATTGGGATATTCCGATTTACGTTATCTGCGTCGAAGTTAAATTTCAATCGGGCGCGGAAGAATTCAAAGCCGAGTTGCGTCGACGTTTGGCTGAAAAGATTGGGGCTAGAACTAGCAACTAGCAGCTAGTAGCTAGCAGCTAACAACTAGCAGCTAACCGCTTGCCTTGCCTCCAAAAATTCGCTACAATATGCGCGTCAAAGGAGGCCTATTTTTATGGAAATTGACATCAGCAAGATTAAATTCGACGAGCAAGGACTTGTCCCCGCGATTGTTCAGGAGGAGAGCGGGCAAGTTTTGATGCTCGCCTATATGAATGAAGAATCGCTCAAGAAAACGATTGAAACGGGCTACACGCATTTTTACAGCCGCAGCCGCCAAACTCTTTGGAAGAAGGGCGAATCCAGCGGCAACGTTCAACAGGTCAAGGCTCTTTACTACGATTGCGACGGTGATACGCTCCTGGTAAAAGTTCATCAGACGGGCGTTGCTTGTCACACGGGAACTTATTCATGCTTCAGCGGGCGCAGGCTCGACGAAAATAAAAATCTTCCCGCCGTCATTGAACAGCCGCCCGAAGATTTATCGCTTGTACTCTACGAACTTTACTCCGTCATCAAAGACCGCCAGCGTCACCCCGTCGAAGGCTCCTACACCAATTATCTTTTCAACATGGGGCATGACAAGATTTTAAAGAAAGTCGGCGAAGAGGCTGTTGAAACTATCATTGCCTCGAAGAATGGTGACCATGATAAAATTCTCTACGAAATGGGCGACTTGTGGTATCACTGCTTAGTTTTGCTGGCGTGGCATGCCATTAAGCCCGAAGAACTTTTTGCCGAGTTGATGAATCGTCGTAAGGGCGGCAAGTATCATAAGTTTACCGGCAAGACCGGTGAGCGTCCCGCTGATTGAGTTAGGAGTTTAAATCCGGGCTGTGTTGAATAACTATTTCGCAGCGTTTAAAGCTACTTTGTGTTTATTGAACTACTTTTTCTTTGCGCGTCCATTTAGCGGGAGAGCTGTTAGCTAGTAGCTGGTAGCTAGAAGCTAAGAAGCTTCCTGCGTCGTGGTCGCGGCGGCCGTCATCCATGACGGCCTCTAAAGTAAACACCTCCCGGTTCCTTAAGGATTAGGAATCCGAAATGAAAAAATTTTTTCTGATTGCGCTGATGATTATCGGACTGGGCTTTTATCATTCGCAGGCTCAAACCGTCGACGAAATTTCTGCCATCTCCGAAGGTCCGAAAATTTTGGTGCTCAATTATCATCAAATCGACAACAAAGCCAATCCGCTTGCAGTGTCGCCCGCCAACTTTGAAACGCAGATGAAATTTCTCGTCGACAGCGGCTGTATCACGATAACGCCCGACGAACTTTACGCGGGGATTAACGGCGAGATTGAATTGCCGCCCAAGCCCGTGCTTATCACTTTCGACGACGGCTACATTGACAACTACACAAACGCCTTTCCGATTCTCAAGAAGTACAACCTCAAGGCGACGATTTTTATTATCCCCGCCTTCACGAGCGTTTATCCCGGCTACATGACGTGGGATCAGCTCAAGGAATTGGAAGCTAACGGCGTGACGATTGAATCTCACACGCTCACGCATCCTAAGCTTGAGGAATTGCCTGACGATGAAATTCGTACCGAGCTGCTCAACTCGAAAAATTTACTTGAGGAAAATTTAGGGCACCCGATAGAATTTGTAGCTTATCCGACCGGCACTTACAACTTGCACATTGCCGGTATCGCGCAGGATGTCGGCTACAAGGGCGCGTTCACGATTAAATACGGTGTCGTGGACAGGGGCAGTAATTTTTTCGCATTGGAGCGCGTCCCGATTTTCAACACTGCTCAAAACACCATGAAAGATTTTTACGAGCGCATTGCCTGGCGACAGAGTTTTGAAGAATTTGGCTGGACAAAAAAATGAGGCTCAAGAGAGCCTGCCGATACGATAGCCGAGAAATTTTGCGGCGTCCCTGAAGATTGCTCCGACGCAATCGAGGGGATTTTTTTTTGCCAACATGGAAAGTTTCATCAAGACGAATTTTTTGCCGGCACCTTCAGCCGAACCGAAAGTTTCACGAATCCAACTTTCTTGCGCGTGAAATTTTCCAATCTGAACGTAGCGTCGAAACTCCTGCGCGGCCGTGTAATTGTGCGAGTGAAAAACTTGCGCGTCCGCCGCATAAAAAATTTTCCAACCGTCCATCAACATTTTAGCCGCAACGTACATGTCCTCACAAAGCGGCACATTCTTCGGGAAGCCTCCGACATTTTGCAGAGCCTCAACGCGATACGCCGCAAATGAATTTGACGCGAACGCCGTTTTCAGTCCGAAAATTTTTCTGTCGTCGAAGGAGCGCAACTGACTTTCCGGCGGATAATTGAATGCTCGCAAAATCGCCGCCTCATTCGTCGCGTTATCATGCGGGAGCTGTCGACCGTAACTCATGCCGACCGATTTATCTTCGTCGAAAATTTTTACCAGCCTTGCAAGTGAATCGTCGTCCTTTAGCAAAACGTCCTGCGTCAAGAAAATTATCACGTCGAGCGGCAAAATTTTTTCCAACGCAAGCTGCCGCGTCGCTCCATGATTGAAAGTTTTTCGCGGGATTATTAAAACTTCCAGCCCGAATTTTTTCGCAAGCTCAACAGTGCCGTCCGCCGATTCAGAATCCACGATTAATTTTTTCGTCGGGAGAGTTTGCGCCGCAATTTGTTCGAGTAATTTTTGGAATTGTCCGCCCGCGTTTAGCGTCGGGATTATCAAGCCGCAAGTCATCAATCTTTCCTAACCGCCTTCATCGCCAATTTATTTTTGTACATGTCGGCATCAGCCCGCTTGAAAACTTCTTCCGCACTTTTATCGGAATTTTCATCGTAATAGGCAACGCCGACTGCCGCCGAAACTTTTTCCCAAGGCTCCAGCTTTTTATCACGCTGCAGACGTTTAACCGTGCCTCGGAATTTTTCGACAAGCTCCGCACTCTTTGCAAGATTTTCACCGTCAAGAACAGCAACAAATTCATCGCCGCCAATCCGATAAACATTCTCCTCGCCGAAAATTTCGCAGGCCAGCTTGCCGGCGTTAATCAGATAAATATTCCCGTACTCGTGGCCGTAAGTGTCGTTGACGCGCTTAAGATAATTCACGTCGACCATCACGATACAAAATTCCGCGTGACCTTTGGCAATGGCGGCGTCGAAGTCTGAAGTTTTTTTGGCGTAAGCAGTTTTATTTTTAAGCCCCGTCAGCGAATCGGTGTGAGCAAGTTTATCCATAACGGCGACTTCGATTTTTGCCTTGCGCAGATTTTCAAAGTAGTGCATGCTGTCGGCAGTCGTCTTGAGGAAGGCGGAGTAAAGATTTTCAATTTCGTCATGCGTCCTAATGTCCAAGCTCCTCATGCGTTCGATATTTTTTTCGCGAGCCGTTTCGCTGTCATAAGCAAAATTTCTGGCGCAATAAGCCATCGTGTTGACGGGCAAAATTATATTGTTCTCAATGAAAAGCAAGACGAGTACGAAAATTAAAATGACTGCGCCTGAGAAAAGTGCAATGACTTTGGTGATAAACATTCTGCCGTAGTCGTTGAGAATCTCCATTGAAAAATCTATTCCCGCGTAGCAAACGCATTTGCCGGTACTGCTGTAAACGGGCTTGTAAATCGTCAGCAAGTTGCCGTATTTGTCGTTGTTGATAATCGGTCTGATAGGTCTTCCGGCTAGTAAGTCGGGTAAAAGTTCCTCAAAAGATTCGTCGAACTCTTCAACAGAACCCGGCTCGGACGCTTCAATCGTGGGCGTATCCAAATCAAAGACGACGTGGCAACCGTCCTCCATGATTTTGTAAACGTACAGAAATTTTATATCGGAATTGCTCGCGCGGATTTTGTAAAGCTCCCGCTCAACTTCCTTGTAACCTTCCGCCTGATAGCCTTTTTCCAAAAATTCGTCTACGCGCTTTGGATTGATTTCATTGACGACCATTGAAATTATCCCGTCAGCAATCCTCTGGCGGTCTTCGATAATTGAATCCTGGTAAATCGTGTAGCTTATGGCGGAGATAAAAATTGCTACGAACAGCGTTATTGACATGAGGTTGAACAGCATTTTCGTCCGCAATGAGGAAACAAATTTACTGTTCGCGCTAATGGCCTTCTGCATTTCCGATGACACCGGAGCTTGCATTCTGCCCAGCGATTTAAAGTTCTCTTTGATGTCGGGCGGAATAAATTTCAGCGCAATAAAAGCAGTTATAATCGCCGAAGCTTTATCGGGCAGTTCTGCATAAAAATGTTCCATGAAATGTTCCCAAATTTTTGGCAGATATTCCCATGAGCCGAGCGCGTTGGAAATTCTCAACATGTCCTCGATAATCGTGCCGTTAATGCTCGTGAGTAAAACTGACGCGGGAATTACCCATAAAACTTTCGGGAATTTGTCGTAATAACCTTTGCTCGCCAGAAAAGCCGTCAATACTGCAAGCAAAACGCTGACCATGCCGTAAAAAATTTCTTCCGTGTCGAAGAGTGCGCCAAGTAAATTCGTGGAGAATCCGACGACAATTCCCGGTACATATCCGCCGAGTGCCGCAATTAAAATCGTGCCAATCGTGTCGAGGTAAATCGACAGGTTGAAAGTCTTCGTGATGATGACGCCGACGACGTTCAAAATTACTCCCGCCGCACAAATCGACATGAGCTTTATAAAAGTTCTGTATGCTTTCATTGTAAAACTTTGCCCTTCAAAAAATTTTTAGGCGAATTATATCAGAAAAAGGAACAAGGAACAAGGAACTAGGAACTAGCAGCTAAAATCGGCATTGCAAAAAATTTTTCGCGGTGATATAACTAGCTCAAAAGTCAAAAGGAGAATTTCACATGAAAAAAATTATTGCGGTTGACGGGCCGGCCGGTGCGGGCAAAAGTACAGTCTCAAAAATCGTGGCGGCGCGACTCGGATACACTTACATTGATACCGGCGCAATGTATCGGGCGGTTGCGCTGAAATGCAATGAGGAATTAGGAATTAGGAATGAGGAATTGACGGAGGAATTGATAGTCAAGGTTGCTTCGGACATTGACATCAGGCTTGACGAGGCGGCCAGAGTTTTTCTTGACGGTCGCGAAGTCACGAAAGAAATTCGTACACCCGAAGTAAGTCGCGGGGCGTCGGACGTTGCAAAGGTCGGTTTCGTCAGGAAAAAATTAACGGAACTTCAGCGGGCAATGGCGGCTCAAGGTTCGGTGATAATGGACGGTCGCGACATCGGCACGCAGGTTTTGCCGAACGCTGACTTGAAAATTTTCTTGACGGCATCAGTTGAGGAGCGGGCGCGTCGACGCTTTGAAGAGTTGAAGTCAAAAGGATTCGCTGCGGATTTTGCGCAAATTCAAAAGGAAATTTCTCTGCGCGATAAACAAGATTCCGAACGAGAAATTGCGCCGCTCGCCAAAGCTGAAGATGCCGTACTTTTGGACACAACGCACTTGACGATTGAACAAGTTGTGGAAGAAATTTTGCGGCTCGCTCAAGCATAAAAATTTTTTATGATTTCGAGGCCGTCAAGGATGACGGCCGCCGCGACCACGACGCAGGATTGCGTCGTTAGCGGCACTCTAGGCTTCGGGTTATCTCAACATTAAAGTCACGAGCGGTCAACGCCCCTGCGAGGTGCCTTTTCTTTTTGCTACTTTTTCTTTGGGCACGCAAAGAAAAAGTAGATCTAAACTCAAGCATAAAAATTTTTCAAACCCCTGAAGTTACCTTGAAATGTAATTACTGCTGTTGTATAATCACGTTTGAAAATTTTCAATCAATTTGCAAGGGGGAAACTTTGATGATTTACACCGTAACTTTTAATCCGGCGATTGACTACATCATTCGGCTCGACAAGCTTACGACGGGCGCAATTAACCGCGTGACTTATGAGCAAGTGCTCGGCGGCGGTAAGGGCGTCAACGTCTCAATCGTTCTCGGCAACCTCGGACACAAATCGACGGCGACAGGATTTTTGGCGGGCTTCACGGGCGATGAAATTGTTCGTCAACTCCGCGACTTCAACGCCGCTGATGATTTCGTCAAACTCGACGATGGTTTCTCCCGCATTAACGTCAAAATCAAAGCTGACGTCGAAACCGAAATTAACGGTCAAGGTCCCAAAATCAGCGACGCCAAACGTGAGGAACTCTTCCAAAAACTCGAAAAGCTCGGCGAAGGTGATACGCTGATTCTTTCCGGCTCAATTCCAAACACTCTCCCCGATGATATGTACGAGCAAACTCTTTCACGCATTCAAGGCAAGGGCATTCGTTTTGTCGTCGACGCGGAAAAAGGTCTTCTGCTTAAAGTCTTGAAATTTAATCCGTGGCTCATCAAACCCAACAATCACGAACTCGGCGACATGTTCGGCGTCAAGCTCAAGACTGATGAGGAAATTGTCGAATACGCCAAAAAACTCCAGGATAAAGGCGCGCGCAACGTTCTGATTTCAATGGCGGGCGATGGTGCAATTTTCGTTCCCGAAGGTGGCAAGACGTTCTTTAAATCACCGGCTCCCAAAGGCAAGCTCGTTAATTCGGTCGGCGCAGGCGATTCAATGGTCGCGGGATTTGTTGCCGGCTACATTGAAAGCAACGGCGATTACGAACGCGCATTCAAAATGGGTCTTTGCACAGGCTCGGCGTCGGCATTCTCCGAAAATCTTGCTACGCGTCCCGAAGTCGAAGCTCTGCTTAAATCTCTTGAAAAATAACCCCTTGCCGAATAAACGACAAAGGTTGTGTTAAAAATGAAAATTACAAACTTTATCTCGAAAAAATCAATCGCGCTCAATGTGCGTCCCGCCGACAAAAATGAAGCTATTGATATGCTCGTTGATTTGCTCATGACGGCCGGTTCAATCAAAGATAAGGCGGTTGTCAAGCGTGACATTTTGCGGCGCGAAGCTCAAGGCTCAACGGGGCTTGCGAACGGTTTAGCGACTCCGCACGCTCAAAACAATGCCGTCAAACGTCCGGCAATCTCGATAATCACGGTGCCCGAAGGCGTCGAATTTAATTCACTCGACAACAAACCTGCGCGACTGCTGATGTTATTTGCCGCTCCCGAAAAGGCCGACGATACCGCAATGACGAATATGGGACGGCTCGCAGTTTTGCTCATGGACGACGACTTCAAGGAAAATCTTATCAAGGCAAAATCACCCGCCGAAGTCATTAAAATTATCGACGACAAGGAAATTGAACGCTCCAAGACTGAAACTCCCGAACCTGATGTTTCCTCCAACACGAAAATTATCGCAGTCACGGCTTGTCCGACGGGTATATCTTCATCGTTTATGGCTCGTGAATCCCTCAAGAAATGTGCCGAGAAATTGGGCTTGAGTATTCGCGTTGAAGTTCACGGCGCGGCAGGCGTCTATCATGCGTTAAGCGACGAGGAAATTAAAAATGCCGACGTCGTTATCATCGCGGCAAGCAAAAGAATTCCCATGAAGCGTTTCGACGGAAAATTGATGATTCAAACGGCGGTCGGTACCGGTATTCGTAAGCCGGAGCAACTTTTCAAACGCATTGAGGCGGGTCAAGCTCAACCCTTCGTTGCCACCGAAGATGACGAGACTTTGGGCGAAAAACTCTTCAACAAAATCAAAAGTATTTTCTCATAACATGTCAACAGTCGGTTTAATCGCCGATTGATATATTAGGGACTAGTAATTAGGAACTAGGAACTGGTAGGGATTAGTAAAAACTTGTTCCTTGTTCCTTATTCCTTGTTCCTTACAAGAAATTATTCATTCATTAGTAGTAAGGAGAAGTGCACTATGAGAGTTACCGATCTGCTCAAAAATGCGAGCATTGATCTCGGTGCCAAAGTCAAGGATAAACCCGATGCAATATCGCATTTGGTTGACTTGATGGAAAAGGGCGGCAACCTCAAGAACAAAGAACAGTACAAAAAAGATGTCTTTGCTCGTGAGGCGTCCGGCACCACCGGTCTTGGCGACGGCATTGCGACTCCGCACGCAAAATCCGCCGGCGTTAAGGCTCCGGGTCTCGCGGCAATGACAATCCCCGAAGGTATCGACTTCGAGTCAATGGACGGCAACCCCGCCAGATTGTTCTTTGCTATCGCGGCACCTGACGGCGGCAATGACGAACATTTGATGATTCTGTCCAAGCTCGCCACAATGGTTATGGATCCCGACTTCAAGGAAGCTCTTATCAAGGCCTCCACGAAGGAAGAGTTCCTTAAAATTATCGACGACAAGGAAGACGGCAAGTTCCAAGCTCCCGCTGACAGTGCAAGTGCTGCGCCCGCTCCGGTCGCCGATCACATTCAGATTTTGGCAGTCACGGCTTGCCCGACGGGTATCGCTCATACCTTCATGGCGGCGGAAAGTCTTGAGCAACATGCCAAAAAACGCGGTATTTCTATCAAGGTTGAAACGAACGGTTCAGGCGGTGCGAAAAATGTTCTGACTGCCGACGAGATTGCAAAGGCTGACGGCATTATCGTCGCGGCGGACAAAAACGTTGCAATGGCTCGTTTCGACGGTAAACACGTTGTCATCACAAAAGTTGCCGACGGTATCAACAAGGCTGATGAACTCATCGACAAGGCGTTGAGCGGCTCGGCTCCGATTTATCACGCCAAGGCGGGCGAATCTGCCGGTGAAGCCGGTGGTGGCGGCGGTGAAAATGAAAGTATCGGTCGTCAAGTTTACAAGCACCTCATGAACGGCGTCTCGCATATGCTTCCGTTCGTTATCGGCGGCGGTATCTTAATCGCCATTTCATTCTTGATTGACGGCGCGTCCGTTGACTTGAACAGTTTACCGGCTGAAGAACGCGGTAAATTCGGTTCAATCACTCCGGCTGCAGCAACATTCATGGGCATTGGCGGCGCGTCATTTGGATTTATGTTGCCGGTTCTCGCAGGATTTATTTCTATGTCTATCGCTGACCGTCCCGGTTTGGCAGCAGGTTTCGTAGGCGGCGCATTGAGTGCTTCCAACGGTTCAGGCTTCCTCGGCGCATTACTCGCAGGCTTCCTCGCAGGTTTCATCGTCAACTGGCTCAAAAAAGCTTTAAGCGTCCTTCCGCCCTCACTCGAAGGCACTAAGCCGATTTTATTCTATCCTCTGCTCGGCGTCTTGATTATCGGTCTTATCTGCAACTTCGTTATCGGCCCGCCCGTCGCAGGTATCAATGAGGCTCTCAAGAACACTCTGGCAAGCATGGATCCTTCCGCTAAACTCGTCATGGGCGCAGTTATCGGCGGCATGATGGCTGTCGACATGGGCGGCCCGCTCAACAAGGCGGCTTACGTTACCGGCGTCGGACTTTTGGCTGACGGCAACTATTACGTCATCGCGGCAGCTATGGCCGGCGGCATGGTTCCCCCGATTGCCATTGCTCTTGCTACGATTTTCTTCAAAGGCAAATTCACCAAGAGTGAACAGAAAACTACTGCCACCAATATCATAATGGGCTTGTCGTTCATCACTGAAGGCGCGATTCCTTTCGCAGCAGGCGACCCGCTCCACGTCATACCCGCTTGCGTTGTAGGTTCGGCCATTGCAGGTGCCGGCGTCATGATGTTTGACTGCACGCTCATGGCTCCTCACGGCGGCATTTTCGTCGTCCCGACTATCGGCAACCCGCTTATGTATCTCCTCTCGATTATCGTAGGTTCGGTTGTAGGTTGCTTCATTCTCGGCTTAATCCGTAAACCCAGACCGCAAGATTAATTAGGAACTAGGAACTGGGAACTAGGAACTAGTTTCTAATCCCTACTAGTTCCCAGTTCCTAATTACTAGTTCCTAAATCGGCGGCAGATAAAATTTCTGTCGTCGATTTTTTTTGCGCAGGGATTTATTTTTTTGCGTGGAATAGATTTAAAAAATTTTGGAATGTGAAACGAAGGAGGCGGTTTGATTTGAAAGCTGAAGGTATTGTGCCGACTGTCGGCAGCAAATTTGATTCATTGACGGGGCTTTATAATCGCGAGGCTTTTTATCGGGAGGCAATGTTACTTTTAGGCGCGCGCTTCGATGTAGATTATTATATCGTTTGCATGGATATCAGCTGCTTTAAAATTATCAACGATCTTTTCCACGTCGACACCGGCAATTTGATTTTGCGGGCGGCGGCAGATTATTTCAAGATTAAATTCAATCCGCGGACGACCATAAGTTGTCGCGCAGAAGCCGATCATTTTATCTTGTGCGTGCCGCGTGACGAACTCGACATTGAACAAGTCATCAAAGAGCTTGACGCCAGAATTCAATCACTTCATATCAGCCACAATATTTTATTTTTCGCAGGAATTTATCCCATTGAAAAACGCGACCTGCCGATTGATCAAATGTGCGACCGTGCCGGTATGGCCTTGCGTCGAATCAAAGGAAGTTATCTGACGCGCTACGCCTATTACGATGCCAAAATGCGCGAACAGATGATTGAGGAGCAACTCATTGCCGGCAATATGGAAGCTGCCCTGTTGGAGAATCAATTCACGATTTACCTTCAGCCGATTTTCGACCCGCGTAAAAATATCGTCACCAGTGCCGAAGCACTCGTCCGCTGGTTTCATCCTGTACACGGAATGGTTTCGCCGGGGAAATTTATTCCCGTCTTTGAACGCAACGGCTTTATCGTCAGGCTCGACCGTTTTGTTTGGGAGGAGGCGTGCCGACTTCAACGCAAACGACTTGATGAGGGCAAAAGCGTCGTGCCAATTTCCGTGAATTTGTCGCGGCTGAATTTTTACAGTCTTGACCTTCCGGAATTTCTTGCCGGTCTGCTGGACAAATATCAGCTTGAACCGTGGATGCTGAAATTGGAAGTCACGGAGAGCGCGTACACCGATAATCAACTGCAACTGCTCGACATGATTTCGACGTTCAAAGATTTGGGCTTTTCAATTTTAATGGACGATTTCGGGTCAGGTTATTCATCGCTGAACATGCTGAAGGATATGCCGCTCGACACGCTCAAAGTCGACATGGCATTTATTCGTGAGCTGGAAAAATCTCATCGCGTGGCAATAATTTTGAAATTTATCGTTGAGCTGGCGGAGGAATTGGGTATGGGCGTCGTCGTTGAAGGCGTTGAAACTAAAGTTCAATGCGATTACGTGGCGAGCTTGGGTGAAGTTGCGATTCAAGGCTATTACTTTTCACGCCCGCTGCCGATAGAAGACTACGAAAAACTTTTGGATAAATATTCTTCGTAAGGGAAAAGGGAAATGGGAAATGGGAGAAGGGATTTTAACTCCTAACTCCTAACTGTTAAAAAGGGGGAAATTTTTATGCCGTCAATCAAAAAGGAAACTGTTGGTGAGGCTACTGTTTGGACGCTTCGCAACACTAAGGGCAACGAACTCAAGGTTACCGACCTCGGAGCGCGTGTCGTGTCGATGAGATTTCGCGACAAAAATTTCACGAATCAGTTCGTCATTAAGGACGACGTCGCGGCCGCTATTCTCGTCGACGACGGTAATGACTTCGCAAAAATTCGTTGGCAGGGCGAAGAGATTATTGAGGGCGTGAAACTCACGGCGCAAGTCGGCTCGAAGTCGGCAACCGTCACTTACAGCATTTCCAACGACAACGAAATCAGCATTACTTATGAGGCGGCGGGCATTGATGACATTTCGGCGCAGATGATTTTCACGTTGCCTGACGCTGACGTTCGCGCCTGTCAAAAGGGTGCGGCGTGGGAAAAATTCGGCGACGAAAAAATTTATCCCGTCACGCAACCCGCCGAAGTCGAAATGGAGCTTGGCATGTTCGGCTATGATCCCGGCTGTCCGATTGATTATCTTGACGCCGGCTTGAAAAATGCCGCGAATGTTTTTTCCGAACCGGCAAGCATTGAGATTATCGTTTACGCGACGCAAAATGAAATTCACGCTCAAGCAGTCGACGGAGGCTTTTTGTTCAAGACGAGCGGTTCAAATGTTGCGGACGGCAAGCTCAAGGCTCAAACGGTTTACATGCTCAAGAACAGGAAATAAGCTGCTAGCTTCTAGCTACTAGCTTTTAGAATTCTACTCAGCTAACAGCTAACAGCTACTCAGCTAAAATGGAGGAATAATTTTGAATATCCACGAGTATCAAAGCAAGGCAATTTTGCGCGGCTACGGTGTCAATGTTCCCGACGGCGGCGCAGCATTTACGGTTGATGAGGCCGTTAAACAGGCTCAAACTCTCGGCGCAGATATTACGGTCGTCAAGGCTCAAATTCATGCGGGCGGACGCGGTAAGGCCGGCGGTGTCAAACTCGCGCACAATCTCCAAGAAGTTCGTCAATACGCCGAAGAACTTTTAGGAAAAACTCTCGTCACTCATCAGACCGGCCCTGAAGGTAAAGTCGTTAAGCGTCTTTTGATTGAGGCCGGCTCGAATATCAAAAAGGAATATTATTTGAGTTTCGTCATCGACAGGGCAACGGCTCGCGTCGTGATGATGGGTTCGGAGGAAGGCGGCGTTGAGATTGAAAAGGTTGCCGCTGAAACTCCCGAAAAAATCTTTAAAGAGTTCATTGATCCCGCTATCGGACTGGCACCTTTCCAGGCAACGCGCATGGCGTATAAAATGAATTTCCCCAAGGAAGTTATCCGCAAGGTTACGAAGCTCATGATTAATTTGTATCTCGCCTTCGTGAAAAAAGATTGCTCGCTTGCCGAAATTAATCCGCTCGTCGTCACGGCAGAAAATGAAGTTATCGCCCTCGACGCCAAAATCAATTTCGACGACAGCGCTCTTTATCGTCACCCCGATATTGAATCAATGCGTGACGAGACTGAAGAGGATCCGAAAGAACTTCATGCGTCGAAACTCGGCTTAAATTACGTCAACCTCGGCGGCAACGTGGCCTGCATGGTAAACGGCGCGGGTTTGGCAATGGCGACGGTCGATATTTTGAAGCACTTCGGCGGCGAACCTGCAAACTTCCTCGATGTCGGCGGCGACTCCACTCCCGAAAAAATTGCCGAAGCGTTTAAGATTATGCTTGAGGGCGGGCAGTCGAAAGGAATTTTCGTGAACATTTTCGGCGGCATAAACAAATGCGATCTCGTCGCTCAAGGTATCGTCGACGCGGCAAAAATCATTTCGTCCGACGGCAAGTCAATTCCGGTACCGGTAGTCGTTCGCCTTGAAGGTACCAACGTCGAACGCGGCAGGGAAATTTTAAAAGAATCGCCGATTCACAACGTCATCATGGCGGAGACAATGGAGGGTGGCGCGGAAGAAATTGTTCGCCTCGTCAAGTCCGCTTAAGTTGAGGTGATTTAAATGTCGGAAGCACAAACGCTTGATCAAGACGTAATCGACGAAAGCAAGCCGATAACTTTTGCGCCGCGGGAATGGTTTTTCTTCAAAGAGGAAATTAAAGACCAAATCGCGGAAGGTAAAGGCGTCGACCTTTTGAAAGCTCTTCGTGCAGCACGCTTTTACGCGGAAATTGAACGTCGCACTGAAAGCATTAAAGCAGGGCACTATGTCGAATTTACTTCTGAAGAATGGGAGAAGTTCGTAAATGAACAAGCTGTTTGAAGACAAAGGTTTTGCCGATTATCTTTATTGGCAGACTCAAGACAAAAAGACTTTAGAAAAAATTAATCGCTTATTGCAAAGCATTGAGCGTGACGGTGTGATGAAAGGTGAAGGTAAGCCGGAGCGTTTGAAATACGGACTCGGTTACAGCCGCCGCATTGATGACGCCAATCGTTTGGTTTATGACATTGAAGGCAATCAAATCGTAATCAAAGCTTGCAGAGGTCATTATTGATTCTTCGGCAAGGGCTATAAAAAATCGGTTTGCTGATTTTGCAGACCGATAATTTTTTTTGCGGCGGAGGCGTTCGCGTGATATAATTAGCAAAAAATTTTTGGAGGGATTTTTCATGGGCTTAATTCAAGCGGCATTGGCGGCGGCAGGTGGAGTGCTCGGCGACCAGTGGAAAGAATTTTTTTACTGCGACAGTCTCTCGCCGGAAATTTTGGTTGCAAAGGGTCACAGGCGTAAAAGCAGCCGTTGGAGTTCAAATGACGGCGACGACAACATCATAACCAACGGCTCGAAAATCGCTGTCAACGACGGGCAATGCATGATGATTGTCCAGCAGGGCAAAGTTGTCGAATTGTGCGCGGACAGCGGCGAATATATTTACGACAAGTCGACGGAGCCTTCCCTCTTCAACAGCAACAAAACCATCGTCGAAAACATTCAGGATATTTTCTTCGCGATGAAGGACAGGTTTGCATTCGGCGGCGACACCGGTCAAGATCAGCGCATTTACTATTTCAACACGAAAGAAATTATCGGCAACAAATACGGTACGCCCAGCCCGATACCCTTCCGCGTCGTAGATTACAATATCGGGCTTGACGTGGACATTGCGATTAAATGTTTCGGCTCTTACAGCTATAAAATCGTCAATCCGATTATGTTTTATACGAACGTTTGCGGCAACGTCAAGGACACTTACAATCGCTCGGAGATTGACGCGCAGTTGAAGACCGAACTTATGACGGCTCTGCAACCGGCCTTCGCGAGAATTTCGGAGATGGGCATCAGATACTCGGCATTACCCGCGCACACTCAAGAACTTGCCGACGCGCTAAACGAAGTCCTAAGTAAAAAATGGGGCGAACTGCGCGGCTTGAAGGTCGTATCGTTCGGCGTGTCGAATGTCAGCGCGAGTGAAGAAGATGCCAACATGATTAAGGAAATGCAGCGCAACGGGGCGTTGAGGAATCCGGCAATGGCGGCGGCACATTTGACGGGCGCGCAGGCCTCTGCAATGCAACAGGCGGCTCAAAATACGGCGGGGGCAATGACAGGTTTTATGGGAATGGGCATGGCGGCTCAAACCGGCGGCATTAACGCGGGCAACTTGTTCGCAATGGCTCAACAGCAACAGCAAGCTCAACAATCTCAACATCAGAAGCCTCCAACGTGGAAATGCTCGGCTTGCGGACATGAAGACAATCGCGGGAATTTTTGCGCGGAATGCGGTGCGCCTAAACCCGTCGTCAACGAATGGAAATGCGAATGCGGCGCGGTCAATAAGGGCAAATTCTGTTCGGAGTGCGGCAAGCCTCGACCCGTCAGCAATGAATGGACATGCGAGTGCGGCGCAGTCAATAAAGGCAAATTCTGTGCAGAGTGCGGCAAACCCAGGCCGTAATAAAAATTAACGGCGTGACTTTAGAGGCCGTCAAGGATGACGGCCGCCGCGACCACGACGCAGGAAGCGTCGTTAGCGGCACGAACGGTTACGGTTAGCCGCAACGTTGGGGCAATGAGGAGTAAACGCCCCTGCGAGGTGTCCTTTCTTTTGCTAATTTTCTTTGGACACGCAAAGAAAGGAAGTTTAACATCGCAAAGAAAGGAAGTTTCAATCG
>JAFRSO010000045.1 GCA_017427545.1 Selenomonadaceae bacterium
CAGTCACTGCGGCAAGAAAGAGACGCGCTTTGTGTCTATGGGCAAACCTCAACCCGGCAAATGTCCGCGTCGACAGGGCGACAAGCCGCACGTTTGGACAATCAATCGCAAGCTGGAGAATTGAAAGGAGTAATTGAAATGTCTGTCTTGAGTTCTTTGATTGGGACGCTTTTGAAAGCCGCCTTTAATAATCTCGGCGCGAAGAAAACCGCAGAGCTTGTGACTTCAAAACCCGTGCGCGAAGTCGGAAAGAAAATCATCAAGCACGAAATCAAAAAGCGGCTCAAGTAGCACCGAAAGGCAGTGATAATGTGATCCCTTTAATCATAGGCGCGGCGGCGGCAGGTTTAGTGGGCTTGGCACTTTCGAGCGACGATAAAAAAAGTTCGTCCACGACGACAACAAGAGAAATTCCGCCCTCCGAAGTACCGCCCGAAATTCGCGAAAAACTTGAGGCATCTTCCGAGCCTCAATCTAAACGAAATATCCGGATGCCTTCTCCGCTGTACGGGACAATGATTCCGCTCAACGAATGCCCCGATCCGGTTTTTTCGAGCGGAGCAATGGGGCGCGGCGTTGCAATTAAAAATCCCGACTACAAAGTTTACGCGCCATTCGACGGCGAAGTAACTGTCCTTTTTCCAACGAATCACGCTATCGGTCTCAAATCAAATGATGGCATCGAATTATTTATTCACATCGGCATGGATACCGTCAAGATGAACGGCAAAGAATTTACAGCGTGCGTAGAGGCGGGCGAAGTCGTCAAACGCGGACAGCTCCTGCTTCAATTCAGCCCTACAGCGATAAAGCTGGCCGGTTACGATGCCACGACGCCGGTTGTCGTTACAAATCATGCGGATTTCGGCGACATCACGTTTGAGCTTAACGAACAAAGCCTCACCGTAAAAGCGGCAGACAATTCTACTCAAAAAAATAATTCTTCACAGGAGGAAGACGGAATGGAAGGAAGAAAGTTTACAATCTTAGGCGAGACAGGTTCGGGCAAGACGTGTTACTTGCTCGGCATGTACTACGAAATGAGCATGAGCGTTGCGAATTACACGGTCGTCGCCACAGACCCCGACGCCGACAAAAATCTCACGTTGCGCTACAAAATGCTCCTCGACAAAGCGCGCGGGCGCGGGCGTTTCCCCGCCGGCACCGAGCAAATGGAAAAATATAACTTCAATCTGCAGTACAACTACGAGACTATTCATCCCTTCCAGTGGGTCGATTATCCCGGTGCCTACCTGGACACCACGCGAAGAGATGTGTCAGACCGGCAGTATCAGGAAGTCGCGAAGTCTATCCTGGAATCCGAAATGCTTTTTATCTGCATTGACGGCGCGAACTTGACGGGTAGTAGCACGTCGCAAAAAATCCGCAAAGTCAAAACCCGTTGCGCCAAACACATTAACCCTTACCTCACCGAACTGCTGAACAAACTCAAGAAGGAAAAACAAGGCTTGCCGCCAATCGGAATGCTCGTCACCAAATACGACATGTGCGCCGACGACACTGATCCCGATGAAGTCCGCGAAATTGTCGAGGAGGCGTTCGAAGGGCTTTTCGGGGGCAATGACACCTTCGTCGCGATAATTCCCGTGTCGCTCGGCGATACCCTCGAAGACGACGAATATCAGGGCGAATTGGAGCCGCTCAACGTCCACCTTCCGATTCTCATGGGCATTAACTTCGCGCTGATTGAACAACTCCAATATGGCAAATATCTGATTGAAAGGCAACGTAAAAATCTTGATTGGGCGCGTGAACAAAAACGCATTGAGGATGACCGTTGGGGAATAACTCGCTGGCTCTTTGGCGGATATGACCCTGACGAATTGCAAAAGGATATTTACGAAACAGAAGAAGCTATCAGAAATAATCGTCAAGTCGCCGAATACTTCAAAAAAAGTCTTAAGCGCATGAACCGCGAGCTTTCGGCTATCGATATGATTTATGCCAAGGGCGCGTGGCAGAGCAAGGGCGGCATTCAGCAAATGTGGGCTGACCTTCAAAGCATCGCGGATTATAATTTCTAAGCTTTGACGGAGACTTTGGAAATGGGAAGTTCTAAATTTGCAATTTTAGGCGAAGACGGTTCGGGCAAGACGTGTTATCTGCTCGGCATGTATTACGCCATGAGCATGGACACCGCCAATTACATGGTTGTCGCCACAGACCCCGTCACCGACAGATTTCTCTTGAGACGTTGCCAAATGCTCAAAGATAAATCGCGCAAGGGAAATCGTTTCCCGCCCGGAACAGACTGCGTTGAAAAGTTCAACTTCAATCTGTGGCACAATGACGAGACGATTCATTCTTTTGAATGGATGGATTATCCCGGCGGCTGGCTTGATGTCAGGGAAAGGAGAAATCTCTCCGGCAGCGATGATTACAATTCATTCAAAGACTTCATAATGAATTCCGAAATGGTTTTCATCTGCATTGACGGCGCGAACTTGACGGGTAGTAGCACGTCGCAAAAAATCCGCAAAGTCAAAACCCGTTGCGCCAGGCAAATCAATCCTTATCTCACCGAACTGCGGAACAAACTCAAGAAGGAAAAACAAGGCTTGCCGCCAATCGGAATGCTCGTCACCAAATACGACATGTGCATTGACGACACCGATGCCGACGAAATCCGCGAAATTGTCGAAGAGGCTTTTGAAGGTCTTTTCGGTGGAAATGATACTTTCGTCGCGATAATCCCTGTGTCGCTCGGCGATACCCTTGAAGACGACGACTGGCAGGGCGAATTGGATCCGATTAACGTCCACCTTCCGATTCTCATGGGCATTAACTTCGCGTTAAGAAAACAAGTCAAAAAACTTTCGGAAGAACATATTAAAGACATTAACCGCATGAACCGCGAGCTTGAAGCTGTCGAAATGATTTTTTATAAAGGCGCGTGGCAAGACAAGCACGCCATTCGCCGAATGTGGGCTGACCTTCAGCGTAGCGCGGATTACAAATCTTGGAGGTATTAGTGTAATGGAAATTGCTCCGCTCATTCACAGTCGAACGTTTTACTGCGACTTCAGTCAAAATTTCGCGGTGCGTCCAAATGATTTGAACGTTCAGTGGGCAATGAATAAAATTTTGCCCACCATGCGCGACGTTGACATTTTGAACGGCGTGCGTTGCATGTTCGCCACCGATGGCAAACTTTGTATCGCGGGCGTCGCTTGCAACTTCAGATATTTTGTCGATAATTATTTGTCGGCGGACGACCGCGCGGAAGCCGCGAATTATCTTCACGACGAACGTGGCAGGGAAGTCAAAATTTTTCTCGGCTATGCGTTCAAAGGCAACGGCGTTCCCGACGTTTCCGATTCAAAACTCTGGCAGATGTTCAAGCAAACTCTCGCGCCCAAGTGGAATAATCAAACCGTCGAAACCGTAATTGCTTCCTACGAAAGTTGCGGAACCAAAAGCGTTGGCGGGAAAAAATCTCCCGTCGCTACAATTAACGGCATTGCGCTTTACGAAACCGACGGGCGCGGCGACAAATTACTTTTTGAGCAATGCCTCGCCGAACGGAAAAATTTTTGCTCCAACGTCGACGCAATAAAAATCGCGGAGAGCGGCGAGTTCGACGTTATCGCCGCCACGCGCACTGTAATCAATCGTTTGCAACAAGCTGAGGCTCAAAAAAAAACTCAACCTCCTCTTACACGCCAAGAACAACCCAATCAAACTTCGGGGCAGCCTTTTCAGGGCAACCGTACTCAAAGCCCACGTTCTCCAGCGGAAGAAAAGAGCAACCTGTTAATTCCAATCGTCGCGATAGCCGCAGTGATACTGATAATACTGTTTCTGGTTATGAGTTAAGCGACAAAAAATTAGACATCGACAGCATTGACGCTTTGGTCGACAACATTAAAGACAAATATCTCAATGCCGAATTCGGCAAACGTTTCGACGACAAGTACCGCGTGGTGTCAGTCGGCGAAGGAACGCCGGAATCCATTATTGAACGTTTAACGGCGCGCAAAAAAACAAAACTGATTTATTTGATTGTGGAGGAGACCGATGGATAACAGAGGCAGTGCTTTCGGCAAATTTCACAGGAACTCGCCCGCGCGTTCCGACCCGACTGCGCAAGTGCTTTTCGACTACGAGGAACATTATATGCGGCTCGTGAAAAGTTATCGGTCGGAAATTGAATTCATCAACGACTTGCACACGACGCACACGCGGGAAGTCAAAAATTTTTACGCAAACGATTTGCCCGCGATTATAAAAAAATTGGAGTCGGAACCGATAGCCGACGACGTGCGCCGCGAATGGCTTAACCATTTAGAAGAACACATGGATAAAAGTTTCAAGATGAGCGGGCATTTTATCGACATCCTCACGACAAAAAAGGTTGAAGAATTCAACGCGGCTCTTCGCGAAAAAACTTTCGGAGGCGGCGTCCGATGAATGACAACAGAGAAATTTTCGCGCTCGTAAATTTTATCGAGATAACAAGAGAGTGCCGCCGCCAGCTCGTCGAAGATGTTTTGAGCGGCAACCCCGACCTCTTCCGCTTCCTGTACGAAGACAAAAATAAAAATGTTCAACTCCTCTACAAGAAACGCTACGAACTCAAGTGGCTGGAGGCGCATTGGTTGAAATGCAAAGCTCTGTTCGATGACTCGGAAATTCCGCTTGCCACACGCCGTGAGATTTTGAAAATTTTTCTGAAGTGGTATCAAAAATTCGTGGAGGCTTGGGGCTATGAATCTTCGCGAGCTTTCTTTTTCAACGCGGAAATAGAGTCGCTCGGCGTGCTGATTGACACGAATCAAAAATGGACGGCGCAACTCGCTCAGCTGGAAATGTCCTTCCTTCGCGAAACAAAATTGCTCGACAAGGAGATTGAGGAGGCAAAACGTTTATGAGCTTGATAAAAGTTTTAAAATTTGTCGGCGGCTCGATTATCGAAAAGCCTTTTGAAATTGTCGGTCGTCAGTTGGAATTTTATCAGCAACGCAAAAACGCGGCACACGACCAAAAACTCAAGCAAGAAGAAGCAAAATTTATGCAAAGCTTGGAGTTTGACCGCCAAAAGTTCAACGCGGAGCTCGACGACATGATTGCCCGTAAGGAAATTGAGCGCGGCTCTTTAATTGCGCAAGCCATCGCCGATTATCAAAAAACCATGGCGGAGTGCACAATTTCAATCGGAAAAAGTCTGGGCATGATGAATATCGAACTTCGCGAACGCGCAACTGCCTTGGTTGAGGACAAGCAGCGGCAGTACTCGGCTCTGCAGGACGCGGCAATGGACAAAGCGGCGGCTCAGCTTGAAAACATTTATACGAAATTTCCTGAAGAGAGTCGTGCGCGCTCGATTATGGAAAACGCCGTCGAAAAGCAACTCAACAACATTATCGAAACGTCAGACAGATTCATGCGGACAATCGACGAAGATTTCTCCAAGATGATGGACAGCGTGCGACAAATTACCGAAAACACCATGAACAACGCGGGGCAATACATTTCGCCGGCTTTCGCAAATAATGCCATGCTTCGTGGCGGCAATGATACCAAATTGCTCAAATGAAAGAATTACTTCTCCTGCCGCTCGGTATAATCGGGGAGATTTTTGAAGAGATTTTGGGAGCGGGAGTAGACGCTTGCCCTCCGCTTTTGCTTTTCTTATTGGCTGTGTGTTTGTTCATGAACAGCGGCTGTTTATCAACGCTCGGCGGTATCTTTTTGGTAATCATCGGAATCATTGCGCTTATTGTTTGGCTGATAATTTGAATTGTAAAAGCAAGCAAAATTAATTGCATACTATAACATTGATGAAAGGCACAGGTGCTCAATGCGCCTGTGTCTTTATTTTTGTCAAAAATCTGAGCGAGGTGGTTCATATTCAAAAATTCATAAGGATAGGAGGCTGAAGAGTATCGGCAAAACTTTATTCCGAGTGTTGATTGATTGCGTTGTTCAAAAAATTTTTGATTGGCTATTTGCGAGCGTCGATTTAATGTGGCTATTCAAATTTGTGATGTTTTTGTTAGTCATCCGAATCGGCTTTCAAGTAACAGGTTGTCTTCCTGTAGTCTTAATTATTTTATGGCTGTTGTTCATTTGAATTGGAGGAGATAATTATGAAGCAAGGGAAAACGTTGCAGGAGCTGGGACGAGAGCTTCAGCGTCAACGTCTCAATCGGCAAGATTTTCTGGCGGACACTCGTGCGTTGGAAATGGAGTCGGATTTTTACGGCTCGACCCTGCACTTGTCGCTTGACGGAAAAACTTACGGCTTTGGAATCGGTGAATTGGCTCATCAACAGATAGCTTCTCGCCTCAACATTCCTTTCCGGTACTACAAGAAAATGCAGGAAGAGGCTCCTGCCCTGCTCGACCGGAATGTCAATACTTGGTTTGGAAAGAATCCTGAACGGAGAATGATTCGCGTACTGGACAGCAATGTCAGAGCTTTTCTTTCCGACCGTTATCGGAGGCTCGATAATCTGGAGTTGTGTGCGGCTGTTCTGCCCGTGATTCAAGAAATGAACGGGGCGCAGATTGAATCGTGCGAAGTCACTCCCACTCATCTGTACTTGAAGGTCGTCAACCGTAGGCTCAAGGCTGAAGTTCGTGTAGGTGACGTTGTTCAAGCCGGTTTCGTCGTATCAAACAGCGAAGTGGGGTTGGGCAGTCTGCGTGTCGAACCTCTCGTCTTCCGTCTCGTCTGCAAGAACGGGCTTATCTGCAAAGACCTCGCCCAGAAAAAATATCACGTCGGACGGCAAGTTAATGCTTCTGATGATTCAGCTTACGAATTGTATTCGGAACAAACGCTGGCGCAGGACGATAAGACCTTTTTCCTTAAAGTACAGGATGTTGTTCGCTGTGCAGTTGACGAGGCTAAATTTATGCTGACAGTCGACAAACTCCGCGAATCAACGCAAATCCCGCTCAAACACGATCCCGTAAAATCCGTTGAACTCCTTGCCGACAAATTCCAGTTGACGGAAAATGAACGCGGCGATATTCTTCGGCAACTTTTCATGGGGGCTGATGATTCGCGCTACGGTTTGGTCAATGCTGTGACTGCCGCCAGTAAAATAGCAAAGTCCTACGAAAGGGCAACGGAGCTTGAGCGAATCGGCGGCGAAATTCTTTCCTTGCCGATTTCTCATAACTTGTTGCCGCCCACTGTCAACGCTTACCAGTCGTTGCCCGAATATCAAACGATTTCAGCCTGAAAGGAGGACATGAAATGAGTAGTTACTTTAATTGCGCGGCGTATAATGACGTTGACACCACAATCCGACTCGGCGACAACGTTGTTTTTCTCGCGTTGAAAATCAAAGCAAAGGATACGGACATGCACCTCACGTTGAATCCTATCCAGACGCGCACGTTGGCGAAATACTTGACTGCCGCTCTTACGCAAATCGATTTTACTGACTTGGCGGACGAGGAACACTTCGGCGACCTCACCGTTGAAATTGAGCATGACAACTCGCAATATGACGACAAGGAATACGCTTTGGCTGTTCCTTTCTAATTGTGTTGTTAAGCCCCGACCGTTTGGTTGGGGCTTTTGCTTTCTTTAGGAGGCTGATTATATGCCGGCTATAAAATTCATTTGCCCCGACGGAAAACGCATTGACATTGCCGATTGTTTGCGTTTCTGTCCGAAACAGCAAAGATGTATGTTCCTGCCAACGCTCCGTGCGATTGCTAAGTCTCTCGACCGCAAAATTTCTGAACCAACTGTAACCGAGCTTATCGCTGGTACTCGCGAAACTTTTCTTGAGAAAACGACTGACTATGCCGTCGACCCTGCGTCCATTCTTTACGCTCTTCAAGGTCAAGCCGTCCATTCAATCAACGAGCGGCACACTCAAGGCTCCATTCTCTCTGAGGAACGGCTCAAGGACGAAATCACTTCTGGGCAGTTTGACCTCTTCGGAAAAATTCTTGACGCAGATGACGGCGTATTGGGCGATTTAAAAATTACAAGCTCGTTCAAGCTCATGAAAGCTTTGGGAATCTATAAGCAAAAAGTGGACACGGGCGAAATTTACAAGTCCGGACTCAAGAAAGGGCAACCTAAATTCCGCTCCGAGCTTCGCTATGACGGCGTGCGGGATTTACTCGACTGGGCTATTCAGTTGAACGCTTATCGAATGCTACTGGAACGAGCAGGTTTTAAAGTGAGCAGAATGTATGTGCAAGCAATCTGTCGGGATTCGGGACTTCGCATTGCTCAAGAACGCGGTATCTCTAAAAGCGTTTACATCATACCTATCAACAAAATCAGCGACCACTGGCTCCAACTCTATTTTCACCACAAAGCAAAAGCACTGCGCGATGCTATCAACAGTAACATTCTCCCGCCAGTGTGTTCCTTCCGTGAACGCTGGGGTAATCGTAAATGTTTGGGCTACTGTGCCGCTCGCGAACACTGCCCCTATGCTCAAAAGCTTACTACTACGAAGGAGGAAAGCTATGATGAACTCCAACTCTCTGCTTAGAATTTTCACCCTCGAATACGACGCCAAAACCAATTCCATTTCCCCGCACGTCAGATACATCTCGCCCGATAATGTTCTCCATGACTTGTACAAGGTTCTCAACTGTGAACTCGTTACCTGCACTGAAATTGAAGTCAACGGTAAACTCTTCGACGTTTGGAGCGACGACGAGGCTTTGCTCAAGGAAAAGCCCGCACCCAATCTCTATATCGACGACGACTTGATTATCTTCGGCTCCGTTGCTTTTGCTAAAGCTGACGAGGAAGGAAAAGTTGTCGGACTGGAGCGCGACGACGTTCATTTGCTTTGGGACTTTGCTCTCTCTCAATTCCCCAAACTGCTCAATTTTATTAGACGCCAAAGGAGATGATAAACATGGGACAATATTACATGGCTATTCTCGGCGACGTTTACGGCTTGAACTGCAAAGTGTTTGACCGCTCTGTTGACGGCGAATACACCTTTGCTAAGCTCATGGAACATGCGTGGTGGCAAAATCCGTTCGTCAACGCCTTTTCCGAGTTCTTGTACAAAACACCCAGTCGAATTTGCTGGGTTGGCGACTACGCAACGGAGTCCGACGACTTCAAATTTAATTTGCCCGTCGGAATCGTACGTCCGAATTACAAAAAGGTCTGGGGTAATCGCGTAACTTACCTCACCTGTCAAC
>JAFRSO010000046.1 GCA_017427545.1 Selenomonadaceae bacterium
GTATCGGTGTCAGTGTCCGTATCGGTGTCAGTATCCGTATCGGTATCAGTGTCGGTATCAGTGTCCGTATCGGTGTCAGTATCCGTATCGGTGTCAGTATCCGTATCGGTATCAGTATCCGTGTCGGTATCAGTGTCCGTATCCGTATCGGTGTCAGTATCGGTGTCAGTATCCGTGTCGGTGTCAGTATCCGTGTCGGTGTCAGTATCCGTATCGGTGTCAGTGTCCGTATCCGTATCGGTGTCAGTGTCCGTATCGGTGTCAGTATCCGTGTCGGTATCAGTGTCCGTGTCGGTATCAGTGTCCGTGTCGGTATCAGTATCCGTATCGGTGTCGCCTTCGCTGAACATTTGCAAATCAAAAACAAACTCGTCAAACAAATCGTTCATTTAATAAGTACTCCCTTCTTCGGCCGTGCCTTTTTGAAGGTCGCCGGCCTATGAAAAAGATTGATATAAGCTTGCTTTCCGCTAACAAGCCGATTAATCGAACCCCTTCCTCAACTTATCCCAAAAAGTAAAACAGCGTAGAACTCGCGAACCCTACACGATTCGTCAAGTTCAGACGCCACAGAAATTATCTTATATCCGAAGTTCCCCAACGGCGGATAAAGATCCCCTTGACATGTCCGCGTCCACCAAACGCCTGACTGTCGGGGCGAAGAATAGCGCAGGATTTTATCTTTGTCAAGGGAAAGTAAATTAAAAGTTTCTTAGAAAAGGTTTTAAGATTAGTCGCCGGTGATTATTTTTTCTTACGTTTCTTAGACTTTTTCGGCGAGCGGGTAGCGTTGGCAAATTTAGCTTTGATCTTTTCAGCATCCTCCTTCTGCTTATCGGTAGTCTTTTTGTCACGCTGCATTTTGGCATATTCCGCGCCGAGGGAAGCAATCTTGTGCTTGACGGTCATAATCGGGTGGGAGAGGAGCATTTTCTTTTGACCGCCCTTCATGATTTCCAGAAAGTCATTAGTGAAACGTTCTCCGAAACATGGAGTTTCACATTGCTCACAAATGGGCTTGCCGATACCGTAGGGGCAACGATTAATTTTAAGCAAGACGGTCGACAGGACGGCAGTACATTTGGCGCAGAGTTTGTTATCAGTGGTGCCGTGATTGGCGTTGCAGTATTTGCCGAAAGTCTTGCGGATATTTTCTTTTTCCTTAGGGACATTGTTTTTCAATTCAGGTTCCTTGCGTTTGGGCAAGAGACTTTTAACCTTGTCGAGAATTCCCATAATAAAACTCCTTTCTTAGGAACTAGTAATTAGGAACTAGGAACTAGTAGGGATTAGGAATTAGTTTATCTAGTTCCTAGTTCCCAGTTCCTAGCATTTCATTCAAAGTCAAAAAGCGTCGGGGTATCGTTGGGCTTGGGATAAGTGACGCCCATGTGAAGATAGCCCGCCTCTGTGACGACACGACCTCGCGGCGTGCGCATGATAAAACCGAGTTGCAGGAGATACGGTTCGTAAATATCTTCGATAGTCTCGCGCGATTCACTGATTGCGGCGGCAAGGGTATCAAGTCCGACGGGGCGTCCGCTGAACTTGTGAATCATGGCGTCAAGGAGTCGGCGGTCAGTGTGATCAAGTCCCGCGCTGTCGACTTCCAAGGCAATCAATGCGCGGTCGGCAATGTCGTCGGTGATGATTTTGGAGCCTTCAACTTGAGCAAAGTCGCGGACACGTTTTAACAGTCTGTTGGCGATACGAGGTGTTCCGCGTGAACGACGTGCAATTTCCTGCGCGCCGCCGAGTTCAATCGGAATCTTCAAAATTTGTGCGGCACGAGTAATAATTTCAATAAGTGCTTCGGGTGAATAATATTCAAGACGACTGATGACACCGAATCTGTCACGCAGTGGCGGCGATAATGAACCGGCTTTGGTCGTGGCACCAATCAGCGTGAACGGCGAAATGTCAACGCGAATACTTCTGGCGCGAGGGCCTTTGCCAATAATTATATCAAGGGCGAAATCTTCCATTGCCGAATATAAAATTTCTTCGACTTGGCGGCTTAGGCGGTGAATCTCGTCGATAAATAAAACGTCGCGTTCCTGCAGGTTGGTTAAAATTGCGGCAAGATCTCCTGCGCGTTCAATGGCAGGCCCCGACGTTTGACGAAAATTTACGCCGAGTTCATTAGCGATGATTGCTGCCAATGTCGTCTTGCCTAATCCCGGCGGTCCGTAAAGTAAAACGTGGTCGAGAGCCTCACGCCTGGTGACTGCCGCCTTGACGAACACCGCTAAGTTTTGCTTGGCTTTGTCCTGACCGATATATTCCGCCAATCTGCGCGGCCGCAAGCTGTATTGCCAATCGTCCGCACTTTGCTCAATCGTGGCGACTATTCGTTCATCCAAAAATTTTCACCAACTTTGTTGCCGCGTAAAAAATCCGACGCGTTGAGTTTCTTTGAATTGGGAGCTTGAATCTCCAAAATTTCCAATGAGCCGTCACCCGTTCCGACGAAAAATTTTTCTCCGACGATTTTAATTTCAGCGGGCGAAAGATTTTCTTCAGCCAATTTCGTCCGCCAGATTTTGAACTTGCCCGCACGAGCATTGCCGTAAAGTCCGCGAACGAGATTATGAATTTCCCGCGACGATTTCCGCCAATCAATCAAGCCCGTATCCTTCTTGAGCAGCGGCGCATATGTCGACAGCGAATCATCTTGCTTGAGCGGTTGAAGTTCGCCGACTTGCAATTTGTACAGCGTCTTCAACAACAAATCCGCCCCGACTGTCATTAAGCGTTCGCGCAGTTCGGGCAAAATCATATCGTCGGGGATTTTAACTTCGCTTTGCAATAAAATATCGCCCGTATCAAGTCCGGCGTTCATTTGCATTGTTGTAATTCCCGTGACGGTCTCGCCGCGAATAATCGACCACTCAATAGGAGCCGCCCCGCGATATTTCGGCAAAAGTGACGCGTGAACATTTATGCAACCGAGGCGCGGGATATCTAAAATTGCTTGCGATAAAATTTGTCCGAAGGCGACGACGACAATTAAATCCGGTTTGAGTTCGGCAAGTTGTTCGACGACTGCGCGAGCTTTGACTTTTAGCGGTTGAATCACGGGAAGATTATTTTCTTCGGCGAAAATTTTTACGGGCGGCGGCTGAAGTTTATGACCGCGGCCTTTAGGTCTGTCGGGTTGAGTGACGACGCAAATTATTTCAGTTTTATCGATGAGGGCTGCCAGACTTGGTACTGCAAAATCGGGCGTGCCCATGAAGATGACTTTTAATTTATTCATGAAAGCTCCTTTGTTAGGGATTAGGGAACAGGGAGTAGGGATTAGATTTTACTGCTCCCTAAGGATTACAGCGTTTGCAAGGGACGTAGCCGGCGTTAATGGCCTCTTCGCGGGTGTTCATGAAAACTTTGTTGGCGGGATTCATTTTGCCGACCATTGAGCAATCGGCGTAGTGAAATTTTTTGGAATTGGCGTTGCCGACATAACTCGACGCAAGTACCGTGGTAAAAGCCGCCGTCATTAAAATAATCGTGACAATCGCCGCAAAAAATTTTTTCATCACGCGCCCCCTTCTATCAGTTAGGAGTTAGGAATTAGGAGTAGAAAACCTATTCCCTACTTTCTACTTTCTCAATGATGCCGAATGACTTCAAATCGCCAAAGCATAACTTTTTCTTCGGGACGAATACCCGCCTTGCGTTTGGAAATGGCAATCTGCTCCTCGACGGTCTCGACGCCATCAAGGTCGGGCAATAATAATCCTCGACGCCCGCCATTTTCGACAATGACACCGTATTTTTTAACGTCCAAGTCTTTGAGGTCGAAAACTCTTTCCGGCTCGCCCAAAACATCAACGCTGTATTCAATATCGTCAAGTTCGTCAATCGTCACAGGGTCAAAGCGCGGATCTCTTGAACAAGCGGAAATTGCATTCTGCAAAATTTCTTCGGCAAGAGTGTCCTGCGTCGCCGCAATCGTTCCAATGCAACCGCGCAGCTCGCCGTCCTTGTGCAGACTAACGAAGGCTCCCGCTTGACGATTAAGCAACTCAATCGGCAAGTCGTCGGGGATTTCGGCAGGTTGATGAGTTTTAACGAAAGTCTCCAGGCTGTAACGCGCCAACTTGACGTAAACATCTTCATTAGCCCTGCGCTTTTCCGACTCGTATTTTTTGAATTTGGCAAGCTGATAGGCGAAATTTCTTCTATCATCTTCACCGCTGACATTGAAATAAACAATGCCGTAGCCGACGCCAAATGTGCCCTCGTAAGATAATTTTTCTGCGCGGACGGATTTTCTGTCGAGAGCACCGGCCATAATCCAAAATGAACGAAGTCCGCACTCCGCCGCACGATTGCACATGGCATTATCCATCGTCAAGAGTTTCAAAAAGTCCGCGTTGCCCAAATTATCCATGACTTGCGAATCGAATTGAGGCCCCTCTTCAGCGAAACCGTAAGGGCCGTCATCTTTGAGTTTGTGGGATAAATCGCCGCTCGCTATGAAAAATATTTTGCGTCCGAGTTCATCAGCGATTTTAGAAATCATCTGCCCGAATTTGTAATGAATTGCCGCCGACATGCCCGATAAGCCGATACGAACAAATTTCACGTGGTCGAAGTCAAGCCTGGCCTGCTGTAAAAATCTTAGCGGAATCATTGTGCCGTGGTCGAGTGAAGGGTTGCGTTCACCGAGAGTACCCGCAGGCATTTTCGCCGCCATAGAATCAGCAGAAAGTTTCCTTACAAAGTCCGTGTCGTAATTTATTGCCAAGGCGACTTGAGGTGCGCGGAATTGTGCCATATTGCCGACAGCCGCTTCACCGGGAGAAATGTGGAAGTAGTCCGAATACATTATGGAATGCGGGCTGGTGATTATGATTGTTTCGGGTTGAAGTTCGACAATCCGCCGCGAAATTTCTTTGTAGGCTACGGTCGTCGCCGAAATTTTTTCTTCCTCGCCACGACCGACTTCCGGTAAAATTATTGGCGGGTGCGGAACTGCCACTGCTCCCAATATACTCATGAATACTCCTCCTTTGGTTAGGGAACAGGGATTAGGGAACAGGGAACAGTTTTATCTACTCCCTGCTCCCTAATCCCTACTCCCTAAGTTATCAACTTCGCGAATTGTCCAGGGCATTGTACATTGACTCCGAAAAAGTTTTGCCGGCAGATTCTTGAGCTTTTTTATCGGCAGCACGTTTCTTGGAGTTCAAAGCCTGTGCAAATTTCTGCGCGTTCATTTTGAGTTTGTCCAAACATTCGCTACAATAAGTGTCGCGGGTTATGAGCTTGCCGCAATTCGCGCAAGGATAGCTGGCGTTCTTCAAGCCGGAATTTTCAAATTGCCCCTGCTGAATCATGCGCCAAACCAATTTTGCCGGAGCACCTGAACCTTCGATGAGTTGGTTGACGGTGATACCGGGATTGTCGCGGACGTAACTTTTGACGCGCTCTTCCAGCTCCAAATCTGCTGCGCGGCAGTCCGCACAAATTTTTTCCTTGCCCACCGGCACGAAAATTTTCTTGCAACGTGCACAATTCCTTATGTTAAGCTTCGTCATTTGAATCACCTCCGCGAGCTTCAGAATCGTTGCGTGAATTTTTCTATGTATTCGGCGAAATTTCCTGCTTTGTAGGGAACGGGGATTAGGGAACAGGGATTAGAAAAACTTGTTCCTTGTTCCTTATTCCTTGTTCCTTAAAAAATCAGACTTCAAACAAGTCAACTTTCTTTTGAGCCGCCCGCGTTATGTCGAACATTTTAACCAGCTCCGCTACTGCCTGCGTCGGGGAAATTACACCGCTCAAGACTGCCTCGCGGATTTCCGGCATACGTCCCGTTATCACCGCGTCCCCGAAAAATAAATTATGCAAGTGCTCATCAATCATCGCGTGCATCCAATCCAAAAGTTGCGAATCACGCCGCCTTTGAAAGACGCCGCTGGCCTCCGTCATTTGCTTAAACAGCTGAATCACTTGCCACAACTCCGGCAAACCCATTTTCGTGACGGCACTGGCAAGATAAGCGTGCGTCGGCCAACCTTCAGTTGCGGGGCGGATAAATTCCGTCATGCGTTCATATTCGCCGCGTGTGACTTTCGCCCGAACGAGATTATCACCGTCAGCTTTGTTGACTACAATCGCGTCCGCCAATTCCATAATGCCCTTTTTGATTCCCTGCAAATCATCGCCGGCACCCGTCAATACTACCAGCATAAAAAAATCAACCATTGAACGGACGGTCGTTTCAGATTGCCCGACACCGACAGTTTCAATCAAAATCACGTCATAGCCCGCCGCCTCACACATCAGCATAGTCTCACGACTTTTGCGAGCGACGCCACCTAATGTTCCGCCCGCAGGAGACGGTCTGATAAATGCCTCACTGCGACGGCTCAAAGTTCCCATACGAGTTTTATCGCCCAGAATTGAACCTTTCGTGATTGAACTTGTCGGGTCGATTGAAAGCACTGCAACTTTATGACCGTCGTCACAGAGCATGTTGCCGAACGCCTCAATCAACGTCGATTTACCTGCACCCGGCACGCCCGTTATCCCAATCCTCAACGCCTTACCTGTTCGTGGCAGAAGTCTTTGCAAAACTCGTTGCGCCTTGGCAAAATGTTTAGGGCTGTTACTTTCAATTAACGTTATCGCCCGTGATAAAATCATTCTGTCGCCATTTGTCACGCCGTCAACCAATTCATCTTCCGTCAAAGTCATGCGGCGTTTAGGTTTAAATGCTCCCGATGTAAATGCGGGATTGATATTCCCGACCGTCGTATCTTTTATGCCCTCAATGCCGCTCATCACCGCCGATTGATTCGATACTGCCCAATCGGGGGTTGTCGTCGTATAATTCGCCATATCGTCAACTCCTTTGGTAGGAACTAGGAACTAGGAACTAGATAAACTAATCCCTACTAGTTCCCAGTTCCTAATTACTAGTTCCTAACCGATTATAAATTACGTTGATTAGAAAAGCAATGTGGAATAAATATGGAAAAAATTTTTCTTGAAAAAATTTTACGGTTGTGCTATAGTCACGGCGGCTTGAGGAATCAAGAGGAGAAGTCGTAAGACTTGAGGAAACACGGCCACTCAAATTTGAAGGCTTCTCCAAAGTGACTGACAGCCGACATTAGCTGGAGAGCTATTAGCTGAGTAGTTGAGTAGAATCCTAACAGCTAGTAGCTAACAGCTGGCAGCTAACAGCTAAAATTGGAGGTCTTCACAATGAAGAAAACAGTAGCAGCAGCATTGACGGCAGCGTTCGTCATGGGAGTAAGTTCAAGCACATTTGCAGCGGCTAATCCGTTCAGCGACGTACCCGCGGGACATTGGGCTTACAACTCGATTTCTAAACTCGCGGCGGCGGGAGTTGTCGAAGGTTACGGCGACGGCACTTATCGCGGCGACCGCAACATTACCCGTTATGAAATGGCGCAGATGATTGCAAAGGCTATGGCGAAAAATCCTACCGGCGCAAATAAAGCTGAACTCGACAGACTTGCCGCTGAATTCCGCGATGAACTCGACGCATTGGGCGTCCGCGTTGCTGAACTCGAAAAGTATGCCGATAAAGTCGTCTGGCACGGTGAATTGCGTTATCGTTACGTCAGAGACCGTGACAATCTCAAGGGCGGCGGTCATGACAAAGAAACTTTGAATCGCGTTGAATTGCGTTTCCTGCCGACAGCAACCGTCAATGACCACTGGAAATTGAAAGCTCGTATGGATGCCCGCGTCAATATGGACAAAGATGCAGGCGGTTGGGGCGACGGTTCCAGCGATTTCAGACTTCGCTACGGTTATGCTGAAGGTACTTACGGCAGACTTCAAATCAACGTCGGTAGATTGCCCTTCTACACCAACGTTGATGACGGTCTCGTAATGGATGACTTCTTCAGCGGCGCGCAGATTGTCTACGGTGACAAATTCAAGGTTGCTCTTATGGCAGGTCGTTGGGGCGGCACCAATTCTATTGATCCTTCAAGCTATCAAGGCGGCGAGCTCTCCTACGACAGCGGTAAATTCTACATCGGCGCAGGCTATCATCACTTCGACAGCGATTACTTCAAAGCGTTGCACAGCTTGACCGACAGTGATGAAGGAAAACCTGTTTACAAGGACAGCAAGAGTGCAAACGTTTGGACGGTCGGCACACATTACAACTTCGACATGGGCTTACAAGTCCGCGGCGCATATGCATCCAACACCAAAGCTAAGGAAAATAAACGTTCTTGGACGGCGGGTCTTGCTTACAAAGGCGCAGATAAGACTGTACCGGGTAGCTGGGGCATCAGCGCGGATTATCGTTACGTCTCCGATTATGTCAGCTTGGCTCCCACGTTCGACACCTACACTCTTTCCAGCCACAAGAAAGGTGTTGATATCGGTGTCGATTGGGCACCGATTGAAAACACTTACGTTGCTCTCAACTATTTCTGGGGCAAGAGACTTGATACCAGAGAAAAGACTAAGACTTTCTTCGCACGTGCAAGCTGGTTCTTCTAAGAAAATTTCTGCCGGTCAATCGGCATTCGATAAAAGGCTCCTCTGCTTTAATCGGCAGGGGGCTTTTTGTTCAATTAGGAACTAGTAAATAGGAACTGGGAACTAGTAGGGATTAGTTTTCTAGTTCCTAGTTCCCAGTTCCTAGTTCCTACCAAAGGAGTTAATAATGAAAAAAATTTTACCATTGATTTTGATGACGTGCTTAATTTTCGGCGGAAGCGTTGAGGCTAAAAAATTTCAACCGCCCATACCGACTGCCGAATTTGAGCAAATGGACTTCATGCAACTTTATGCGACGTATTCTTGGGAGCCGCTGCCTAAGACCGAATTTTATATGGTGCAAGTCGTCAAGATTGAGGCGGCGCGTGATAAAATCGTCCGCGAACTTTTCAACACCGAATCCTTCTGCAGCGTGTATGATTGGTCGCCATTAATCGAGGCGGGTGAATATTATTGGCAAGTGCGCGTCGTCGATAAAAATCATAAGCCGTTAAGTGATTGGTCGGAGAAAAAATTCTTCACGGTGACTGCGCCCGTAAAATTCGCTGTGTTCGGCGACAGTATCAGTCACGGCGGGGCTAATTATATTCCCGCGGGGCAACTCTCCTGTCAATGGGAAACTTATTGCAATGTGCCGATTAAAAATCTTGCCCGCAGCGGTGACACGACTCAACAAATGCTTGACCGCTTCGACAGCGACGTTTTACCCTTCAAGCCGCAAGTGCTGATTATTATGGCGGGCGTCAATGATATTCGCTTGGGCATGAGTGCTGAAGATGTCATTAAAAATCTTGAAGCAATCCGCGATAAATGCTTGGCTAATCAGATGACGCCGATTTTTTGCACGATAACTTCAATGAATCCCGAAATCATGAATCGCCGCGGAATACCTTTGACTGACGGTGATTGGCGTGAAGCTCGCGAAAAAATTAATATCTGGATTATGTCGACGCCATATTTTATCGACGTGGCGGAAAAACTTACTGACGAGTTCGGCTATCTTCGCGCAGAACTCACCCCTGACGGTTTACACCCTGCTTTGAGGGGCAAGAAAATTATGGGAGAAATTATCGGGGGATATCTTAAGGGAATTAGGGAAATAGGTTAATAGGTTATTAGGGAATTAGTTCTATTAACCTATTAACCTACGAAGGAGTTAAAATCATGACGGAGAAAACTTTATTGGACGTGCTGCGCGGTTATAAAGCCGGTGAAGTCTCGGAGGCTGAAATTATTGCCAAACTGAAAAATTTCTCGTTGGCGACGGAAAATCTCGGCTTCGCAAATATCGACCACGGTCGCGAACTTCGGCAAGGCTTCCCCGAAGTCGTCTATTCTCCCGGCAAAACTAAGGAGCAACTCAAAATTATTTTCAAGAATCTTTATGAACACAGCAACGGTAATTTAATTGCAAGCCGTGCCAGTCGTGAGCAATTTGAATTCTTGCGTGATGAAATTCCTGCCGCAATTTATGATGAGACGGCGCAAATGATTTACGTTGACCGCGATAAAACTTTGCAACGTGATGAGAATAAAAAAATTCTGGTCGTGACGGCGGGGACGAGTGATGTGCCCGTTGCTGAAGAGGCCAGATTGACGGCGTATCTTTGGGGCAATGCCGTTTCGACCTGCTATGATTGCGGAGTGGCGGGTATTCATCGGCTGTTCAAGCACATGGACGAGATTATTTCTGCCAACGTGATTATCGTCGTGGCGGGCATGGAAGGTGCTTTGGCAAGTGTCGTCGGAGGCTTGACGAATCGCCCCGTAATCGCAGTTCCTACCAGCGTCGGATATGGCGCGTCATTTCAAGGATTGGCGGCACTTCTTGCTATGCTCAACACTTGCGCGGCGGGAGTCGGTGTAGTCAACATTGATAACGGCTTCGGAGCGGGAGTTTTGGCGGCTAAAATTAATTCAGGAACAAGGAAAAAGGAAGAAGGAACAAGTTAAAACCACTAATCCCTGTTCCCTGTTCCCTAATCCCTAAAAAGGAGATTTTTATGCAAGGCAACGGCGCAGTCAAAGATTTAACGGTCGGGGAACCTGCACGGCTGATTTTTTATTTCACGCTGCCACTTCTGGCCGGCAATGTCTTCCAACAACTTTTCGGCTTCGTGGACACGCTCATTGTCGGACGATTTTTGGGCGTCGAAGCATTAGCCGCAGTTGGTTGCACAGGCTCGCTGATGTTCTTAATGCTAGGTTTCATCGGCGGTATGACCAGCGGTTTCTCTATTTGTACGGGGCAGAGTTTCGGCGCGAAAGATTTTGACGGAGTGAGGAAATCTGCCGCTATTTGTATTGCGTTGAGTTTTGCCGCGTCGATTGTGCTGACGATTTTCGGAGTAGCTTTCTGCCGTGACTTACTGATTGCCATGGACACTCCACCCGAAATTTTGGACGGCGCATACTCATTCATCGTGATTGTTTACGGCGGCGTTATTATGTTCGTCTTCCTGCAAATGCTCACGAATTTAATCCGCGCACTCGGCGATAGTAAAATGCCAACCGTCATTCAAGCTACGACGCTTTGCATAAATATTTTACTCGAACCGATTGCCATTATCGGACTGGGTTTAGGAATACCCGGTTCAGCAGGTGCCACGATTGTTGCTCTCACACTCGGAAATATTTTGTGCATAATCTACATTAAAAAGCGCGTGCCGTATCTGCATGTGCGGCGGGAAGATTTTTCCTTCGACAGAAAATCTTTGCTGGAACATATCAAAATTGGACTGCCTATGGGCTTTCAATCGTCAATCATTGCGATAGGCGCAGTCGTCCTGCAAATCGCCTTGAATGGTCTGGGAAGCGTGGCAGTTGCGGCATTTGCGGCGGCTCACAGGGTCGACGGGATTGCAATTATGCCCATGATGTCTTTCGGAATTGCTATGGCCGCTTACACTGCTCAAAATTTCGGGGCAAAACAATTCGGGCGTATCGTCGAGGGCGTCAAAAAATGCGTCCTCATGTCGTGTTCATTCAGCATTTTGGTTGCGATATTCAATATTTACCTTGGCGCGGAGATGATTGAACTTTTCGTAGGCGCGCAGGCTCAACAGGTCGTCGAATACGGGCGAGTTTTTCTAATTATAACGGGGCTGTCATATTGGGCATTGGCATTGCTTTTTATCTTCCGATTCACATTGCAGGGGCTGGGGCAAAGTTTCGTGCCGACACTGGCGGGCATTGTGGAATTGGTCATGAGGATAGCGGCGGCAATTTTCTTGGTCGAATGGCTGGGATTTTTGGGAGCATGTTTGGCGGCACCTATGGCTTGGATTGGCGGATTGTTGCCTTTGGCAGTAGCATTTATCATCACGGCGCGGAAGTTAGTTAGGAGTTAGGAGTTGAATATTTTGACTGATGAAATTTTTATGCGCGAGGCTTTGAGGATTGCACGTAATGCCGAAGGTCGCACATCACCTAATCCGCTGGTAGGAGCCGTTATCGTTCGTGACGGCAAAATCATTGCTCAAGGTTGGCACCGCGCTGCCGGCACTCCTCACGCTGAAATTCACGCGCTCAATATGGCGGGCGAACTGGCTAAAAATTCCACCCTTTATGTCACGCTGGAACCCTGCTCACATTTCGGACGCACTCCACCTTGCGCAAAGGCTATCGTCGCGGCGGGCATTAAACGCGTCGTCGCGGCTATGACTGACCCTAATCCCAAAGTCGCCGGACGCGGTTTTGATATTTTACGCGCGGCAGGTGTTGAGGTCGATGTCGGCGTTTTGGAAGATGACGCCCGCAAATTAAACGAAGTCTTCCTGAAATATATCACGGAGAAATTGCCCTTCGTCACCATGAAATTTGCTTGCTCTCTTGACGGGAAAATTGCTACTGCTTCGGGTGAATCGCAGTGGATCAGCGGCATTGAATCTCGGAAATTTACTCATCATCTGCGCGATATCAACGACGCCATTTTAGTCGGAGTCGGTACGGTTCTGGCGGACAATCCCACTTTGACCACACGCCTTGTCGAGGGGAAAAATCCCGTCCGCGTCATTTTAGACAGCAACGCCCGCACGCCTATTAACTCAAATGTCGTGACCGATAAATCCGCCCGAACGATTATTGCGGTGACTGAAAATGTCCCTCAAGAAAAAATTTCCGCGCTTGAAACTCACGGCGTCGAAATAATCACGGCGGGCAGTGGCGGACGCGTCGACTTGAATATTTTAATGCGCGAACTCGCCGAACGTGAAATTACTTCCGTATTGGTTGAGGGCGGCGGCACTGTTCATTTCGCCATGATTAAGGCCGGGCTCGTTGATAAAATTTTTGCCTTCATTGCCCCAAAAATCATCGGCGGGAAAAATGCTTTGACTGCGGTTGAGGGCGAAGGTTTCGAGAATTTATCTGACGCCTTCAAGCTGAAAAATTTCACGGCTCAAAAACTCGGTGATGATGTTTTGATTGTTGGGAGCAGGGGGTAGGAAATGAAGACTGAACTGCCGCATTTTTATATCGGCTCATCACTCGGCGGGCAACAGAAATGGTATTCGCGCTTCACTGATTTTGCTATGAACGCCGGAGGTTGTGCCGCGATAACTGCTTGCGATTGCGCCATTTACCTTGAAAAATATTTCGGTCTGCACGGGCTTTATCCCTTCGACTTGCAAAACCTTTCGCGGGAAGATTATCTGCGCTTCGGGAAAATCATGGAGCAGTATTTATATCCGCGATGGTCGGGCGTCGATAAGTTGGAACTTTTCATTGACGGCTTTGAACGGTTTTTGCATGACCGCAACGCTGATTTGAATTTGGAGCCGTGGTCGGGCGATAATTCTCTTGACGCCTCGCGGGATATCATCTGCCGGCAAATTGACGCGGGTTATCCTATTCCCTGCCTCACGCTCAATCATCACGTCGCCGAATTGAAAGCTTATGTCTGGCACTGGTTCATTTTGAACGGCTATGAATCGCGCGGCAATGATTTTTCCGTCAAGGCAGTCTCTTACGGTATCGGGCGTTGGTTTGATTTTGAAACGTTGTGGCTGACGGGATATCAACTTAAGGGCGGATTGATTCTCTTCGGCAAGTAATTTGCGTCGATTTAAAAGTTTTCGTATAATCTTAAGAAAAAGTTTTTTAATTACGCATTGCGCATTATGCATTACACATTGATAGAAAGGAGATGATTGTTGTGTTCTACGACGAGATAATTTTTAGCCTTCAACGTTTTTCCTATATTACTAACGACATGGATTATGCAATGGTCAACGGCACATCGGAAGACGACACTATCTATAATACCGGCGGCGGAGGTTGCAGGATTTACGGCTACGAGGGCAACGACTCCATTTACAGTAAATATCGCGCGACTGTCGATGCCGGTGCAGGCAACGATACAATTCAAGTTGATGCAGGTTCACTCTTCGGCGGCGAAGGTAACGACATAATCACCTTGAGCGGCGAAGCTTCCGGCATAACCATTTGCGGCGGGACAGGTAACGATACCATTTATGCCTTATATTTCACCGGCATTGGTCTTTATACCGGCTCCACCAATACCACCGGTCGTTTATTTGAATATCAATCGGGCGACGGTAACGATATTGTCAGCGGCTTCACCTCTAATGATACGCTTTCAATTTCGGGCGGCAACTATTCTACTCAAAAAAGCGGCTTGGATATAATCGTCACGGTCGACAACGGCAAAATTTCTCTTATGGGTTCGGCCAATATCTCCAAACTCAATATCGACGGCAATATCAACCTCAATACCGGCGCAATCAATACCGTAAACTCCTCCGACAACATAATTATCAACGGCACAATCTACAATGACACTATCGATAATACTGGCACGGGCGTAACGATAAGTGGCTCCTTCGGCAACGATACCATTTCCAGCAGCGGCGATAACGTTTCGATAAGCGGCGGCAGTGGTAACGATACTATCTCCTTTTCCGATATCCCCAACTCCGTTACAGCTTTGGGCGGCGCAGGCGAAGATGTCATTAACGGCGGTTGCATTGAGGGCTATATTGACGCGGGCGATGATGACGATGGCGTTGTTATAACCGGTGGCGTTTTGACCACTATCCTTGGCGGCTCCGGTAATGATACTCTCGGCGGCAATCAATATTTCCTCTCCTCAATTTCAGGCGGCGCAGGTAATGATACTATAATTGTTATCGGCTACGGCAATACGGTTTCAGGCGACGCAGGCTCCGATTTAATCGTCAATTACCGTGAAAGTCTCGACAGCGATTTTGGCGACTACACCGGCAACGTTTATCAATATTCCCCCGGCGACGGCTACGATACTGTTTGGGGCTTCGACTCCACCGACACTCTCCAAATCCTCTCCGATTCCTATTCCACTCAAGTTAGCGGCTCTAATATTCTCGTCAATGTCGGTACCGGCACAATCACCTTGCAAGACGCCGCTTCACTTTCGAGCGTTAATATCGTCAGTGGCACGGTTGATCCCACTCCTGATGATGAAAATTACACCGACGGCATTTTGATTACGTTGGGCGCAGGCGGCTCATCTATTCGTAACCACGGCTCCAAAGTCACAATCGCGGGCGGTATCGGTTCCGACCATATCATCAACGAAGCTAAACAAGTTTCTATCAACGGCAATGCGGGCGATGATGAAATTTACAACTACTACACCGAAGAATTTGACGACGATGAAAATTTTGTCTCCGTCATGTCTAACGGCGATAACTCCACCATTGACGGCGGGTTTGGTAACGATTACATTGCCAATGTCGGCGCGAGAGTTTCCATTTACGGCGGCGCAGGTAATGATTCTGTCGATAATGTCGGCATGTTTATCTATGATTCTCTCGGCGAATTTGTTAAACGCGTTCCCGTCGACGACCCGTCTTTGATTGACTTGGGCGCGGGCAATGACAGCGTCTATAATGAAAACAACACTGCAACGATAATCGGCGGTGACGGGGCTGATACCATTGAGAATTGGGGCGACTCTATCAGCGTCGACAGCGGCTCCGGTAACGACAGCATTTTCAGCTACAGCTACTATTCAACCTTAAATGCCGGCGCGGGTAATGATATTATTTCCCTTCACACTTCGGGGCATGACAACCTTATTCAATATTCGTCCGGTGACGGCCTCGATACGATTTACAACCTCGGCACAACTGATACTTTGCAAATCGGCGGTGGCACGGGTACATACTCCTCACAAAAGAGCGGTTTAAATAATATCGTCCTCACGGTCGGCACGGGCAAGATTACATTAGTCGGCGCGACGAGTTTAGATAAGCTCAACATTGCGGGCACTGAAAGAGTAACGTTGCCTTCCACACTTTTGACGGTCAACAATTTGACAAAATCACCGGTAACAATCGGCTCGACGGTTAAAAATGTCAACGCCTCCTCAAGGACGATTGCTGTCAAAATTACCGGAAATGCGCTTGCCAATTCAATCAAGGGCGGTAGCGGTAACGATTCAATTTATGGCGGCAAGGGTAATGATACGATAGCAGGCGGTAAAGGCAATGATAAACTTTTCGGCGAGGCTGGCAATGATTCACTTTCAGGCGGTGACGGTGCGGACACTTTAAGTGGCGGCGCAGGAGCTGATAAATTGCTCGGCGGCGCAGGTGCTGACAGCTTATCAGGCGGTGACGGTGCAGACACATTGAGCGGCGGCAGTGGTAATGATAAACTCCTGGGCGGGAATGGTAATGACAGCTTATCAGGCGGTGACGGTGCAGACACATTGAGCGGCGGCGCGGGCAATGATAAATTGCTCGGCGGGAATGGTAATGACAGTTTAAGTGGTGGCGACGGTCTCGACAGTTTAAGCGGCGGCAGTGGCAATGATAAACTCTTCGGCGGGAATGGTAATGATTCACTTTCAGGCGGAGACGGTGCCGATACTTTGAGTGGTGACGCGGGTAATGATAAACTTCTCGGCGGGGCAGGCAATGACAGCTTGAACGGTGGAGCGGGCAACGATTCACTTTGGGGCGGCGCAGGCAATGACACGTTCACGGGTGGAGCGGGCGTTGACCTTTTCATTTACGCGAGCGGCAAAGATGTTATCCAAGATTATGCTGAAGGAGAAAAAATCAGCATGTCGGGGACGGCTCAAGTCACGACCAGCGGTTCAGATGTCGTCTTCACAATCGGGAGCGGGAAAATTTCAGTCAAGGGCGCGGCAGATAAAACCGTCACTTACATTGACAAGAGCGGCGAGCATAAATTCAGCGTTCAAGATGACGGCATAAAAATCAGCGGCAAGAAAGTCACGTTGACGGAGAATTTCACACAAGACAGTTACAGCATTGCGGACTTGACGACTTTGCAGACGATAGACGCCTCGGAAGTTCAAGGAGCCGTGAAGCTTACGGGCAACAAATTGCAAAATCTGATAATCGGCTCGACAGATGATGATTACATTGACGGCGGGGCTGCTAAGGATACAATTCTCGGCGGCGACGGTAACGATACGATTTTGGGCGGCAAGGGTAACGATTCACTGCAAGGCGGCGCAGGTTCTGATGTATTCATTTATGCTAGTGGCGACGGCAACGACATAATCCAAGACTACAAATCAGATGAAGATATGATTCAGATAAAAGGCGTCAGCTCAATAACCTACACTGAAGGAACTTCGGATATGGTTATCCAAGTCGGTAGCGGGAAGATAACGCTTAAGAAGATGGCGGGCAAGAAAGTTGCATACAAAATCGGCAACGGCTCGGAGCAGTACATAAATGGCGGTGATGATTCGGTAGTCAAAGGTACGACGGCAACCTTGACGGATAATAATTGCGGTGCGACGTTTGATGCGCGGACATATCAAACCCAAATCAAAAATATCAATGCCTCTGCGCGGACGGCAGATATAAACATAATCGGGAACGCTCAAGCAAACTCAATCACGGGCGGGGCCGGTAATGATACGCTCTGGGGCGGCAGTGGCAATGACAGCTTGCGTGGCGGCGCAGGGTCTGATGTCTTCGTATACAATTCGGGTGAAGGCAATGACGTGATTGTTGATTACCATGAACGCGAAGACAAAATCAATTTCAAAAATGACACGGCAACCATTTCGACCAATGGCAAGAAAGTAATCTTCACGTTCGACAGCGGGAAAATCACGGTCAACAATTCCGTCGAGCAGATAATAAAATACGTGGACAAGACGGGCGAGCATACATACTTGAAGACGGTAGACTTGAGCGGGACTACAGCACTTTTGGCGGAAGGATATGCGGGTACAAGTTTCAATGCCGCCGACCACAGCAGCGCAATCAAAATGATAGACGCGGGCGCAGTCAAGCACGGTCTCACAATTACTGCCAATGCCAAGGCAAATGACATAATCGGCACGGCGTACAATGATTCGATTAACGGCGGTGCAGGTAAGGATACGATTGAAGGTGGCGCGGGTGATGATACGATTGTCGGCGGGACTGGTGATGATGAGCTTTACGGCGGCGAGGGTGCGGATTTATTCGTCTACAAAAACGGCGACGGCAAGGATATAATTCACGACTACAAGAACGTGGACACGATTCAAATCACGTCGGGCAGTGTCAGCAGTGTCAGGAGCGGTTCTGATGTTGTGTTGACAATCGGCGGCGACGGTAAGTTGACGGTTGAGGGCGGCACGAGTAAAAATATTCAGCTGATTGACGCGAATAACAAAAAAATAACCCCAACTGCAACCGCGTCAGCAAGTTACTGGTTCACCGCGGACGATAACATTTTTTCCAGTTCGCTAATTTCCCTAATCACAAAGGAAACGTCCGCGAGTTGGAGCATAGGCAAATCAATCGAGCTGTCCCCTGCAGCAAAAACTTTTTCGGGCGAGAATCTTTTAATCAGCAGTTTCAATGCTTCGCCCTTATTGAGTTCGGGCGGGAAGAGATAAATTTTCTTGCCGAAATGTTCAACGGTCAAGTTCGTATCGAAAGAAATTTCAGCGGCGTCAATGTCATCACGGCATTTGAGAAATAAAAAGCTCTCATCGACGATTCGGGCTATGGTGAAAATATTTTCATCAGCGGCGGCAAGTTGACGTTTCAATTCATCTTGGTAGGGAGTGGCGACTTCCCGCAAAAAATTTTCCTGATTATCGCCGTCCAAAAAATACGCGCCGTTAGTCACGACTGCATAGCGCGGTTTAAAATCTTCCGTCCAAAAAATTCTGCGATATTGGGCAATAGAACGCGTGGTCACGGGGATAAATAAGTTTTGTTCGGAAAAATTTTTAATCAGTTCCAAAGTCCGCGGCGAGATAAAACTTTGCTCACGCCCCTCGTAATGTTCGACGCAAATATCACCGGCGCGGCGGTACTTGTAAGAGTGAATCAGCGTGTTGTCCAAATCACAGGCGAATAAAATTTTCATAGCCCCAACTCCCTAGTTCCTTTGTAAGGTTAATAGGTTAATAGGTTATTAGAACTAATTCCCTAATAACCTAATTCCCTAGTTCCTAGTTCCTAGTTCCTAAAATAATCCCGCAAGCCCTGTAATTTTTCAGCGGGTAGACCTCAAGCGGCGCACCCTTCTCCTTCGCAAGCAAATATAAATGCCCCAAATGCTCCTCATCGTGCAGACTGTGCACCAAAATTTTCCACGGCAGTCGGCGCAATAAAACCCGCGTAGCTTCCCCGATACTCGGCTTGATTAAATTTATGTCGGTGATTTTAAAATCATCGGCAATTTTTTTTACCTCAGTCATCCCGTCACACGGCATATCATCATTGCGCATTACGCATTGCGCATTTCGCATTGCCTTTTCAACGGCATTGATGAATTGATACGTCAAATCTTTGTCGGCAAGTTCGGAGTAAAATGCCGCGCCGTGAAAATCTTCAGCACCGATGATGTCACTGCGCAGAAAAGTTCGGCTCAAAAGTCCCGAAACCGTCGAGTTCAAACAGGAGCTGGCAATCAAAAAATCTTCGTGAGTGCCGCATTTATCAGCGACGCCTGCCGGGTCAGATAACACTGCCAAGCCCGCGTTGACGTTCGGAAAATCTTTCATGGCGTTGGAAAGTTCGCGAGCAATGGCACCTTTACCCGTCCAGCCGTCAACGAATTGAATTTCTTCGGGCTTATGACGTGCCAAAATAAAATTCATGGCGTTTTTATCAATGCCGACGCCGCGAATAATCGAAATGGTGTAGTGGGCGACCGTGCAGGGGAAATTTCTTTCAAGGCAGTGCTTAATCAGAATTCCAATCGAAGTACCCGCCCTTGCCAATGAAACCAAAACGATTTTATTGCCCTTATCGGCGAAGATTTTTTCGGCGACAATTTTAACGGTAGCGGCAGTGATTTTCGAGTAGCGGTTGAGGGCGTCGAAGTAAGTTTGCAGATATTTTTCCGACGGCTCATATTCAATCGGCAACATTTCGCAATAGTGCCGCCCCGCCTGAATTAATTTTTCACGTTCGCGAGTGGGCAGCGGCTCAACCAATCCGCTGATGTCCTTTAGCAAAATCGTAACGTCTTGCGGTTTATAAGTCCCGAACATTTCTAACCTCCGCGATAAAAATTTTCCCGACGCCGTGAACATTCAGCGCGGCAATCAAATCTTCCAATCCCGCAGAAAAATTTTCGGCATCAGTCACGATAACCGCCGCGTCGTAAAATTTCAAGTTGTAAATGTAAGTCGTGCGCGTCGAATCGTAAAAACTTCGTAGCTTGAAGCCTTCGCGAATCGGATAATTTTCGGCGGCAGAAATGCCAATCGGACTGCGCGTGGTCGAGTGAGTGACGACAGAAAACTTTTCCTCCAACGCATGACCGGCAACAATCGCGGGCAACATAAATTCTTCGGTGCCGAGAATGAGAACTTCACGGAAATTTTCAGCCTTGAGGGCGTCGAATATGATTTTGCCGAGTTCTTCACATTGACTGAAATATTCGCCGATTTTGACACCGCGGGCTGTTGAGGAACTGGGAACTAGGAACTGGGAACTAGGGAGTTTGGGAGCAGAAGTGATTTCTTTAGCCGCCGTGACTGAAAAATTATCCGCATCGAAATTTTGATTGGTCTTGACGAGGCAGACGCAGTAAATATTTTCACTCGCTAAAGCCGCTGAATTTTCTTCCGAGAGGCGATTAATAATCGACGCCGCACAAATTTTTTTACCGTTGAGGGCGGGGAATTTAGCTTTGAGTTGGCGGACGATATTGAGCAGAGTTTTACCGGTCGAAAGTTCGTCGTCCACAAAAACAACTTCGGGCGTTTGATTTATAAGCGCGTCCAGATTTTCGGCGAAAATTTTTTGTTCGGGCGCGTGACTGTGTTCCTCCAAAAATTCCACGAACTCACCGGAAAAATTTTCACGCGTCGTCTGCAGATAAAAGCAATCGTCGGACAAATTTTTTGCGACCACCGCCCCGATAGCCGTTGCAGTTTCAGCGAAGCCGATAACCAGTCGTGCCGCAGAAAAATTCTCCGCGACCTTTGAGCCGAGAGCGTTCATCATTTCGAGTGCCGCTGAAGGTTTCGTCGGCAAATGTTTTCCTTGCAATGGGTTGACCAGCAGATAATTTCGCCGCGCATTGTTGAATCTTTTGGCGACGCGCAAAACGTCTTCAGCCGTGTAAGTTTTCATAACTCCTAACTCCTAACTCCGTACATTTCTCCGAGAATTTTAATGCGCCGCGCCCAATTCAAATGGCATTTAACCTCATTCATGCGCGAGCCGTCCGAACTTTTCATGACGCCGTGAGTGCCCGACTTCCACTCAAGTAAAATCTTCGCGTCATCAAAATCAGTCCGAGAAACTTTCATGCTGTCAAAAATAATCGGCAACTGCGCAGGATGAATCGCGGTCTTGCCAATGAAACCGTTCGCCCTGTCGAGTGCCAATTCACGCCGCAAACCTTCCGCCCATGCTCCGCCGAAAAAATTCCACACCGAACCTGCCACGACGTAATCTTTCGCGAAGACGTTCAAAATATCAATCATCACGTCGCGGACAATGCCCAAGTCGTAAATCGTCTGATTGATTTGGCGTCGAAGTCCGTACAGGTTGCAAAAATCATTGACGCCGACGCGGATATTGAGCACGAGTGATTTTGATTCGTCGAGAATTTGTTTGAGTGATAAAAGTTCCGTGCGACGTGTCAAAATGCTTGCGACGCGTTCAGTTTCGAGTGTCGGCATAATCGGCAGATTAATTTGTCGTGCGAGGTTGAGGAACTCCGCCGCATTGCTCATGTCGAATTTCGGCAAGATATAGCCCGTCAGAATTTTTGACTTTGAGCCGATTGCCTCATGGAAAATTTCCAAATGCCGCGGTGACCGAATCCTCACGAAGATTAGCGGCAAGTTGTCCAAGCCTTCGAGTTCCCGAAAAATCATTTTCAGTGACGCTTCCGCTTCGGCAAGTGATTCGTCAATGATTGAATCTTCCAAACAAAAAGCCGCTGATGTTAATTGCGGCAAGTGGTTTTCCGAAATTTTTCGGACGATATTTTTTTGGAAAGCCGGCATGTAAAGCAATCCGCCGACCTTGTACTGCAAAATTTCTTTGTCGAACATTTGATACCTCAATTCATTAGGAACTAGTAATTAGGAACTAGGAACTAGGTTTTACTAATTACTAATTACTAATTACTAGTTCCTAGTTCCTAGCCTCATAAGTAAACGCTGCCCGCAAGATAGTTTCTTCGTCGAGAGCCTTGCCGATAAGTTGAAATGCCAGCGGCAGATTATTTTTCGTGACGCCGCAGGGTACTGAAATTGCCGGCAAGCCCGCGATATTTATCGGGACGGTGCAAATGTCCTGCAGGTACATTTTGAGCGGGTCGGAAGTCATTTCGCCGATTTTGAACGCGGCATTAGGCGTCGTCGGAGTGAGAATCAAATCAAGCGTCTTGAAAGCGTCGGTGAAGTCGCGTTGAATCAGCGTCCGAACCTTGAGAGCCTTGAGGTAATAGGCGTCGTAATAGCCCGCGCTCAATGCGTAGTTGCCAATCATAATGCGCCGCTTGACTTCAGCACCAAATTTTTCCGTGCGAGTATTGGTCATCATCTCAACCACGTCCGCGCCGTCAACACGTGCACCGTAACTTACACCGTCATAGCGTTCGAGATTAGTGGCGGCTTCAGCGGGAGCAATCAAGTAGTAAGTCGAAATGGCGTATTCGGTATGGGGCAAGCTGATTTCGACAATTTCCGCGCCGAGTGATTCAAAAGTTTTTGCGACGTTGCGGACGGCGGTCTCAACCTCAGAATCAATGCCCTTGACGAAATATTCATTTGGTAAGCCGATTTTCAAGCCCTTAACGTCGGCAATCAAACTTTTCGTGAAGTCGGGGACAGTCGCGGCGGTCGAAGTCGAATCCATATCATCATGCCCGCAAATGGCGTTGAGGACAAGTGCGCAGTCGGTGACATCGCGAGTTATCGGGCCGATTTGGTCGAGTGATGACGCGAAGGCTACAAGTCCGTAGCGTGAAACTCTGCCGTAAGTGGGCTTGAATCCTACGACGCCGCAGAAGCTTGCCGGTTGACGAATTGAACCGCCGGTATCGGAGCCGAGTGAAAAAATTGCCTCTCCACCTGCGACAGCCGCAGCACTTCCGCCACTTGAACCACCCGGCACGCGTTCGAGGTTGTGAGGATTGTGCGTCGTGTGGAAGGCGGAATTTTCAGTTGAACCGCCCATTGCAAATTCATCGAGATTAGCCTTGCCAATGAGAATCGAATTTTGCGCGACGAGTTTCTGATAAGCGGTCGCGTCGTAAGGCGGGACGAAGTTTTCTAAAATCTTTGAGGCGCAAGTCGTCGTGATACCCTTGGTGCAAATGTTATCTTTAATCGCGCAGGGGATACCTTCGAGCGGGAAAATTTTTTCGCCGCGAGAAATTTTTTCGTCGACAGATTTAGCGTCGGCAATAGCTTTATCGCGGGTGATTGTCAGGTACGCGCCGATTTTATCTTCAACCTCGTCAACGTGAGCAAGGACATCAGCAGTCAATTCCGCCGCAGAAATTTTTTTCGTCGTCAAAAGTTCGTGCAATTCGTGTGCAGTTTTATCGTATAAGGACAAAATTTTACCTCCTTTGCAAGGGCTACCGGCTAACAGCTAACAGCTACTCAGCTATCAGCTAACCTAGCGTTGACTATCCTGTTCAGCCTTGCGAATATCTTCCGTCATGTTGGTTTTGAAATTCAGCGCGTGGAAATTTTCTTTCGTCGGCAAATCCATTTTGAACGCGTCGGTTTTATCGAATTGAGCTTCACCGTTTTTCAAGTCCACTTCCAGAACGTGCCCGCCAATTTTTTTATCGGCAGAAATGAAGTGGAAGTGCCAGCCCGTCGAATTGAGCGAATTCATAAAATCGGGGCAATACAATCCTACCATCGTGCCGCTGATATTTCTGGGGGAGATTTCGTTTTGAGTTTTCAAAGCCTCAACGAGCGTCGGATAAGGTTCTTCACACCCGCTTTCACTGCGAATCATATTTCATTGAACGTGCCGGTGACCTTGACCATGTAAAAACTGTTGCGGCCGTGTTTATTGACGTGTTCGTTTAAAATTTTCTCAAAGGCGGCTTTGTCGGCAACGTTGGTAAGCTTGACGGAAAAATCTTTGTCAAAGAACGTGACGTTGGAGAAGGGGACGCCCTCTTTATCGGCCATGACGTTAATCTTGCAATCGCGGTTAGCACGATAAACAACGCCATCAAGGACAATCATTTCACCGTTAAGCCCCTCAAAAGTGCCAATGCCGATGTCACCGTGCTTTTTCAATTCGCCGACAGTGATTGAGCCGTCGAAGTAACCCATTGCCAACGATTGAAGCAGGGCGATTTGATAAATCGTTTCGCGGTTGGGAGTGTGCATTTTAGCGGGAGCAGCTGACGCCACGTTGACCAGCATCGTTACTGCCAAGAACATTGCAACTAAAAACTTCTTCATTGCTTAAACCTCCAAAACTCTCGGTACTTTAAAATAACCGTCATCTTTAAGCGGAGCATTCGACAGGGCAAGTTCTCTGTCGAGTGACGGCTTAACTTTGTCATCGCGGAAGACGTTTTGCATGGGCAGCGCGTAAGTTGTCGGCTCAATATTTGACGTGTCGAGTGATTGCAGATTTTCCACGTACGTCAAAATTTTGTTGAGTTGAAAGAGAACGTCTTCAGCCTCCTCATCGCGTATCCTAAGTCGCGACAAGCTCGCCACCGTTTTAATATCCTGTTCGCTTATCTTCATAAAAATCTCCTTTCTTAGGAACTAGGAACTGGGAACTAGGAACTAGTTTTTACTATTCCCTAATCCCTACTAGTTCCTAGTTCCTAATTACTAGTTCCTAACGCCGTTTAGAGAATTCATTCAACGCCAAAACCAATCTGTGCACGGGATATGACAAGACCAGTTGCATTATCGCTGTCGGCCAAAAGTCGAACTTCATAAATTTTACCAAGTCGATTTGCCGCTCCAGCAAATATAAAAATCCTATCGTTATCGCGAAGTGCAAAGCCAGTGCGGGTATCGCGCTTACCACCGGCAATAGTGATTGCTCGCGGAAGAGGTTGACGGAAAATTTCCCGAAGATTAATCCAATCGTCATGTAGCTGAACATTGCCAGCCCGAAATAACTGCCCGTCGTAGCGTCCTGCAAAAGTCCCGCCATAAATCCGAAGAGTACTCCGCTTTCATGTCCGCGCAGAAATGCAACCGAAACTGTCAGCAGGAGCATTAAGTTTGTGCTGAAGCCGTCGAAGCTCAAATAAGTCAACAGCGACGTTTGCAGGGCATAACACAGGACAAGCAATATCGTCCACAGCCCGATAATCCTCATCTGGTATCCTCCTCAAGAGGCTGTTCAAGAGGTTGTCCCGCCTGCATTTGTGCCTGCTGAAGTTGTTGCTGTTGTGCGTCCAAAATTTGTTGCTGCGCGTCCTGAATTTGTTGTTGAGCCGCTTGAAGTTTTTCAGCTGTCTCATAAGGATCGGTTTCAGTGCCGGGAGTTTGTGGCGGCGGTTGAATAGGTTCGGGCGGTGCTTCCCTAGACGCCACGATTACTGCAACGTCTTCAAGTTTTTGGAAGTCAACCGAAGTATCAATCACGCCGTACACCAACAGCCCGCCTTCCTCATTGTGAATGTCAACGATTTTTCCGACGACAAGCCCTTTCGGATATACTCCGCCGAATCCCGACGTAACAATCATATCGTCAACTTTAACGTCAGAATCTTTCGGGATATTCACCATGCGCGGGTGACTGGGATTTTTTATATCGCCCTCGACAATTCCCGCAACCCGTGATTCGGGACGCTGAATCAACGTTCCGACTGATGAGCGCGGGTCAATCAGCAGCTGAACTTTCGACGAATTTAAATCAGCCTCCATGACGTGTCCGACCAAACCCATTTCCGTCACGACCGCCATATTATTTGCCACACCGTCAAGGGTGCCGCGATTAATTACAATCACGCTCGACCATGACGCCGATTCCCGACCGATAACACTTGCCGCAACCAAATCAAATTGAACTGCCGACTGCTTGTAGCCGAGTAAATTTCTTAGCCGCTGATTTTCCGAAGCGTATTCACTCGCCGTCAAATTCTGCGCCCGCAAAAGTTCGACCTCCTCGCGCAGAAGTTTATTCTGTTCGTGAAGATGAGATATTTCCGTGACGGTATCTTTGATGAAGGCAAGCTGACTGCCCGCCCATGAAAATACCCGCTGAAACGGTGACATGATTGTCATTGCAACGCCGTTGGTTACCGTCGTATTAAATCTGCCGCGTGCCGCGAAGAATACACAACAAAATACGCTGACGAATACAAAAATCAGCGCGATAATTTTTTTGACTGACTGCTTCTTTTCTTTGCGAACTTTATTGCTCATTGTCTCAGCTTTTTGGAAGTCATGACGACCCGCTTAAGCAAATTCATATTCTCAAGTGATTTACCGGTGCCTTCGCCCACGCAACTTAAAGCGTCGTCGGCAACGATAACCGGCATACCCGTTTCCTTTGAAATCAATTTGTCGAGGTTGGCAAGAAGTGCTCCGCCGCCGGTCATCATGATACCGTGATCCATGACATCAGCAGCTAATTCGGGAGGAGTCCTCTCAAGCGTACCTTTAACCGCGTCGACGATTTTAAATATCGGGTCGCCCAAAGCCTCGCGAATTTCACTTGATTTAACCTCAATCGTTTTCGGCAAGCCCGTCACCAAATCCCGCCCGCGTATCGCCATAGTTTTATCTTTATCGGGCGTGATGATTGCGGTGCCGATTTTGATTTTAATTTCCTCAGCAGTGCGCTCACCAATCATCAAGTTGTACATGCGTTTGATATGCTGGATAATTGACGAGTCCATTTCGTCGCCGCCGATACGAATTGATTTGCTGACGACGATGCCACCGAGTGATATTACGGCAATTTCAGTTGTGCCGCCGCCGATATCGACGACCATATTACCGGTTGCCTCTTCGACGGGAAGACCTGCGCCGATTGCAGCCGCCATTGGCTCCTCGATAAGATAAGCCTCACGTGCACCGGCTTGAGTTGCCGCGTCGATAACTGCGCGCTTCTCAACTTCCGTGACGCCTGAAGGAACTCCTACTACCACTCGCGGACGCACAAAAGATTTTGAATTCATTGCCTTGCGAATAAAATATCTTAGCATTGCTTGCGTCACGTCGAAATCTGCAATGACGCCATCTTTGAGCGGACGAATCGCAATTATATTGCCGGGCGTGCGTCCAATCATTTGCTTCGCCTCTTCACCCACGGCAAGTACTTCGCCCGTATCACTTTTTATCGCTACGACTGAAGGTTCACGCAGGACAATCCCACGACCCTTGACGTGCACGAGAGTATTCGCCGTTCCCAAGTCGATTCCCATGTCGTGTGATAAACCGCCAAAAAAACTCCACATCTATCAGGTTGCTCCCTTCTTTGATTAGAAAATTTGCCTGCGCTAAGCGAAAATATTTTATCATACTTTTTACACTTTGCAATACGGCTTTTAAAAAGTTGCGTGGTTTCATACTTTCTTTCAGCGAAGAAAGAAAGTATGCAAAGAAATTCGCCTCGCAGGGGCGTTAGTCCTCGTGAATTCAACGTTAAGATTGCCCGAAGGCGTGAGTTGCCCGCAGACTTCGCATCACGCTCAGTGCGCGGGCTTAGCCGTCATCCTTGACGGCTCCAAAGTTCGATAATCTTTTCGATATAAATTTTTACGTTGACAAAAATTTTTGCTGTGATAAATTTAGCAAAAACTTTCGAGAGGAGTAATTAAATGTCAATTTTGGTTTGCGGAGGAGCCGGCTATATCGGTTCACATACGGTAAGAGAACTTTTGACGGCGGGTGAAGAAGTCATAATCGCCGACAATCTTTCCACGGGGCACAAGGCCTCAATCAATCCCGCCGTGAAATTTTACGAGTGCGACATCAGAGACAAGTCCGCGCTCAAAAAAATTTTCGCAGAAAATAAAATTGAAGCTGTCTTTCACTTCGCGGCATTTATCGAGGCGGGCGAAAGTGTCAAACTTCCGCTGAAATATTTTAACAACAACGTCTACGGTATGCAAATTTTGCTTGAGGCAATGACGGAGTGCGGCGTTGACAAAATTATTTTCAGTTCAAGCGCGGCGGTTTACGGTGAGCCGGAACGTATTCCGATTGATGAGGGCGACGCGACTTTCCCCGTCAACCCTTACGGTGATTCAAAGTTGATTATGGAAATTATGATGCGTCGAGTCAGTGCCGCGCAAGGCGTCCGCTTCGTCAGCTTGAGATATTTTAATGCCAGCGGCGCAAGTGTTGACGGTTCAATCGGCGAGGATCATCACCCCGAAAGTCATTTGATTCCGCTGATTTTGCAAGTGCCCTTAGGTAAGCGCGACCACATTACGGTTTTCGGCACCGACTATCCCACGCCCGACGGCACTTGTATCCGCGATTATATTCACGTCCTTGACCTTGCCAACGCTCACATTTGCGCCCTGAATTATCTTCGCAACGGCGGCGAATCAAATTTTTTCAACCTCGGCACGGGGCATGGTTTTTCGGTTAAGGAAATTATTGACGCGGCGGAAAAAGTTACGGGCTTGAAAATCAAAACTGAACTTGGAGCGCGTCGACCGGGTGATCCTGCAAGATTGATTGCGTCCGGTGAAAAGGCTCGGAGGATTTTAAATTGGACGCCGCGTTTTGATGACGTGGAAAAAATTATCGCGACGGCGTGGAATTGGCACAAGTCACACCCGCAAGGCTATGGTGAGTGATTAGTGGTTAGGTAGAGCAGAATAACTATTCCGTAGCGGGTAATGACTTTTATGTTTAAATCTACTTTTTCTTTGCGTGTCCAAAGAAAAAGTAGCAAAAAGAAAGGACACCTCGCAAGGGCTTATTCAATTAGGAATGTGGAATTTGGAATGAGGAATGAAAAAATAATTCCTAACTCCTAATTCCTAATTCCTAATTAAAAAAGTGCGCGGGCGGAGCCGTCTTCCTTGACGGCTTCAAAAAAACTTGTTCCTTGTTCCCTAATCCCTGTTCCCTACAAAGGAGTTTGAATCATGATAAAAATAATTCTTTCCGACATTGACGGCACATTCCTCAAGGACGACAAAAATTTTACCGACCTGCACGCCCAAGCACTTAAATCAGTCGTCGCCAAAGGTCTGCAATTCGTCTTCGTATCGGCGCGTATGCCCGAAGCCATTTACCCGATAACCGACAAAATCGGCATGAATCACACGCCCGTTATCAGCTACGGCGGCGGACTGGTTTTGACGGCTGATGAGGAAATCATTTTCGACAAAAAAATTTCCGCCGAAGATGCGGAAGGAATTTTGGCGGCGATGAGTCATTGGCAGGACATCACGATAAATTATTACGCGGGGCGTCGATGGTTCGTTGAGGCGATTGACGGCCGCGTTCAATTTGAAATGGACATTACCGGCGCGAAGGCTGAAGTTAAAAATTTCGGCGCGCTGTTGAGCGAAAAAATTTTCCCGAACAAAATTATGGTTATCTGTGAACCGCCGACTTGTGAGGAAATGGAACGCGAGCTTGGCAGAAAATTTCCCGCGCTGAACGTCGTCCGAAGTGCACCTTATCTTTTGGAAGTCATGGACAAAAGCGTTTCAAAGGCTACGGGCATTGAAGTTTTGCTCAAGCATTACGGCTTCACGGTTGACGAGGCGATTGCGTTCGGCGACAACTACAATGATACCGAAATGCTCAAACTCATTCCGCAAAGTGTGGTTATGGCAAATGCTCCCGACGCCGTAAAAAAATTAGCCGCCTGCGTCACTGATTCAAACGCTGACAGCGGTATTTACACTTACTTGGTTAAAGTTGGCGTCATTTAGTTAGGAACTAGGAACTAGAAAACTAATCCCTACTAGTTCCTAATTACTAGTTCCTAATTTTTAATACGTTCTTTTCTTGACGAAATCATCATAGCTCATTGACCGCGTATGCTTAGTGTGCGCCCATTCATGTTCGTTGCGATGTATGAATCCCAAGAAAATTATCGGTATCCACGAATAAATGAACAGCGGGTAAAACAGCAGATACCACCACGACTTGAGCTTGGCGCGAACTTTGACGAGAATTATCATCGGCAGGACGTATTGCGCAATCATTATCACCATTAAAATTTGTGACGGCAGGACGGAATAAATATTCGTGTAAAGCGTGCCGACCGCCAGTTGAATATAACTCATTAAAAAGAAAAATGACGACAGCATTAAAAAATGCGGCTGCAGGAGGTACAGGCAACCGTCCCACATGCGAATATCTTTGCGACGCCAACCCTCACGGAGCATTTTCGGGATAAACCGATGCGCCACATCGAATTGACCTTGCGCCCAACGCTTACGCTGCGTCCACGACTGCGCGAACGTCAAAGGCTTCTCGTCATAAACAATCGCGTCATGTGCCCAAGTAGTCTTCAAACCTTCGGCCAGTGACTTCATCGTAAATTCCATGTCTTCAGTCAGACAAGTTGCGCGCCAGCCGTATTTTTTGAGCACGTCAATAGTAATGCACATGCCCGTGCCGCCCAAAACTGCCGACAATCCCAGATTCGTTTTGGCAAGATGACTGACATAATCAATCGTCCAAAAAGCAATGGCGAATGTCCCCGAAACCCACGTATCGTAAGGATTTTTTGCGTCCAGGAAGCCTTGAATAATTTTGTCACCTTTGCAGAGGCGATTGTTCATCTCCATTAAAAATTGCGGGTGAACGAGGTTATCTGCGTCGAAAACTGCAACCGCGTCATAAACCTTGCCGGTCTTCTCCATCTCAAAAAGCCTTGCAAACATCCATTCCATCGCAAAGCCCTTGGATTTTTTAGTCTCGTCAATGCGGCGGCAGACAATCGCGCCGGCATTTGCGGCAATTTCGGCGGTATTGTCGGTGCAGTTGTCGGCGATAACGTAAATGTCGTAGAGTTCGGCGGGATAATCCAGCGACTTCAAATTTTTGATTAGCGGTTCGATAACTGCGCTTTCATTGTGAGCGGCAACAATCACGGCAAATTTTTTTTGCGGAGTTTTAATCTTGACTTCCTTGCGTCGCCACATACCGCAGAAGCCGATTAAACATAAGTAAAACGTGAACATGAACAGCACGGCTTGAATCGGAACCATTATTACGTCGAGCGGGTAGTTAAACATCTTTCAACCTAATTTCAAGATTTTTTGCAATACTAACTGCCCGCGCCTTGATTGTCAAGCGATTAGGGAACAGGGAACTGGGAACAGGGATTAGGTTTTACTGCTCCCTGTTCCCTAGCCCTAATCCCTAATCAGGAGGTGTTTTGATTGGAAGGCTCAACCTTCGGATATTTTTTAATGGCGTCGATTTTACTTACACTCGCGCCCGGCCCCGACATTTTATATTTGCTGACGAAAAGTTTATCTGACGGCACAAAGGCGGGAATAATTTTGGCTTGCGGACTGGTAAGCGGAATCATCTTCCACACGACGCTTGTCATGGTAGGAGTCGCGGCGTTGATAAAATCTTCGGCAACGGCAATGCTCCTGCTGAAAATTTTCGGCGCGGCATATCTTTTATTTCTGGCGTTCGGAGCATTTAAATCAGCGCGGGCAAATAAAAAAATTTCACTGTCGCGGGCGGACAAAAGATTTTCTTCGGCGGCACTTTATAAACGCGGCGTCTTGATGAATGTCCTCAACCCGAAAGTGTTATTATTCTTCCTGGCATTTTTACCGCAATTCGTCAAGGTATCGAGTTCGGGCGCAAGCTTGACGATTTTATTTTTGGGCGTCGTATTTGCAGCACAGGCTCTGATAATTTTTTCTATCGTGGCGATTTTTGCGGGGCGTGTGAGAAATTTACTTCTGCGCAAAAAAAATATCGGCCGAATCTTAAATTTCGTGGAAGCAGCCGTCCTTGCATTGATTGCCGTAACTTTGATTCTGTTTTGATTGTAGGAACTAGGAACCAGGAACTAGGAACTAGAAAACTAATCCCTACTAGTTCCTAGTTCCTAATTACTAGTTCCTAACTATCATTGCGCTTGTATAAATTAAATGATAAAATCAGATATCAAATTTCTACTCCCCGTTCCCTAGCCCTAATCCCTAAGGAGATGATTTAAATGTTGAGCGATATTCGGAATGATTACGAGATTATTGAGGGGGTAAAATTCATGTCACCGAGTCCCGGTTGGGGTCATGTTAATGTTACGGCTAATTTGGTTACAATTATCAATGGCTACGCGAGAATAAACAAACTGGGCGTTGCTATTGCGGATAATTTTGACGTTCACTTTCCCGACGGAAGTCTTTTTCGACCGGATTTTATTTTCGTCAGCGCGGAAAAAGCCAAATCGCTCTTTGAAAACGAAAATGCGACTCTGCACGGCGTGCCCGACATGGTTGCAGAAATTTTTTCACGTTCGACGATGAAACGCGACATCGGCATAAAAAAAGACGTTTACGAACGTAACGGCGTGCGCGAATATTGGATTATCGACCCGTGGAGCGAATATATTCAAGTTTATCTCCTTAATGACGGCAAATATAAACTCGACAACGTTTATCAAAACTACAGCGATGATGAATTGTCCGAACTGACTGATGAAGAGCGCGCTGAAGTTGAATTGGAAGTGCCCGTTGCAGTTTTGGACGGCTTTAAAGTCAAGATTAGAAATATTTTCGGCTGGTACTTTGAAAGTTAGGAGTGAGGAGATAGGAGTTTAAAAACCTGTTCCCTGTTCCCTAATCCCTGTTCCCTATCATGAAAACATTAATTAACGGAAGATTGATTCTGCCCGATTCAAGCGGCGACTTCAAAGTTTTTTCGGGCAAGGCTATCAACTTCGACGAGAAAATAATTTCAATCGGCGAACCTTTGGAAGGTTCCGAACTCATCGACGCGGAAAATAATTTCATTGCGCCGGGATTCATTAATATTCACATTCACGGGGCGGCGGGTGTCGATACAATGGACGAAGATATTGACGCCCTGAAAACTTTTGCGGAGTTCATGCCCACTTGCGGTGTAACGAGTTTTTTGCCGACGACTATGACCATGCCGCTGGACAAAATTTATCGGGCACTTGAGCGGATTAGTATCGGGAAAAATTTTTCTCACGGCGCAAGAATTCTCGGTGCTCACGTCGAAGGGCCTTTCATCAGCAGAAAATTCAAGGGCGCGCAGGCTGAAGAAAATATCTTGCCCGCCGATTTTGAGCTGATTAAAAATTTTGCCGACGTGATTAAAATCATCACCGTTGCCCCGGAAGAAATAATGAGTAATGCGCAATGCGTAATGCGTAATGAAAATTTTTTCGCCCGTTGCCGCGCAGAAAATATCATCGTCTCAATCGGTCACAGTGCCGCAACCTATGAACTTGCTATGGCGGCCATTGCTCGCGGGGCTAATCATATCACGCACCTTTTCAACGCCCAAACAGGTTTTCATCACAGGAAACCCGGTATCGTCGGGGCGGCTCTCGATTCAAATGCAACCGTCGAACTCATAACCGATAATGTCCACGTCCATCCCGCCGCTCAAAGACTTGTCGCCAAAGTCAAGCCGCGCAGTGAAATTATTTTGATTACTGATTCGCTTAGGGCTTGCGGAATTGGTGACGGTGTCAGCGAATTGGGCGGACAAAAAGTTTTCGTCAAGGGAAATTTGGCAACTCTTGAGGACGGTACGATTGTCGGCAGTGTCGCCAAAATGAATGAGGTCTTAAGGATTTTCTGCGAGAACACGGGCTTTGACATTGCCTCCGGCGTCGAACTCGTCACGAAAAATCCTGCCGTTGAGCTGAATATTTTCGACCGGCTCGGAAGTCTCGAAGTCAGCAAGGCGGCTGATATTACTATCTTCGACGACGACTTCAACATCAGAAAAACTTTTGTGCGCGGCCGGGAAAATTAACAGGATTTTTTTTAAGCAAATTGAATTATCCTCATTAACAGCAGGATAGTTCTTTATTTTTTCAGCAAAGGCGTTTATAATAAGCTAAGCTTTGCAAATATAATCGAGGTGATTTTTTTCTATGGAACATTCTCCGGTAACGACCAACCCGTTGATTATCATGCTGATAAACATGACGGTCGTTTTCATTGTGCTGGTGGCACTGATTTACTTAATCAAGCTGATTCACTTCCTTGACCCCACTAAGGAAAAACCTAAACCTGAACAGGTTGAGGTTGATGAACCGCTCGTGGCAGTCAAATCAACTTCAGCACCGCCACCTGAACCCGTCGTCGAAGAGGGCATTAATCCCGAAGTCATTGCGGCTATCTCGGCGGCTATCGCAGCTTACGGCTTTTCGGGGCAAGTCAAAGCAGTGCATATCCTCAATCATGAGGGCACGCCGTGGAGAGCCTCCGCCAAATTCAACACATTGCAACGTAAATAAAGGAGTGATATTTTTTGGAAGCTTTAAACGCGTTTTCAGTGTCGCTCCAAGCTGTGTGGAATGACAGCGGCTTTTCGGCGTTCACTATGGGCAACGGTATCATGATTCTTGTCGGACTAGTACTGATTTATATGGCGTTCGTCAAGGAATTTGAACCGCTGTTGCTCGGCCCGATTGCATTTGGTTGTATTCTCGCCAACTTCCCCAATACCGGCTTTTTCGGCGAAGAAATGAACGTCATGAAGGCTATCAATTACGGCATCACCTATGAAATTTTCCCGCCACTAATCTTTCTCGGTATCGGCGCAATGACTGACTTCAGCCCACTGCTTGCAAGACCGTCGACATTACTTTTGGGCGCGGCAGCTCAAATCGGCGTATTCGTCGCACTCGGCGGAGCTATGCTTGTCGGCTTTGATGTTCACGAGGCGGCCGCTATCGGTATCATCGGCGGCGCGGACGGTCCCACGTCAATTTATCTGTCCACGAAACTCGCCCCGCATTTACTCGGAGCTATCGCGGTCGCGGCGTATTCCTACATGTCACTTGTACCGCTGATTCAACCGCCGATTATGAAACTCATGACTACGCAAAAAGAACGTGAAATCGTCATGCAAGATCTGCGCAGAGTCACGAAGTTTGAACTTATCGTCTTCCCGATTGTCTCGACGATTTTTATCAGTTTACTGCTCCCGCCAATCGCGGCACTTCTCGGCTGCTTAATGCTGGGCAATCTCTTCCGTGAATCGGGCGTCACCGACCGTTTGAGTGACACTGCACAAAATGCACTTATCAACATCGTTACGATTTTCCTTGGCACCGGTACCGGTATGACTATGAGCGCGGAAAGTTTCTTGCGGGCTGATACTCTTCTGATTATCGGTCTCGGATTGGTAGCGTTCATGGGCGGTACTGCAGGCGGCTTGATTTTTGGCAAGATTATGTGCAAATTCACGGGCGGCGCAATTAATCCCTTAATCGGTTCGGCAGGCGTTTCAGCTGTACCTATGGCGGCGCGTGTCAGTCAACTCGTCGGCATGAAAGCTAAGCCCGGCAACTATCTCCTTATGCACGCAATGGGGCCGAATGTCGCAGGCGTTATCGGTACTGCTGTTGCGGCGGGCACCATGCTTGCCATGTTGAAGTAAGAATTATTAAGTAAGGATTAGGGGAAGGTTTTTTGCTTATCCCTAATCCTTTTTCTTACGATAGAAATTAGTAGTTAGGTATTAGGTTTTAAAACTCCTAACTCCTACCCCCTAACTCCTAACTAACGGAAAGGAGACCGATTAACCATGAAAGATTTCACCTTCGATTTACAGCTCTTCAGCGGCGACGATACCACCATAGAAATAACTGCCTCTACTCCTCGTACATTCACTGAAGCCGACACATACACTATCCAAATCGGCGAGAAAACTTACGAAATAACTTGCACTGAAGGAACGACCATTTCAACCAACTCTTCAGGCGACGTTATCATTGACGGCGGCAATGTCTCTTCGACGAGCACTGATATTCCTTTCGCACTAAAAAGCGGCGGCACGGGCACTTTTACATTCGGCGGGACAAATGCTGCTCGAACTTTCAAGATTGATGATAAAACTTACACCATAACTTTAAATTCCGGCTCAACGACAATCTCCACCAATGATGACGGTGATGTTGTAGTTGACGGCGGCAATATTAAATCTGTTCGTAGCGACGGTAAACACGTCCAATTCACTTTGAATAGCGGCACTTATACCACCAATACAACAGAAGCTAAAAATGCATCCATTGATGATTCGATTATTTATCTCGGCGACGCGACCAATAAAGTTAAGTTTGACGCCAATTTTAAACTGAATAACTCTGATAGTTATTATCCCGCCGGCACTACTAAGGTGACCGTAACTAAAAATATTTCAAGTGAATCGACTTCCTATGGAGTTACGGTATTAACAAACCTTTCTGCAGGGCAAACCACTCATTCTAGAACTAAAATAGGGAACGGTGAATATTGTTATACAGGTAAAAGTAATGGGAAAACTTTTAGTTTGACGCTGGATTCGGAAGGCTATACATATTTTAATTTCACCGGTCAAGCTCCCAATGGTTATAAATCATTATTGGCGTCTGCTAAAGTAAAGGACTTTATATTTTATTTCGGAACTTTCTTTGTTCCTACCGGCAGTTCGCTAATTGCTTTTCAGTATAAAGATAACGACCTTTATCTGTCTAATTTAAGTTACGGAAATAACTTTGCAACAAGCAACGAATACGAAGTAAATAATTATGATCTTACTTATACCGTGGGCGACGGTATAGTTATGGCACAGAAGACCGGCTCTGATGTAGTTAAATATTGGAGCACGCCCGGTTATTATAATGAGGAAGTTTTTGACGCAAGTACCTATGTGCTTTGGAGTGATTTGAATTACGATAACTCTTCAGCAAATTTATCTTCGCTTTTATCAGCCACGGACGGAACTCTGACAATCAAGCAAGACGTGCTCAACTCCATGAAGAAGCAAGAGCAGGACGCGATGTTTATCGTCAAGGATGCTAAAAAGATTATAGATACTGGCGAAGAGTTCAATGTAGAGACCATTCAGAAAAAAACTTACGGCACATTGACGCGCACTTCTGATACCTCTTGCGAAGTCAAATATTCCGATAACCAGTTGGCGTTGACGGGCATTGAAATTGAGGACGGCTTGACGGTTAAAATCGCCTCCCATTTCACAGGTATTCCCATTAAATATACTGCAAGTTCAGTTGAATCGAATTTTACCAACCTAGACAGCGATAACTCTTACACCGTATTAAGTCTTGCGGGCGGGGCAATCTCTATCGGCGGGTCAACGAATATAGCTTTGGACGTAGGCTCTATCCGCACTAACCAGGAAGCTCAAACTATCGCCGCGGGAACTTACTCGGTTTCGGGCTACAACTACACCGGCTTATATGATGACGGCATAACCGTTTACAAGTCCGGTGATGAGGCGTATGTAGGCGATGTTGAGAGCTTGGAGGCTTTCACCGTCGGCGACAAATCTTATCGGAAAACTTCTTTCGGATTGTTGGAGACGAGCAAGGATTCCGAACCGCCTTACGGCAATATTTATAAGGTATTTAACAGCTCCGTCAGCGGCGATATTATTCAGGAAACCGACAAGGCCATTGCCATAAAACTCTCCGCGCTGGATGATGAGAATAAGAAATATCGCATTATCGTCCCGCAAGAATCAGTATCCTCGTCAGGAACTGATACTATTAAGGTTCTCGAAATCGGCGGCACAAATACCATTAATTCCGCCGTCTTTGACAGTGAGACCAATCCGCAATACGCCTTTGCCCAGCTTGATACCATTGCAACCGGCGGCTACATTTTGAATACCGTTGAGACTTCGGGCACATTAAGTGACGCGGTAGATTTAATTTCACTGTCCAGCGGCGCAAATTCTACGTCAATCCATTCTGCCCTAACCAGCGGCGTGCAAATTTACACCTCAACCGCCAAATCCACGGGCAATTATGCAAAGTTCCAAGTCACTGCTACCAATGCCGATTATGTTGTCGTAAGCAGTGACACTAACAGAACTCCCACAATCAGCGGCGCAAGTAAGATTACGTTGCTTGACGGTACTATTGCTCCGTCGACAGGATTAAAGATAGCAGTCGGCAGCAATGAATTTTCTTTCACTTCCTCCACCGCCACTACCGGTAAACTTGCCGTTGCATATGATGAAACAACTGATACCGCAACTGTTACCGCTTATCTCGGCGACAAATTCACTCTCTACGAAAAAGATTTCTCCGTTACTGCGGGCGATCACATTACATTTGCTTTGAGCGGCTCCGAACTGACAATCAGCGACTTGAATTCGGGCGACGCCTTCACTTACAACGGCTACACTTACACCGTCGGCAGTTCAAGTTTCGTCCGCGAGAAAGGCTCTACAATCGGCCTTTGGAGTAAGGATTCGCGAACCGTTGAATCGGTGACGTTCACTGATATGACGACGGAAAGTAACTGGGATTCTTTAGTGACGATTTCTTCTGCGACGGAAGATTTAACCGTTCCGCCGGCAGGTTTTGAAAGCTCTATCCGCAGTGCGATTATTATCAGCAAAAATGATGACACTTACGGCTCAACTTACGGGCAAATTCAACTTAAGGATAACGGCGTCTACACTCTGACTAAAACTACTTCAGACCTCGGCACCCTGCAAAGTATCATTATCCCCGGCTCAAGCACTTCACTATCTTTGGGCAGCAGTGATTTCACCGGGGCGACTTATACTGCCAACGGCTCAACTTTCAAGCTTGAAGATGATTCGACCGCGGGCTATCAAGTCACATTAAGCGGCGGATTGGCGGGAGTTGACGGGGTTTCTAAGGCGACCTTGACGGCTGGTTCGTTGCACGCGGCTGATTCCGTTACGACCTATTACGTCAACAGCAAGGCGGTTAATTCAGCGGATGAAGTTGTGCTCATTGCGACAGGTACCGGCTCAATTTCAAGCGTCGGCGTCGGGGAAAATTTCTCTATCAACAGCACACCTTACACGCTGACGAAAGTCGGATTCATGAAAAGCGATTCCCTTCTGCGCGGCAATAATACTCCTGACCAAAATATCAACACGTTCAATTTGGCTGATGAAAACGGCGATTGGGTAAGTTTGGCGGCGGCAAGTAATGTGACGATTAATTCTGCAAGCCCCGAACTGTTCATAGTCAACGACACGTCTAACCCCTCAAGCATTTATGCTGAACTTTCGACGACTACGGGCGGCTATAGCCTCACCCATAATACTACGTGGAATACTGCCAATAAAATCACAATCGATACTACGACCGTTACTTTATCGAGCGGCTTCAAAGGTGCAAGCATAAGCGGCAGTCAATCGGGAGCTAATTTTGTCGTCGGCAATTTGAGCGGCACAATCTTTACCGTCACAGATAACGATGCCATTAGCGGCGGACTAAGCTTGAGCGGCTTGCAAAATATTACGTTGAGTAGCGGACTTGTAGCCCCGTCAAGTCTTAAAACTATCGTGGCGGGCAGTGGCAATCAAACCATTTCAAACGCACAAGATATTTCTGTCAGCGTCAACGGTTCGGCTATCACATTCGGCGATTTGAACAAGGGCGAAACTTTCACTGTCGGCGATACCGCTTACAGCTTGAAAACGGGTTTGGGCTTGCTCACGGAAGATAAATATTGGAAAGCCAATCCCGATCCGCTTGATAATAATGCAACCGTTACACTCGCCGAACTCAACAACGCTTCAAACTGGTACAATATCGCGGCTGTCGACAGTGCCAAAAATCTAAGCGTGCCTTCAGCGACGAGCAGTACAACTTGGATTGTCATGAGCAACGACCGCAATACCCGTTACGGTTCAATCACGGGAAGCGATTCAAGTTATACGCTAACCAAAGGTTCTGATGATACCGCGTGGAACTCTGCTAACACTATCATCATTGACGACAAGACGGTTACAATTTCAAATGCGTTTGAGGGCGCGTCAATTAAGGGCGTCAAATCTTCGGCAACATTCACTGTCGATGATTCTAACGCTACTTACGTTGTGACTGATTCGGCGGCGGCAAGTATCACCGGGGCTAATACCATCAATCAATCGGCGGGCACTATCGCGCTATTTGATTCCGCGCAGACAATCAACGCAAACTCCAAGGCGATTCACAATGTCAGCGGGTTGATTAATGTATCCGTGACGAGCAGTGAAATTACATTCGGGGATTTGGATAGCGGCGAAAGTTTCAATGTCGGTGATGTGACTTACACCCTGCGCGATTTGGGAAGATTTCAGCGCAGTGACGGTAAACTTTGGAGCGGTGACGCGATTGAAGGTTCAATCACGGCAAGTGCGCTGAATACCGATTCAAATTGGTACACGTTGATAGCGGCTCCGAGTGGCAAGCTTGAAATTACGTCAAGCGTGACGGTTCCCGCGTATATCGTCGACAACATAAACAATCCCACGAAGATTTACGGGACGTTGACTAAATCGGGCGACACTTACACGCTGACTAAAGACAGTGCGGCTACCGATGCGTTGAGTTCGATAACCTTAAACACGGACGCTCAACCCGTGACGTTCAGCAGTGACTATGCAAATATCCCAATGACGGCGGGGGAAAATCAATTCACGGTAACCGAGGCTACGGGCAATTTCACGGTCACTTATTCGACGGTACCGAGTGTAAGTACCGCGGCTACAGCATTGACATTGACGACGGGCAGTTTAACGGGCAATCCCAATCAGACAATCACGGCAAATTCAATACCAATCGTCGTGGGCAATAACAGCAATGTCAACGTCACATACTCAACCGCGGCGGGAGTTACGGTTGATGACTTGTCGGCGGGCGAAAGTGTCACGATTAACGGGACGACTTACGCAATGACGACCGGTTCCCTAAGCGTCAACGTCAAGGGCAGCGGCACTTCTTCCGAGACGACCGTTAAGGGCATAACCAAAGATGATGAGTTCAAAATCGGCTCCGTGAAATATATTTACACGACGGCCGGTTTGGGCAAGACTGATGAGAATAAGACGACAATAAGTTATATCATCAAGCAGGATGTTGCGTTCACTGAAGGTGATTTGACTTTAGATGTCCTTCAAGCGACTGATGAGGCTACGTGGCTGGCAGTGTCACAAGTCACTAATGGCAATGTGGTAATCAACAGCGACTTGGAAAAATCGGTTATTCTGATAAATTCGCTGACGGCTCCGACAATCAACTATGGTCAAGCAGTGCGAGAAAGTGAAGGGGTTTACACACTCACTGAATATGACACGAGCACTAATCCCGAACTCAATACAATCAAGCAGGAGTTGCCGAGTAAAATCACGGTTGACGGAGTATCGGTGACGATTGATGACAACTTCAAGGCGATTCCGATAACTGCGACCAATGCCACGGGGATAATCGTAAATGACAGTGACGGTATCCGCCGAACGATAACGGGTACGATTAACCAATTTGTGGGTTCGACGATGAATTTCACGCCCGCAAGTGGTGATAACTTCACAATCAACGGCACTGAATATGAGATGGGCGCGAGTGCTGTCGGGCTGATTAATGTTACTGACAGCGATATTTGGACGGACGCCACCACTACTGAATTTGTCCTGCCGAGTAGTAGCGGTAATTGGACGAATATGCTTCGGGCTAATGAGAGTAATATTCTGGACTTGAGCGCGCAGGCTCCCACGAATGGTGATAATATCGTTATCGACAATGGGGCAAATGCAAGGTTGGCGACGCTGGCTTACAACTCCAACGAATCAACCTACGCATTGACGGCAATCGGCTCCAACAAAGTCACGACGATTCAACTTCCCACAGCCAATATCACACTCACTGCCAATTTTGAGACGACAATCACGACGGGTACGGGAACTTACACTATCGGCGGCAAGGAATATACCGGCAGTAATTTAACGATAGAATCTGCCTCCGAAACTGATTCGGCACTTTTGGACGGGACAGTTTCTATTGCTACGACAAAATCAGTCAAGCCGACAATCAGCGACGCAATTACGAGTACGAGTGGCACAATCACTGCGACGGCTGAAAATGGCGTATGGCAGACGGTAGGTTCACTTGATGAGGGCGACAAGTTCGAGATTAGCGGCGTGGCGTATGAAGTCCTTGGCAATAACACCTTGCGCAGAGTAACGTCCGACGGAGCAATCACGATTTACAACGGTAAAATCAGCGACGACAAGACTTTGAGTTTCAGCGACATAACGGCGGGCACCTATAGCGCAATGGTTATGCTCAATGAAAGCAATCAGCTGGATTTGACGACGAATCTTAATATCACGTCAACGATTGTGGTAGGTTATGGCGACCCGACTACGCGCATTGCTCAACTAAGCTACAACACGGCTACGGGTTATACACTTGCCACAACTGATGACGGCAACATTGACAAACTGACAGCGGTACTTTTGGGCGACGCGGTTAAGACTTTCAACACGGCGATAGATACCACTGTGCTGACTAAATATGATTCGGCGACGATAACTTATCTGATTAACAATAAAACCTTTGCGGCACTTAGTGAGTTGACGATTGCCACGGGTGAAGATTCTGCGATATTGACTGGCGGTAAGGTTGACATTGCGCAGGGTTTTGAAGTCACGACGCGGCGCACTTCCACCACTGAAACTATCAGCTCTACTGCGGGCGATATGGCGGTTGAAGTCAATGCCACTGCCGCAACCGTCACAATCAGCGAGCTTGATTCGGGCGACAGCTTCACACTCGACGGCACAACTGCTTACACCATGACGGCAATAGGTTTGGTAAGCGGTACCAGACTCAACAGCACGGTTACCGATTCGGTGAACACTTCGGATTTGGGCTTGAGGGGCAAGTCGTGGAAGACGATTTTTGCGGTAAGTGACGACGCCTTGACGATCAGCGGCACTGATGATACTACCGAAGTTGTGGTTGCCGATGTCAGCGGCGATGTTGCCAAAAAATACGGTTCATTGACGACGACTTCGACGACTGCCACTTTGACGCAATCTGATACCGATTCCGATTTGGACAGCATAACGGTTAGTGGCGTGAAGGCTACGATGTCAACTAAGGCGTCCAGTGCTACAATCACGGCGGGCAATGCGACCTTCAAAGTCACTGCTACGCGGAATTTCACGGTTGACGATACCACCTCCAATCCGACGCTTAGTAATGTGACTGCGATTAACCTTAGCAGCGGCACGATTAATGCTCCGACCAATATTCCGATAACTGCGGGCGGCAAGACTATCACTGCTACTTCAGGGGATATGACGGTTGATGTTACCAGCGGCAAGGTTACGATTAATGGTCTTGATAATAATGAAACGTTCACGGCTGATGATATTACCTATCGGAAAGTTGCGGCGGGACTCCTCGACGTAACTAATCAGAAGTTGATAGCGGGCGTAGGTGATTCATATGATTTCAGCGGCGAATCTAAGAGAATTATTGCGGCCACTGACGGTATCTTGGATTTAACTTCTGAAACCTCAAGTGCTGATGTTTATGATAGCTTGACTGCTCCGACGACTAAGCTGGCGACGTTGACTGTCAATAATGGCAAGTCTACCCTCAATAAAACTGCCGACGGTATCACTGATGTTAATATTGCAAGTGGTGCTGACTTGACGATTGACTTTGCCGCTAAGGTTAACGGTTCAGGCACGCTGACTGTCAACGATAAATCTTACACGGGAAGTAATTTAATCATTGATTCTACTGCAACTGATTCGACGTTATACAGTGGCACTGCTACCATTGCTAAGGACGCTTCAATCACCACGACCGGTAATGATACCTTGACTTCCACTAATGGTACGGTTACTGCAAATGTCACGGCGGGCAAGGTCTCTTCTATCTCGGCTATTGATGTCAATGATAGTTTCACGTTGGGAACTACCACTTACACGCGGACTGCTATCGGATTGATTGACGGCACTAACCTCAATCCCAATATCACTGATTCGGCTGATGTGGCGAATTTAACTGGTAATGACTGGAAGGCGATTCTGCAGATTGACGGCAACTTGACCATTGATAGCACTACGGGCAATGATTTATATATGGTGAACATTCCGACCGATAAAGCTAATGCTGTCAAATATGGCACTCTGACCAAATCGGGAACTGCCGCAACCTTGACGCAAGATAATGAAGATTCCGCGCTGACGAGCATAACGGTTGACGGAGTAGCTGCCACCCTGCCGACCACTGCCACTAGTGCGACGATTAATGCCGGCAATGCGACCTTCAAAGTCACTGCCTCGAATAAATTCACGGTTGAC
>JAFRSO010000047.1 GCA_017427545.1 Selenomonadaceae bacterium
CATTATTGAAAATCCGCAAAACAGAGTCTTCACTCTCAAAGAAGTGGACAGCACCACATGGAGGTTGAAAGAAGAAAACTATCCGCTTGGATTTTAGCAAAACTCTTTCGAGTTTCAATTCACTTTTATATAACAGGAGGTGACCATAATGTCACTTACCGCCTTTGTGGCGAGTGTTGCGGTGAATGTCGTTGCCAACGTCGTATCCTACTTCATAATCAAATGGCTCGACCGCTAAAACTTCTCGTCACTCGTAGTTAGCGTTACCCTCTAAAACGCGCAAGAAGTCCCGACCGGTCATCGGGGCTTCTTTTATACACGAACTAAAAATGTTACCAAAAATTTATAGCTTTAACCAAAAAACTCCCGCCCCTTGACGACAAATCCGCAAAAATTTTTTAGGACGCGTTCAAAAAAAAATTTATAATAGATAAAATATCTCTCAAGAGGCGATAATCATGCTTCAATACTTCGTGGAGCGGAATTATAAATCGATTTTCGGCAGAGGTTACACACCGCGCTTGGAATATATTTGCAACGTCGGCGCAGATGTTACGACCATGCCGCGAAGTATGCACGAACATAAAAATCTTGTTGAAGTTCTCATCGTTGACGACGGCGCGGGAATTTTCATAATCGACGGCGAACGCTACATTGCCAAAAAGGGCGATTTGATTCTTTACAACAGCGGCGTCGTTCACGACGAATTTGGCGGTTCCGGCAACAATCTTTCAACTTATTGCGTCGCAATCAGTAATTTGAAACTCGCCAACTTGCCCGTGAATAAAATTTTACCCGAAGAGTATTCGCCGATTATGCCGAGCGGTGAATATTTTGACGAGCTGTTGAGTATTTTTCGGGCAATTGAGCGGGAAAGTTACCGTCCGAATTGTGCGGAGACTGCAAACTTACTTGCGCTGGCTCTCGTATCAAAAATCTGTACAATGTTTGAAACTCACGGTCAACCGCGCCGTGAAAAAGTCCTTACGATCTCTTCGCGTGCAAAAGATTTTATCGACGCCCATTACACGGAAAATATTAAACTCGAAGACATTGCCAAAGCCGTCTACACCAACGTTTACAACCTGTCGAAGGTCTTTAAGGCGGAGATTGGAATTTCCCCGATGAAATATGTTATCTTGCGGCGAATGGGTGAGGCTCAAAATCTTTTGATTAACACGGACATGACGATTACCCGAATTGCCATGAGTGTCGGCTACAACAACTCAAATTATTTCCAAAACGTGTTCAGAGATTTTATGCAGATGACGCCGAAAGAATATCGCAAGCGTTGGACGAAATGAAGTTTTTCCGCTGACAAAACGGCGGATTTTTTATTTGCTCGCGTTTGAGGTCGTGTTTATTATTGTTTGCTCCAAACTCTGCAAGAATTTATAGTTTGACGTGGAAAATTTTTAGAAAAAGTGTTTGTACCTTATGAGAAAATCGCCAAAATTTTTTAGGAAAGTTCGCGGCAAAAAATTATAATGTATACAAGACTAAAGCAAAGGGAGTGAATGAAAATGGCGATTCATATCACGGGCGCACCGTGTTGCTGGGGCGTCGACGACGTGAAGAATCCTTATCTGCCGCCGTGGAAAAAAGTTTTGGAGGAGGCAGGGCAAGCGGGATTTTCGGCGATTGAACTCGGTCCATACGGATTTTTGCCGCTTGACATTGACGTTGTAAGCGCGGAACTCAAAAAGAATGGAATTTCTATCGTCGCGGGCACAATTTTTGACGATTTGCTTGCCGAGGAAAATTATCAGCCGGTTTTAAAGCAAGTCGACGACATTTGCGCGATTATTACGAAGTTGCCGCCGCTCAAGCGTGAGGAAGGTCAGCGTTATCCGACGCCGTATTTGACGGTTATGGATTGGGGGCATGATGAACGCGATTATGCCGCCGGTCACCCCGACAAAGCACCGCGTCTTTCAGAAAAAGATTGGCAACGCATGGTTAATCACATCAAAGGCATTGCCGAAGCCGCGAAAAAGTGGAATGTCCGCGCAGTGATTCATCCTCATGCGGGCGGCTACATTGAATTTGCCGACGAGATTGACAAAATCATGGAAGACATTCCCGCCGAAGTTGCAGGTTTGTGTTTGGACACGGGGCATTTAAGATACTCGCAAATGGATCCTGTTGAGTGGCTCCGCAAATATGCCGACCGCCTCGATTACATTCACTTCAAGGACATCAACGAAAAAGTTTACAACAAAGTTTTGAGCGAACATATCAGATTTTTTGAGGGCTGCGGTAAGGGTTCAATGTGTCCGATTGGTACGGGCATGTTGGATTATCCCGCGATTTACAAACTCTTGACGGAAGAAATTAATTACAACGGCTACATCACGATTGAACAGGAACGCGATCCCAGAAATGTTGCGACGAGTTTGCGCGACGTGAAAGCCAGTGTCGATTATCTTAAGGGCTTGGGCTTCGAGTGATTCTTAAGGAACAAGGAACAAGTTTTTCTAATCCCTGTTCTCTAAAATGAGGAGGAGTTTTGATGATTAACGGTGAGAAAATTGCTGACCGTCCGATTCGTTGGGCGATGATTGGTGGCGGACGCGGTTCGCAAATCGGTTACATTCACAGGAGCGCGGCACTTCGCGACAGCAACTTTGAACTCGTCGCCGGCGCATTCGACATTAACCCCGAACGCGGTAAAGACTTCGGCAAAAATCTTCACGTCGACCCCGACCGCTGCTACAACGACTACAAAGAATTAATCGCGGCGGAAAAAAATCGTCCCGACGGAGTGCAAGCCGTTTCAATCGCGACGCCGAACTTTACGCACTTTGAAATTGCGAAGGCTGCACTTGAAGCGGGACTTCACGTTTATTGCGAAAAGCCCATGTGCTTCACGGTTGAGCAAGCTGAAGAACTTCAAGCTCTCGTCGAGAAAAGCGGCAAGGTTATGTTTATCTCCTACGGTTACGCGGGTCATCAAATGATTGAACAGGCTCGTCAAATGGTTGCAAACGGCGATTTGGGCAAAATTCGTATCGTCCAAATGCAATTCGCGCACGGCGGCAACTCTGCTCCCGTCGAAAAAAAATCCGGCGCGGCTGCCTGGCGTGTCGACCCGAAAAAGTCGGGGCCTTCATTTGTTATCGGCGACGTTGGAACTCACCCGTTTTATTTGAGCGAAGTTATCTTGCCCGAAATGAAAATTAAGCGGCTCATGTGCACGCGTCAAAGTTTCGTCGAAGGGCGCGCCCTTGAAGATAACGCAATGACGATTATGGAATATGACAGCGGCGCGGTTGCTTACATTTGGTCGAGCAGTGTCAATGCCGGCGCAGATTTCGGATTCACTTTCCGTATCGTCGGCGAGAAAGCTTCTATCGCCTGGGACGCCGAACATCCCAATCAGCTGGCGTATCAAGTTCAAGGTCAAGCCCCGGCAATTTTGCAACGTGGCGCGGGATATTTATACGAAGGTGCGCGGGCTGATGACAGAATCGGCGGCGGTCACCCTGAAGGGCTTTTCGAGGCTTGGAGCAACATTTACACGAAATTTGCCAAAGCGATAACTCTTCGTGAGGCGGGCAAGCCGATTGACTTTTGGTATCCGGGCATTGAAGCGGGCGTTACGGGCGTCAAGTGGATTGAAAAGTGCGTTGAATCCGCTGACAATGACTCCAAATGGATTGAATTCTAAAGAAAGCGCAAGGGGCGGAGGTTGTCTCCGTTCCTTTTGCTATAAAAAAATGTTGGAGGGTTTTTTATGGTTAAGGTTGGAATCGCGGGGCTCGGTCGTTTGGGCAAAGTTCACGCGAAAAATCTTTGTGTGGGCGTCGACGGCGCGGAATTAGTCGCGGCATGTTCGATTGTCCCTGCCGAACTTGAGTTTGCAAAGGAAAATCTCAAGGTCGAGCAAACTTTTACGGACTTTGACGAAATGTTGAAGTCTGATATTGACGCGGTGGCTATCGTGACGACGAGCGGGCTGCATTGCGGGCAAATTGCAAAGGCTTTGGACGCGGGCAAGCATGTTTTCTGCGAAAAACCGTTGGGTGTGACCGTCGAAGAATGCAAAATGGC
>JAFRSO010000048.1 GCA_017427545.1 Selenomonadaceae bacterium
CGCGGCGGGTGTTATGGCGGTCATGGACGAACATCTTTTGATTGCCACGATTCCTTGGACTTTTAACAACTATCAAGAGGCTCGTGAAATTATCGACACGACGGGCGGCGAATACTACAAAAAAATTCTCGCTCAACAGGGAATGACTTTCCTCGCCTCGGCGCACAACGGTTTCAGACAAATTACGAATGGCAAACACCCGGTTATGAAGCCGGAAGACGTTGCCGGTCTGAAAATCCGCGTGCCCGGCGGCGAGGTTTATTTTAAGTTTTGGAGAGCATTTGAAGCCGACCCCGTTGCAATGAGCTGGTCAGAGGCTTTCACGGCGATTCAACAGGGCACCATTGACGGTCAGGAAAACGGCTTCAGCGTCACAAATTCCGCAAAAGTCAATGAAATTCAGCAATACATGACGGTTTGGAATTACACCTACGAAAATTATCTGTTCGTCGCCAACACGAAGATTTTTGAGAATCTCGAACCTAAGACGCAGGAACTTATTCGCGCTAAAGCTAAAGAGGCTTGCGAGTGGGGACGCGATTTGGTCGAAAATGACGAAGAAAATCTCCGCAAGAAATTTGAGCAGGGCGGCATGGAAGTTATCGTGCTCACGCCCGAACAGTTGAAACCTTTCCAGGATAAAGTTCAGGGCGTGCGCCAAGAGCTTATGGAAAAATACGGCGACGAGGCTTGCAAGGCCTTCCGCATGAAGTAAGGAGGCAGTCGATATGCGATATATTTTGGGAAAAATCGAAGACATAATCTGCGCGATCTGCCTAATCGTCATGACGGCCTTAACCTTCGCGAACGTCATCGCCCGTTACGTCTTCAGCGCATCGTTTTCATTTTCGGAAGAAATCACAACTTATCTTTTCGTCCTGTTGAGTTTAATCGGTTCAGCGGCGGCGGCAAGGCGTAAGGCTCATTTGGGATTTACGGCGATACTCGACCTCATGCCTGCGGGACTTAAGCGGGCGATTCAAATCATGAGCTACGCGCTGGCAACATTTTTCTCGGCGGCACTTTTCTGGTACGGAATCAGCATGGTGCAAAGTCAAATTTTCCACGGACAAGTTACGGCGGGTATGCAATGGCCGGAATGGATTTTCGGAGCATTCGTCCCGATTGGAGCATTTTTCATCACGATAGAATTTTTATTCATGTTGATTGACACGATTAAAGGTGGGGAGGGTGACGCAAAATGATTGGTCCCGTAATTTTCTTGAGCTTTGCAGTATTCCTCCTCGTCGGCACACCGATTGCAATTTGCCTCGGCGTATCAAGCGTTTTCGGCATGTTGATTGACGGCGCAGGTCGTCCGCTCGATACGATTATGACAATGTTGCCGCGTATCTTCTCATCGGCGACAAGTAAATTCGTCTTGCTGGCAGTACCATTCTTTATCCTCGGCGGCAACGTCATGGAAAAGGCCGGCATATCCGAACGCTTAATCAACTTCGCGCAAAGTTGCGTCGGACATCTTCGCGGCGGCTTAATCGTCGTCATGGTATCAGTCGCATGTTTCTTTGCGGCAATATCGGGTTCAGGCCCCGCAACAGTCGCGGCACTCGGCATGATTCTTATCCCCGCAATGGTCAAAGTCGGCTATCCTCCCGCATTCAGCGCGGCATTGATGGCGGCGGCAGGTGCAACGGGTATCGTTATCCCGCCGTCAATTACATTCGTCGTCTACGGTTCAGTTGCTGATACTTCAATCGGCAAATTGTTCTTATCGGGTATCGTCCCCGGCGTAATGATTGGTATCGCGCTGATTATCGTTGCAATGTGGACGACGCGCAATTTAAAAATTGAACTTCTGCCCAAAGCCACTTCCGAAGAGCGTTGGAAATCTTTTAAAGAGGCGTTCTGGGGATTGCTCATGCCCGGTATCATTTTGGGCGGCATTTACGGCGGTATTTTCACACCGACTGAAGCGGCAGCGGCCTCCGCAGTTTACGGACTGTTCGTAGGATTTTTCATCTACCGCACACTCAAGCTTAAAGACCTCTATGAGATTTTTGTCAACTCCACGACGACTACGGCAGTTGTCATGTTCATCACGGCGACGGCAAGTTTGTTTGCATATATCTTGACACGCGCCCGCCTCGACCTTGCAATCAGTGACGGCTTGATTGAGATTACCGGCGGCAACTATATCATGTTCCTGCTTATCGCCAACGTAATTTTCTTAATCGCGGGCTGTTTCATGGACGCAACATCGGCAGTTTTGATCTTCACGCCGCTATTCCTGCCGGTTGCATTGAGTTTGGGCATTGACCCGATTCACTTCGGCGCAGTCATGGTTCTCAACCTGTCAATCGGTCTCGTGACACCGCCTGTCGGAATAAATCTATTTGTCGGGTGCGGTATAGCCAACGTCACACTAAAAGATATATCCGTCGCAGTCATTCCGCTAATTATCGCTTGCTTAATAGTCTTGTTGCTGGTAACATACATTCCGCAACTCCCGCTGCTATTTGTCTAGCGCGGAGAAAAGCTGTTAGCTGTTAGAATTCTAGCAACTAGTAGCTAGTAGCTAAAAACGGAGGATTGATTACCATGAAGAAAACTTTTGCAGTGCTGATGATCGCGGCTATGATCCTGTCAGCAGGTTGCGGCAACACGATGGACGGTGCCAAAAAGGATGCTCAAGATGCGGCCGCTAAAGTCGAGCAGAAGGCTGACGAGGCTAAGGACGCCGCTAACAAGGCTGCCGATGACGCGTCCAAAAAAGCTGATGAAATGAAGTCCGACGCTAACGCCAAAGTCGACGAGGCTAAGGACGCTGCTAACAAGGCTGCTGATGACGCCTCTAAAAAAGTCGACGAGATGAAGTCTGACGCCAACGCTAAAATGGACGCCATGAAGTCCGAGGCCGAGACTATGGCTACCGATATGACGAGCATGTTAAATGAACAAGTCATTGCGATCAACGGTATCAAGCCGGGTGCTTCGGTTGAAGAGTTAAAATCGGTGTTCGGCGAGGCGACTTCTGTCGATGGCAACACCATGACTTTTGCTGACGGTCTTAAAGTCGTGCTTGACGGCGCAAACAAAGTTAAATCCATTTCCACGACGACTGACGCTTTCGACACGACTGACGGTGTTTATGTCGGGGCAAGCGAGTATTCCCTCAACGATTACTGCGGGCCGGCTGATGCAGTTCGTGTAGCTAACGGCGTTGCGGAGTATGAGTACAGCGGCGACGATAAAAAATCTGTCGTCGTCTACAAGGCTCAAAACGGCGTCATCACCGAAATAATCTGTTCGCTCAAGTGAGGTCGCTATGAAAAAGTTTTTAACAGTGCTGATGTTGGCGGCAATGGCATTATCAGCCGGTTGCGGCAATAAGGTTGAAGAGGTCAAGCAGGAGGCTGCGTCCGAAGTTAAAGAGGCGGCTAATGACGTTAAAGACGCGGCCGCTAAAGTCGAACAAAAAGCTGCTGAAGTTTCAGGCACGGCTCCCGCTGTCGGAAATGTCGACGCGAAATTTTCACTCGGAGGAATTGCGCCGGGCATGAACTTCGACGAGGCTAAAAAAATTCTCGGCGAACCTACTTCCCAACATGACGACGACGAATTTACTTTTGCGAACGGCTTAACGGTTGACGTGGAAAGAAATGTCGTCGAGGAAATTAAAACTCGTCAAGCGGGCGTAAATGCAGGCGGCGTTGCTGTCGGGATGACGGAACAAAATTTGATTGACGCTTACGGCCGCGCAGATTCTACTGAAAATGATGACGGCGTTGTCGAGCACAAATATTACAGCGGCGACAGGCGAATTAAAATTGAATTCGACGTGAGCAACGGTTCAATCATTGAAATCAAATGCTCACTCAACGATTAGTGATTGGTGGCTGGTGGTTAGAAAAAATCTAACCACTAACTACTAGCCACTAACAGCTAAAAAATAAGGAGGTTTAATCCATGAAGAAAAGGTCAGTTGAGGAACTCAAGGAGATTGCAAAGGATTTGCGCAAGAAAGTCGTGACGATGATTTACGAGGCGCAGTCGGGACATCCGGGCGGCTCACTCAGCGCGGCGGATTTCGTGACGGCTTGCTACTTCCGTGAAATGAATGTCGACCCGAAAAATCCCAAGTGGGAAGATCGCGACCGCTTCGTCCTGTCGAAAGGTCACGTCTGCCCGATTCAATACGCGGCACTCGGCACGCTCGGATTCTTCCCCGAAGAAAAATTGCACACGCTCCGTCAGGAAGGCTCGCCGCTCCAAGGTCACCCCAATCATCACTGCCCCGGCATTGATATTCCTACCGGTTCACTCGGTCAAGGATTTGCCTGCGCAGTCGGCATGGCTATCGGCCTCAAAATCGACAAGAAAGCTGCCCGTGTCTTTACAGTTCTCGGCGACGGCGAATGTCAAGAGGGCGAAGTTTGGGAGGCGGCTGCTACTGCCAACAAATATCAGCTCGACAATCTGATTGCCTTTGTCGACGTGAACAATCTGCAAATCGACGGCACGACTGATGAAGTTATGCCTAACCTCGATCTCGGCGAAAAGTTCAGGGCATTTGGCTGGGAAATTTACAACATCGACGGCAACGACATGGCTCAAATCGTCCGCACGCTTGATACGATTAAAATGCACAGCCACGACCATAAACCCAAATGTATTATCGGTCAGACGACTAAGGGCAAGGGCGTTTCTTACATGGAGAACGTCGGCAGCTGGCATGGTGTCGCGCCCAACAAAGAGGAATATGAACAGGCTATGAAAGACCTTGAGGAGGGCTTTTGATAGTTAGGAGTGAGGAGTTAGGAGGTAGGAGTTAAAATCCCTTGTTCCTTATTCCTTGTTCCTTACAAGAAAGGAGCGTAACAATATGGAAAAAAAAGCAACTCGTAACGGTTTCGGCGAGGAAATGATTGTCCTCGGCAACGAAAATAAAAATATCTTCATCGTCGATGCGGATATCGGCAAATCCTGCAGAACTGACGGTTTCACGAAGGCTCATCCCGATCAGCACATCAACGTTGGTATCGCGGAACAAAATGCGGCGGGCGTCGCGGCAGGTATGGCCACTACCGGCAAAATCCCCTTCGTCGTCACTTATGCAGTCTTCGGATCGTTGCGTATGTGCGAAATGATTCGTCAGGAAATCGCCTATCCGCGCCTCAACGTCAAAATCGCTTGCTCTCACGGCGGATTCACTCCCGCTAATGACGGCGCAAGTCATCAGGCTATTGAGGATATGGGCGTCATGCGCACAATCCCCAACATGACGGTTATCATGCCCGCTGATTATTGGGCGGCTCGCAAACTCACTCGCGCTATCGCCGAATATGACGGCCCCGCGTTTATCAGATTCACTCGTGACGCCATTCCGATTATCTACGACGAGAACACTGAATTTGTCATCGGCAAGGCTCACATTGCCCGCGAAGGTACCGACATTGCCATCATTGCCAACGGCGACATGGTTTGCTACGGACTTGACGCCGCCGCTAAACTCGCTGAAGAGGGCATTTCTGCCAAAGTCGTCGACATGCACACGATTAAACCGCTTGACGTTGACGCCGTAAAAGATTGCGTCGAGAAAATCGGCAAGATCATCACGATTGAAGACCATAACATTTTGAACGGGCTCGGCTCGGCAGTTTGTGAAGTCGTCGCGGAAATGGGCAAAGGAAAAGTTAAACGCTTCGGCATTCAAGACCAGTTCGGCGAATCGGCTCCGTATCATCGTCTGCTGGAGAAAAATGGTATCACCGTCGATAATATCGTCGCGGCGGCTAAAAATTTCTGATAAAAAATTTTGGAGGTAATAAAAATGTTTGATTTCAAAGACCAGGTTGTTATCGTCACGGGTTCCGGCTCCAAACGCGGCATCGGTCGCGGTATCGCCAACATGTTCGCGGAGGCCGGCGCGCAAGTCATTATCGCCGACATGAACGAGCAGGGTTGCAAAGATACTGTCGCCGAAATTAAAGCGGCGGGCTACAAGGCTGACGGTTTCGTCCTCAATATCGCCGACGAAGAATCCGTTAATGCGTTCGTCAAGAATGTTAAGGACAAATACGGCAAAATCGACGTTCTCGTCAACAACGCTGGCATTACTCAAAGAATCACCGTCCACGACATGACGCTCGCCGATATGAAGCGCGTCTTCAACGTCAACATGTTCGGCACGTTCTTAATCACCAAGGCGGTCGTCGAAGTCATGAAGGAGAAAAAATACGGTCGTATCGTCAGCTTATCTTCTGTTTCGGCAAAACGCGGCGGCGGTGTCTTCGGCGGAGCACATTACAGCGCGTCGAAAGCGGCTCTGCTCGGCTTCAGCAAAAACCTTGCCCGCGAAGTTGCCGAATATGGCATTACCGTCAACTGCGTATGCCCCGGCGCGATTAATACCGATATCCGCAAGAACATGAACGGCACTGAAGAAGATGATATCAAACTCGCGCAGGAAATTCCGATGAAACGTATCGGCGAAGTCTTCGAGGTTGCTGGCCCGATTGTCTTCCTCGCCTCCAAAGAAGCCGGCTACATTACGGGCGAAGATATCGACATCAACGGCGGCTCGCACATGGACTAAAATTCAATTAGGAATGCGAAATGCGTAATGCGTAATGGTTTGTGGCAGTTTCATTGCGCATTGCGCATTATTCATTACGCATTGCTTGCAAGGAGTTGATTTATTTGAACGCTGAACAATTCGAGGCTCTGCTCGACGAGTATCGCGCCCAAAATATTCACTTTCTCCACCTCAAAACGAACACGCGCGACTGGTTTTTCATAATCGACGACAGCTATTATCTGACTTACCGCGACGACAAAAAAGAAATCGTCGTGAGCTGGTTGGTTAAGCCCAAAGACGATAAGCACGAGGAATTTTATTTCTATAACACCAACAGTCGCGGCTTCAATCAGTGGTACGGCGATGTTATTCACGATTTTGAGGCGATGGACGATAAGGAATTTTATCACGAGCCGTATTATGAGGATCTTTATATCAACTACATGAACGAAGATGAAAAAGTCCCGCTCAAAGATTTTCTTGCAGTCATTCCGCGCACAAATTATAAAATTTTCGGCAGTTTCCTGCTCTGTGATGAAATCGGCTCCGGTCTCGACAAGAAAGAATTGCCCTATAAAACCGACAACTCGACTATCGCCAATCAGTTCAAGTTTTGGCTTCGCATGGAGGATATTGCGCCGTTCAATTACGTTTTGCGCGAACCGGTTAAAGCCCCTGCGATAAACCTCGCCGAAATTGAAGAGATTATCCCCGCGCATACAAATGTTCGATTCGTCTTTGATGACGGATCAGTTCGCGCGCTCAAACAAATTCTCGCCGATAAAAATTCGGCAACCTAACTTAGCGGTCAAAAAATTTTTTGTTACATAAAAAGCCCCTCCGAAATTGGAAGGGTGATTTTTTTTGCATGTCGACAACTCTCGTTCAAAACTCTACGTCCGGCAAATTCTCCACAATCTCCAAAGTCTTCAAGCTGACTGTTATCGAACTCAAAATCAAATCCAAAATGTAGCGCGGGTTGTCATGTTCAAGGCTCCAAGCGTTCGGGTCGTTGACAATGCCGCTGGCCGAATCAGTCTTGACTTGATAGCGGTCGATTATCCACTCAAGCGGACTGCGCCCGTTGACCACGTAATCAAAACTTTTCGGCGGAATATTGCGTATCGTGATTGAATCGTTGTAAATCAAAGTCGTGCGGTCGTCTTTAGTGGCGAACCGTAATTTTTTTACGCGATAATCACCGCCGCCGATAACTTCCACGCCTTCGGGAGCCGGTTGCGTTTCGTAATTCAAATGAATCTCGGCAAGCGCACGACCTGCGCGGCTTAACTGCCAAAATTTTTCCGCGTCGGGTGTCAAAATGATTCGCGGCAAAGATTTTTTCAGCTCGGCAGAAAATTTTTCGCGATAACTCCGCAGGTGCAAGAACCCGTACACGTAATAGAAAATATCTTCGCGCGTCACGTCAATCCCGTATAAAAGTTTTGCCCGTTGCCAAATAAAATCGCTGATTCCGTCTCGTCGCTGAAGATTTTCGCCGAACAATGAGCCCTGCGCCGCCCGCTCATAATAATACAGCGGAAAACATTGCGTGTCGCCGTTAAAGTGCAGGTCGGTTATCTTATCGGTGATGAAAGGCGAAAATTTTCCTTCGTCTGCGCACGTCACACAGATTAAAAGATTTTCTTCGCGCCCCGTCGGGAAAAATGAATCAATTATTGCAGGTCGATGAATTAAATTTTTGCCGATATAAACATTTTGCTTGCAGAACGGGCGATACATTGCCTCAACAAATTTTGCGGCGTCAAAAGTAATTTCACGTCCGCGATTTTTATTTGCAACCGCTGAACTCGTCCAAACAAATTTTTTCGGGTCAATTTCGGTCGGCTCGTGCGAATTATAGAACTCAATCGTCGTTTGAACATTTTTTTCCAAATTTTCGCGTGAAAAGTTGTAAATCCATGCGTCGCGACCAGTTTCAAGCCCTCTTGAACGTGTCATGAACCAATTCTCATATTTTGGAATTGAACTTTCGTGCAACGGAATGAACGTTTCAAACTCATTTCCGCGCTGATTAATCCAATCGCCGCGTTCGTTGGGAGTGATAAGTTTGAAGTCGTCGCGCAGGACGTTGGGAGTGCTCTTGAGGATAGCAAGTTTGTCGTCGCGAGAAAGATAGTCGCCGATGTCGCGATAAAAAATTTTGGCGTCGCCGTCATGAGGAGCCTTAACCAAAATTGTAATGGCAATGGGCGCACGTGAACCTTGCCCGAAAACATTATCCTTTTCACGCCGCCGCAATTCGCCTTGAGTACGAGCATTGCCGCGAAGATTGAAAACATAAATCTCTGCAAAATCTTCGGCAAAACATTTTCTTAGGCCGTCCATAGCCGCGCCATCAAGCCAGCCGGCATTAGTCACGAACCCGATAACGCCTTCCGTAATTCTGTCCGAAGCCCAACGAAAAGCTTTGATGTAGCTGTCGTAAAGAGAATTTTTATTGGTGGCAGAAGTTTTCGCGGCATAAGTTGCGGCGATACGGTCTTCAAGATTGCCGTAAGTTTGATTTTGATTGTTATCGTTGGCGGATTTTTGACCGACGGAATAGGGCGGGTTGCCGACGATAATTTCAATGCGGGAATTTTTCTGTTCATTGACGCGGGCAGAATTTTCTTGCATGACGCCTTCAAGGTTGAGTGGAATTTCGCCGCGCTCATAAAGTTCAAAAGTGTCCGTGAAGCAAATGCCCTCGAAGGGTTGATAATTTTTGGCGTTGACGGTCTCGAAGAAAGCGTTTTCGATATTGACGGCGGCGATGTAATATGCGAGCAAAACAATTTCGTTGGCGTGAAGTTCGCGGAAATATTTACGGAGCAAATCTTTCGGGCGAATCAAGCCGCTTTGAATCAGGCGTGTAATGAAAGTTCCGGTGCCGGTGAAAGGGTCGAGTACGTGAACATTTTTATCAGACAGCGAGCGATTGAAATTTTTCTTCAACACGGCGTCGACGGAGCGTAAAATAAAATCGACGACTTCAACGGGCGTGTAAACAATGCCGAGCTTTTCGACAGTTTTGGGCACGGCCATCTTGAAAAATTTGTCGTAAAGTTCGATGATAATTTTCTGCTTATCTTCGGCGGAAGTGGCAATGGCGCAGCGTTCACGGACGGATTGATAAAATTTTTCGAGCTGCGCGGAGTCGTCGGAGTTGTCTTGAGTGTCGAGGACTGCCAAAATTTTTTCGATAGACTGTGATACGGGATTGTTCTTGACGAAGGAATAGTTCTCAAAAACGGCGTCGAAAACGGGTCGTGAAATCAGATGGTGGGCAAGCATTTCGACAGCTTGAGCGGGCGTGATTGACGGGTTGAGATTTTTTTGGAGGTCGAAAACGAAATTGCCAAATTCGCGCTGATGAACGCCGGGAACTGAAATTAAATCCTTGATGTGCTGAATGTGGCGGTCAGCAATTTGCGCGATGTCCTTAGCCCACTGCTCCCAATATCGACGATTGCCGACGTGCTCAACCATGCGGGCGTAAATTAAATTTTTCAGCTCTTCAAAGTTCAGCAGAGTTTGCAGGGGGATTTTGTCGGAACTTTCGACGATAATCGGACCGCTGCCATTTTTACCGCCGACGTTACCGGCATGAAGTTTAATATCTTCGATAAAAATATCCATGCGGCTATCGTGAGCGCGCAGGGCGTTTAAAATTTTCCAGACGATATCGAATTCACCCTTCGCGAGAGCCTCTTCAGGACTTTTATCAAGCGGCACGACGACGGGAATAATTATGTAGCCGTATTTTTTGCCGGCAGATTTACGCATTACGCGCCCGACAGCTTGAACGATATCGACTTGCGAACGACGGCTTGCGAGGAATAAAACTGCGTCGAGGCTTGGAACGTCAACGCCTTCAGAGAGGCATCGGGCATTTGTGATGATTCGGCAATCGTTATCGGGAGTATTTTTTAGCCAGCCGAGTTTTTCACTGCGATAATCACTGCTCATCTTGCCGCTTACGTGGACAGCTGAAATGCCTTGCGATTCAAATTCTTTAGCGATATTTTCCGAATCCTTAATGCGCGAACAAAATCCGACGGCAGTTTTCATAGGTTTTGGGTCGCCGAGAATTTCAACGTCAGTCAATTTTTTCCGCAGGGCGTTGATACAGCCGGTAACTTTTTCCTTATCGTCGGTAGAAATTTTTTTATTGCCGACTTCGAGCGGCTTGTTGACGGTGAGAATCAAAACTTTGTAATCGGAGAGAAGATTTTTTTCAACGGCGTCACCGAATCCGATATGGTAAAATTCCTCGCCGTAAATATTTTTGTCGTCCATGCTCCAGAGCAGCAAATCCTTATCGGCAGCCTTTTTCTTGGCTTCGGAAGTGTACAGGCGCGGCGTTGCAGTCATGTAAATTCGTTTCTTGCCGCGAATAAAATTTTCGTCGTGAACTTGAGTAAAGGCGGTAGCTTCAATGCCGTAACCGGTCGTTCGATGAGCCTCGTCACAGATAATCAAGTCGAAATCAATTTGAGCGGCGGCAACTCGTTCGAGTGATTGATAAGTCGAGAAAATCACGGTCATTTTATCGCCGCTGAAATTTTTCATACGGTCGGAAATTTCTTCGGGATTAGTCGTGGCGGGCATTGGCAGATTGACGGTTAAAATTTCATCTTCGGTTTTCTTGGAAACGGTCACGTCGGAGCAAACGCAAATGAAGTTGAAATTTTTTTCGGCGAAAGTCGCCCATTCGTAGAGAATTTGTCCGAGCAGCGATATTGACGGCACGAGGAATAAAATTTTTCCGTTTGGAGCAAGAGTTTCAGCGATTTTTAAGGACGTGTAAGTTTTGCCGGTTCCGCAAGCCATGATTAATTTGCCGCGGCTGTGATTTTTGAAGTGATTTTGCGCGGCGTTAATAGCGTCGAGCTGATGTTCTTTAGGTTCGCGGAAATTAATGACTGCCTGCTTGCCGAAAGTCCCCGCGTCCAATTTTTCCCAATCGACAGCGGCTTTCCTAAGCTCTTCCATGCCGATTCTGGCTACGGGCGGAGTTTGATTCTGCAAAGTTATTTCGGCGTTGTCGGTGAGGTTGCCTGAAGTTGAAATCCACAATCGCGCAGAAAATTTTTTATCGCCGTCGAAAATTTTTGAGCTGGTGGCAAGGAAAGTATCGACAGCGGATTTATTTATTGGCGTGGTGTCGAGATAAAATTTACATTGCACCGCCCAAAACTCATCGTCGACGGTTTTGCAGACAATATCAATGCCCAAATCAACAGTGCCGAAATCTTCGCGGAAAGGAAATTCATTCCACAGCCAGACATCCGAAAATTTCCCGCGATAAACTGGATTAGTCAGCAAGAAATTTTTCATGAGCCGCTCAAATTTCGTACCCTTGTCACGTTCGGAAATTTCTTCGCCGCGATAATTTTCCAGCAATTCATCAATCGTCATTGGCACCGCCCCCGAAATTTTTCCCGATTATAACACGCTGAATCAAACGTAAAAAGCCCGGTAGCCCAATCAAATTACGAAACTTTGTTACTATGCTCAAGCGTGGCATTATACATGGACAGAAAAGCGGCTTATCAAAGAAGATTTTCAAGCGTGGCAGAATGACCCCGTTTATCGTGAGCTCTTTGATTTGCACAAAAGCAAATATATGATTAAAGATGAGGATATTGACGGCAACCCTGATGATTTAACTTATGACCAGAGAGATTCTATTGACATTATGTTAGAGCACTACGGCGACCTTACATCTGCTGAACTTGTTAATCTAACTCATTCAGAAGAACCATGGATAAAAGCACGCGTTGGGTTACTGGATGATGCGCATTCTGAAAACATTATCACGCTTGAAAGCATGAGAGAATACTACAGCAAACATTTAATTTGAACGGGCACGAATCGCGTATGCTCACGTTGCATGGAGTTGAGGGGCAGAGTTGTCGGCACTACAGATGAGAGCGGCGTAACGATACTTTGCACCCAAGGTGTCGCTGTACTATAATGTATCAAGAAGTGGAACCTGCAAAGGCGTTGCGCCCGAATAAACCTAAATCGTCAATAATGGATATTGCTCCTTTGGTGGCAATATCGGTGATTACAGAGCCAACAAATCCGACAGATTTTGATATTCAAAGGTTTGGTGGACAAAAACTCCCTGAAGGTAATTATAATCTAAAAATTAAATGGAGTGACCAAAACAAACACATAGAAGGAACAGAGAAGCGTGATAAATATTTGGAAGAAGAACGTCTGTCAGGTTCACCATTTGTTCCAAGCGTACTTGCACCAAATGTTGATGCTCAAGCTTTAGTTAAGGAATTTCATGGGAAAGGCATTTATGCCCCACATCCGCACGACGGACACCTAAGAGAAAGAGTAGACACCGGCAAAATTATCGGGCAATATTGGGATAGACAAGTGGATAAACTGACTGATACAACGTGGATAATGATTGTGTATTCTAATAAAGGAACGCATATCTATCCGATTAAACCTTTGGAGGAAAATCAAAATGACGCCGTTGGAAAAATTTAATTTATTTTGGGAATTGGACAAACAAAGAAAGAAAGTGCGTTTGCTAACAACAAACGGCGATGTGTATCATTGTAAATTGTTAGGGCAATGTGAAGATAGCGACGAATGGGCATATGAATTTAGTTCACCGGATTATCCAACAAAATATTTTGCTCTGAATTGCAACTTCATTGAGCAAATAGAGGAAATCAGCGACGACGAGTGGCAACAACATTTAGCACAATTACCTGCCGACGTTCAGTAGCTGGTTGAGCAAGATACGTTTTTTGAGGAGTGAAAGAAATGACACTACAAGAGGCAATTAAAATTGCAGAAACAGAACGCAAGAGTAAAGTGGTAGGTGCCGGCGATTGTGGTGATAAGTGGATGTTCACTTTCGAGGCTGATGTAAACAAAACAGACGGTTGGGTTCTTTTTGTGAACAAAGAAAACGGAGAAGTTAATTTTATTCTTCCAGTTTTATTTGTAGAATCGTTAGCAAGAGGTGAAATAACGTGTACTCATATGGATTTAAACGGAGTGGTTAAAAATGAAATTGACTGAACAGGAAGCCCATTGCATAGCGCGGCACTTTCAAGCTCTTTTGTATGGTCGCGGACTTTCGGACGCTTGTAATTTTTGCAAATACCAATTCTATAAAAATGACGGCAAAGAATTTTTTACAAAAAAATTATCCCCCACTCAAACGAGCGGAGGATTTTTTCTTGCATAAGTTACAAATTATTCCTCGGTGTAGAATTTAATTTCATTGCCAAAACGGAGGCGCGGCGGGCGAACGCCTTTAACTGCGATCTGACCGGGCATGGTAGCTTCCATGTTGACGACGATTGTGCAGTGACCTTCTTCGCGAAGATTTTTATTTACTGCGTCGCCGACCTTCACGACATCAAATTCACTCTTGCCGACTTTGAGTTTGTCGCCGACAACGATATCCGCTGCCAACTCGCCGACCGTGTGCTCAACGACCATATCAGCCAACGCGGGGCGAATTTTCTCGTTGAGCAGAATGAAACTGCTGTTGCTGGAAAGATACGCCGGCGCGTCCTTGCCAATGTTCGTCATCTTTACCTCGTATTTAACCATTAAAATCAACCTCCTTGTTGCGAATAATACCACACTTGCGCCGAAATATTCAAGAAAATTTTTCAATTTTTTACTTGCCGCATGTGCCTTGTCCCTTGCCGCTTAACTTGATATAATCGGCGTGAGGTGATGAAATTGCGAGGAGTTTATGTTATCGCTTCGAGCGGCGATCCGAATACGGGCGGCGGTTGGAATAATCAACAGCTTCTGAAAGATTGCGGAATCGTGCCGTATCTGCTCCACAAAAATTACGGCTTCCGAGCGGTTATGGTCGGCATGAAGGTTGACGACACTTATCCGTATCTTGAAAAAGTTCCGGGGCTTGAGTTGGATTTTCTGCCCGAAGACACTTTGCAGGCGAGGCTTGATTATCTTGACGAACACGCCGCGGCGATTGATTTATTGATTTTGTACGGGGCTTATCCCGTTTATGTGCCGATTGCTGCGCGATATAAAAAGCTTCGTTCGGACGGCAAGATTTATTTGGCAACGGATATGAATATCCCCTGGTCGGACAGAATTCCGCACGAAAGTCCCGCCTATAAAAATTTTTTGCATTCATGTGACGTTATCGCCGCGAGCTGTCGTGCCACTCAAAGATTTTTGTCGGCGAAATGGAGTGTGCCCGTCGATTTGATTCGCAACGGCTGGTATAATTTTTTTGGCGTCAAATTCGGCGACGTGCAAAAGGAAAATATCATCTTGACGGTCGGGAGAATCGGCACTGATCAAAAACGTAATGAAGATTTGCTTGAGGCCTTCGCAAAAGTTGCGGACGATTTGCCGAGCTGGAATGTGCGATTGGTCGGCGGCGTTGAGGAAAGTTTTAAACCTTACGTCGAAGATTTTTTTGCGAATCATCCCGACTTGCGCAGCCGCATAACTTTTACCGGACTCATTGAAGATAAAATTCAGCTCATGGACGAATACAAGCGGGCTAAAATTTTTTGTTTGACGTCGCGATTTGAGGGTGCGCCGAATGTTGCGGCCGAAGCACTTTTCAGCGGCGATTATATGATTACTTCGATAGTTGACGCGGCGAGTGATTTGGTGGATAACGGCAACTGCGGCAGAATTTTTCAGATTGGCAACGTCGACATGCTGGCGAAAACTTTTCTTGCGGTCTGCAACGACGACAAATTGATTGCGGCCGGCGGAAAACATGCCGCGATTTATGCACGCGAACAATTCGACGCAAATAAAATCGTGGCGCGATTGAATTATCTGCTTTACGGAGGCGACGGAATTTGAGCGAGGTAAATTACTCGAACGGAAGATTTTTTCTGACAGACGGTCAAAAAAGTTTAATGATTTTGGACGTGCGCACGCCTTACGTCAACAGGAGCCGAGTTCATTCACATCAGCTGGCGGAAGAGGGCGGATATGTTTTCCCGCTCGACGACACCGTTAATGCCGCGATAAAAAAAATTTTCAAGAAGACAACCGAATCACTCGCGGAAGTTTTGATTTATGCGCGAATCGTCGCCCATCTCCTACGAAAACCGCAAATTCATAACGTCCTAAAAATCGGGCAATGGTCGCCACTCGACGAGGCACTTGCAGAAATTTTGCCGCAGTTCAATCCGTCGAACAAACTTTATTGCCTGTCGGAAATGCGGCCGGTCGGGAAAATCCCGTCGGTGACATTTCTTTTGGCGGAGGGCGGCGAATATCCCTTGCCGGAAAATAAATTCGATACGATAATTTTTCCCAAACACCCGCCGCTTGAAATTTTGTTGGCGGTCAAAGACTACGGAAAAATTTATTTCACGGCAACGAAGCTTGAGGAGTCGCTGAAGTCGCACGTAAATATTTTACCGCTGACGAAGCAAAGCGCGTTGATTGAGCTGGAAATATCGCCGCAACTCCGGCAGAAAATTCGTCGACGCACGCCGCAAGGTCAGCTTGATGAAAGAATTTCCGAAATTAAACAGCTCGTCGAGAAATTGCCCGCCGTGTTGAAGAAAAAAAATTCACGCCTTGACGAATACATTGCCGAAGTCGTCCGCGCCGAAAAAGTTTTGGCGGAAATTTTCCCTATGCTTTACAGCGAGACGATTAAATTTAATTTTAACGTGCTCAAGGAATTTTTGATTGATTTGCGGCTCGGCAACGGTTCAGTCGCCCGCGTCAATCGGCAATACGAAATTTTGCTTAAAGATTTGAGTAACGGTTGAGGGGGAATATTTTTTGAAGTTTGGAAAAATAATCGTCGTGCTGATGATTTTTGCGGCGATTCAATTCCCGTGCACGACTCATGCCGCGTCGGAGGAGGATAGGGAACTTTCATTGATTGCGGCGGAACAGGAACGTTCAAGCGATGATGAAAAACTCGGCGAGATAAATCCGGCGTTGACGGAAAACATAACGACCAATCCGACTGAAGAGACCGATAAGGAAAAGCGTGAGCGTAAGAAAAAACTTAAGCAGGCGCGTAAAGAGAAGGAAAAGGAAAATGAGCGCAAGCTTAAGGAGAGTGCGAATCAAAAGGATAAGCAGAAGGATAAACGGCAGGATAAACGGCGTAAGGAGCAACAAATTGTAATTGAGCCGAATGAGCCTAAAAAAGTTGAGCCGGTGAATCCTGAACCTGAATCGGTTGAGCCGATTGAAATTCCACAGCCTGTTGAGCCGATTGAGACTTATCAGCCGCCGTCGCAACCGATAGAAACTCCGCAGCCGATTGAAACTCCACAGCCCGTTGAGCCGATAGAAACTCCGCAACCTCAGCCGGTTGAAACTCCAGCACCGATTGAAACTTATCAGCCGTCGATAGTCGAGACAGTCAGCTTGCCAGATCAAAAAGTTATCCAGGCAAATTTTGCTGAAGTCGCTCGCGCAGTAAAATTTATTCCGCTGTACATGCCGCGAAAATCGGGTTACGAGATAACGGCACTTTATGCGGCAAATGGCGTTGCTGAAATTCATTACGGGCGCAGGTGGGAGCCGTCAATTTCTTTGAAGGTGCGGACTTATAAGCGTGCGCCCGGTGAAGAGCCTCAAGACATCAGCGGCGTTACGGGCGTGAAGTGGCGTGTTGATACGACGACCGGCACGACGATTTACATTGCAAAAATTTCCGAAACTCAACAAGTCGCGGCGTGGGCAGTCGGACATTACACTTTTTCCGCGCAGGCAGAAAATTTATCTTACGCGGGCTTCCACTCACTCGTTGCCGATGAGCTTGTAGAGTTGTCGACGCATTATTATTTGGATTTGTGAGCGGCTAGCTGTTAGTTACTGGTTCTAGTACCTAAGGAGGTTTTTAAATGATTAAACGCTACACCTTGCCCGAAATGGGTAAGCTTTGGTCGATAGAAAATGAGTGGCAGACGATTTTGGACGTGGAACTTGCCGCCTGCGATGCAATGGCTGAACTCGGAGAAATTCCGCTTGAGGCCGCAAAAAATATTCGTGCCAAGGCAAATTTCAACCTTGAACGCATTCACGAAATTGAAAGCGTCACTCACCACGACATCATTGCATTTTTGACTTGCGTCGGCGAATACGTCGGCGAGGACTCGAAATATATTCACAAGGGATTGACTTCCAGCGACGTGAAGGATACCGCAATTTGTCTCATGATGAAACGTTCGGCTGAAATTATTCTCGACGACCTGAAAAAATTCCGCGAAGTTCTTCGACGCCGCGCAGTTGAATTCAAGCACACGGCTTGTATCGGCAGGACGCATGGTATTCACGCGGAGCCGATGACTTTCGGGCTGAAACTTTTGCTTTGGAGCGCGGAAATTGAACGTGACATTGAGCGCGTCGAACATGCAAAAAAAATTGTCAGCGTCGGCAAACTTAGCGGCGCAGTCGGCACTTACTCGAATATCGACCCGAAGATTGAAGAGCTTGTTTGCAAGAAGTTAGACTTGACGCCCGTCAGATTGGCTACGCAAGTCATTCAGCGCGACCGCCATGCCGAATACATGACGACGCTTGCAATCGTGGCGAGCACTCTTGAGAAAATTGCAACTGAAATTCGCAACCTTCAACGCACCGACATTCGCGAGGCTGAAGAATATTTTTCGCCGGGACAAAAAGGTTCCTCCGCCATGCCTCACAAACGCAATCCGATTAACTGTGAACGCGTCGCCGGTATGGCTAGACTTGTTCGCGGAAATGCTATCGCCGCAATGGAAGACATCACACTTTGGCACGAACGCGATATTTCACACAGCTCCGTTGAACGCGTCATTTTGCCCGACTCGACAATCAACGTCGACTACTGCACGAAAAAAATTACAAACATCGTCGACAAGTTGCTTGTTTATCCCGACGCAATGTTGCATAATATGAATCGCACGGGCGGTTTGATTTACAGTCAGCGGCTCATGCTTGAAATTGTCGGCAAAGGTGTCCTGCGCGAGGACGCGTATAAATGGGTTCAGCGCAACGCCATGAAACGTTGGATGGACGGCGAAGACTTCAAAACCAACGTTGAAAAAGATCCCGACATCACGAAATATCTTAGCGCGGAAGAAATTTCCGACTGCTTCGACTATAAATTTTTCCTGCGTCATGTTGATATGATTTTTGAACGCTTCGGACTTTGAGGAGAGAAAATTTTTTGAAACTTACAATGCTCGGCACGGGTAATGCGCTCGTCACCGAATGTTATAATACTTGCTTCGTGATAAGCGACGGCAATAAAAATTTTCTGGTTGACGGCGGAGGCGGCAGCGGTATTCTTCGTCAGCTCAAACACGCGGGCTTTGATTGGAAGGATATGCGCGAGATTTTTTTGACGCACAAACATATTGATCATTTCACTGGGATTTTGTGGTTCGTGCGAATGATTTGCCAGTACATGAATCAGCGCGAATACGACGGCACTGCCAAAATTTACGGTCACGCCGAAGTTTTACAACTGCTCGAAGACGTTGCAAAAAAACTTCTTCAGCCGAAAGAGACGCGTTTTATCGGCGACCGACTCCATTTAATTCCCGTTGCCGACAGTGAAGTTGTGAACGTTATCGGGAAAGCGACAACTTTTTTTGACATTCACTCGACCAAAACGAAACAATTCGGCTTTTCAATGGATATCGGCGGCTCAAAAAAATTGACGTGTTGCGGTGATGAACCTTGCAATGACTTCGGAAAATTTTACGCGGAAAATTCCGAGTGGCTGTTGCATGAAGCGTTCTGCCTTTATTCACAAGCCGAAATTTTCGACCCTTACGGCAAGAATCATTCGACGGTAAAGGACGCTTGCGAGTTGGCGGAAAAAATTCACGTCAAAAATTTGTTGCTGTATCACACCGAGGACAAAAACCTTTCCGCGCGAAAAAAACTTTATCGTGCGGAGGGGCAAAAATATTTTAGCGGTAAAATTTATGTGCCCGACGACTTGGAAACGTTGGTATTGTAAAGTTTTTTAGGAGGTTACAAAAATGATTAAGGGCAATCTTCTCTACGAGGGCAAGGCAAAGACCGTTTTTGAGACCGATAATCCCAATGAGTTGCTGGTTTACTTCAAGGACGACGCTACCGCTCTCAATGGCGAAAAACGCGGCGTTATCGAAGGTAAGGGCGTTATCAACAACAAGCTCAGCGAATTTTTCTTCAAGCAGCTCAAAGATCGCGGCGTTAAAAGTCACTTCGTCGAAAAAGTCAGCGACCGTGAAATGCTCGTCAAGAAACTCGACATGATTAAGCTTGAAGTCGTCGTCCGCAATATCGTCGCGGGCAGTCTGGTTAAACGTCTCGGCTTGGAAGAGGGTACGCCGCTTACCGTTCCCGTCGTCGAATATTATTACAAGAGTGACGAATTGGGCGACCCCATGCTCAACCGCTGGCATATTATGGCACTCGACCTGGCGAAAATCGACGAACTTAATCAAATGGAGCACGTCGCACTTTCCGTCAACATGATTCTGCGTGATCTTCTGCGCGCCAAAAACGTCGACCTGATTGACTTTAAGTTGGAGTTCGGACGCTTCGACGGTGAAGTTCTTTTGGCGGACGAAATTTCTCCGGACAACTGCCGCTTCTGGGATACCGTCACGCATGAAAAACTGGATAAAGACCGTTTCCGCAATGACATGGGCGGCGTCAAAGAGGCCTATCAGGAAATGTTGCAGCGTCTGACACTGTGAGGCATTTGATATGCTGAAAAAATTTTTTATGGCGGCGATTGTCGGACTGATAATTTGCGCGGGCGTCAAGGTTGAGGCGGCTGATGTTTATGTCGGCAAGTCGGGCACGACGGGTTATGAATGTTACGTCATGACGGACACGATTTGGCGCACGAGTGAACATCGCATGCTTATCCTTTCCGCGACGCTTAAAATGGTTGACCGTTACGGCGATAATCATTATCTCGACTATAAATTTTATGCACTCGACGGCGGCAACGAGAATGTTCAGTTCACGAACTCAGACGGCTTCAGCGGACTTGCGACGCCTGAAGATACGCCGATTGAATGGGCAATGTACACGGTTATCAGAGATTATTAAAAATTTTTCGGGGGTGAGGGAAAGTTATTGTCCCTTGCCCCTTTGACTTTAAACGAGGTGATTCGTTTTGAAAGTCTACGATTGCTTCACGTTTTACAACGAGTTTGAACTTTTGGAGTTGCGCCTTAAAGCCCTGTGGGATGTGGTGGATTATTTCGTGCTTGTCGAGGCGGACAAAAAGCATACCAATGAGCCGAAGCCGTATTATTTTTGGGAGCGGCAAGATGAGTTCAGAGAATTTTTCCCGAAGATAAGACATTTGCCCGTTGAAATTACAGTGCCGTTCAAAGGTGTGGGCGATTGGTCGATTGAAAATGCTCAACGCGACGCAATAGCTTACGGGCTGGAAGATGCCGCGCCTGATGATTTAATCATGATTTCCGACTTGGACGAGATACCTGCGCCCGATATATTTGAACGGATGCGGGAAGATAAAATTTTTTTGACTATTCCGTTCTCTCCGCCCGAAAACAACAGTAAAACATGTTTTTTTCTATCTTCCGGAATACCTGCGAATGAATATTTGGAACATGGCGCGGTTGTCTTGGAACAAAAATTTTTCTATTACTACTTCGATTGGGTAAGTAAGTCGTCTTGGCGAGGCACGGTTTTAACTAAGCGAAAAAATTTGACTACACCTCAAAATCTGCGCAATCTTAAAGATAAATTTCCGCGCATATCGGAAGGCGGCTATCATTTCAGTTACATGGGCGGTGTCGACCGCGTGATAGACAAAATGACTTCGATTGTTGACGGCAACGCTATCGTCGCTCAATCCGGCGGAAAGTTAATTGACAGAAAATACGTCGAAGAATCTTTGTCTAAGGGCACGGACATCTACAACCGTCAAGGACGATCACCTTATAAATTTTACGACGCAAGAAATATTCGCTTGCCTCACGTGGACGAGTTCTTGAAAAAATATCCTTACTTCCTGCGCGAACCTGAAAAATATTTTGGAGGTAGTCATGACTGAAAAAAAATTGCACGTTATCTATCGAATATCCGACAAGGGGAATCCGAAACCTAAACTTCCAAATGGCGGAAAGGGCGATTGTCTGCTCAATGCCGTTGAAATTTTTGGCGCGGAAAATTTTCACGTGATAGCCGACAACTGTACCGAAGAAACTATTAAAATTTTGCAGTCGACGGGCTTGAGCATGGAGATAACTGCCAACGGCAATGCGGGGACTTGCCGCTACATTTTTAACGAAGTCATTAATCGCTATGCCCCCGACGACAATCTTTATTTGCTGGAGGACGATTATTTACATTTGCCCGGCAGTCGTGAGGCGATTTTGGAAGGGTTGGAGATTGCCGACTATGTTACGCTTTACGACCATCCCGACTTGTATCACCCTGACGGCAGGGGGCCTAATCCTTTCGTTCATGATGACATGCCAAAGAGTTCGGTTTATTTAACACCGCACAGCCATTGGCGAAGCACTGTTTCCACGACCTTTACTTATGCCGCTAAAGTCAGAACGTTGCTTGAAGACCGCGATATTTGGAAAGAGTTTTGTAAAGGGAAAATCCCAACGGCTTTTTTGGCCTTTGTGACCTTGACGGGACAAGATGACTTGAACGAGGCGAAACGTTTTGTCAAAAGCGGCATAAGTAGTTTGGCGCAAATCGTCGTCAATAATTTCTTTAACGAGCGCAAGAAGCGGCTTTTAATTTCTTCGATACCTTCAATGGCGACACATACGGAGACGGCGTATCTTGCACCACTGATTGACTGGTCGAAGATTTGATGTAAAGTGACAAGGGTTTTCCCTACCGGCTAACAACTAACAGCTAACCACTAAAAAGAGGTGTTGGATTTTGAGTAAAAGAGTTTTGATTACGGGCGGAGCAGGATTTTTAGGCTCACACCTCTGCGACAGATTGATTGCCGACGGGCACGAGGTCATTTGCCTGGACAATTTCTTCACGGGCAAGAAAAAAAATATCGCGCACCTTTTGAGCAACCCGAATTTTGAACTTATGCGTCATGATGTTGTTCAGCCGATTTATGCCGAAGTCGATTGGATTTTTAATCTTGCTTGCCCCGCCAGCCCCGTGCACTATCAGCGCGACCCCGTCCGCACAATTAAAACCAACGTCATGGGCGCGTTGAATTCTCTGGGCTGTGCTAAACAAAATAACGCGCGAGTTTTGCAGGCGAGCACTTCCGAAGTCTACGGAGATCCGAAAGTTCATCCTCAACCGGAAAGTTATCGCGGGGCAGTCAATCCGATTGGCATTCGCGCTTGCTACGACGAGGGTAAACGCACTGCCGAAACGCTTTTCTTCGACTATCACAGGCAACACGGTTTGGATATTCGCGTCATCAGAATTTTCAACACCTACGGCCCGCGCATGACTGCTAATGACGGGCGCGTTGTCTCGAATTTTATCATGCAGGCTTTGACGGGAGAGGACATAACAATTTACGGCGACGGCACTCAAACGCGGAGTTTTTGCTACGTCGATGATTTGATTGACGGGATTGTAAAAATGATGAACGTTGAAAATTTCACGGGGCCTGTAAATTTGGGCAATCCCGGAGAATTTACCATGCTGGAGCTTGCCGAATTGGTCTTGAAGTTGACGGGCAGCAAGTCGAAAATAATTCATCAGCCGTTGCCGCAAGATGATCCGACGCAGCGTTGCCCCGTGATTGATTTGGCGCGTGAAAAACTCAACTGGCAACCGACAATCAAACTTGAGGCCGGGCTGAAGTCCACGATAAAATATTTCAAGGAGAATTATTTATGACGCAACTGACTTACAAGGATTCGGGCGTGGATATCGACGCGGGCAACGAGTCTGTGCGCCTGATAAAAAATTTTGTCCGCGCAACTTACCGCCCTGAAGTTTTAGGCGACATCGGAGGTTTCGGAGGATTATTCGCGCTGAAAAATTACGATGAGCCGATTTTGGTATCAGGCACTGACGGCGTCGGCACGAAATTAAAAATCGCGTTCATGCTCAATCGCCACGACACGATTGGTCAAGATGCCGTTGCAATGTGCGTCAACGATATTTTGGTTTCGGGAGCAGAGCCGCTATTTTTCCTCGACTATCTGGCAGTCGGCAAGCTCAATCCCGCGCAAGTTGCCGAGATTGTCAAAGGTGTTGCGGCGGCATGTAAGGAATCGGGCTGCGCGTTGATTGGCGGTGAGACTGCCGAGATGAGCGGATTTTATCCTGCGGGCGAATACGACATTGCGGGATTTGCTGTCGGTGTCGTCGAAAAAAAATCGCTGATAACTCCTGCCCGCGTCAAGGCCGGTGATATTTTAATCGGATTGCCGTCGAGCGGTTTACATTCCAATGGCTTCAGCCTCGTCAGAAAAATTGTCTTCGAGCGCATGAAATTTACCGGCGACGAAAAATTTTCCGACGACAAAACTTTGGGCGAAGAACTTTTGACGCCGACGAGACTTTATCCCGCAACCGTCTTGCCGCTGATAAAAAAATTTGGCGAAAAAATTCACGGGCTGGTTCACGTGACGGGCGGCGGATTTTACGATAACATTCCGCGAGCATTGCCCGAAGGTTTAGGCGTGACGATTGACGCCGGCAGTTGGAGTATCCTGAAAATTTTTAAACTCCTTCAAGAGTGGGGTAACGTTCCGCGCCGCGAAATGTTCAGGACGTTTAATTGCGGCATTGGCATGATTTTGATTGTCGACGCGGAAATTGCCGACGACTTGACGGACTATAAAATCGGGCACGTCGTCGAGGGCAGCGGCGTTGAAATTTTAGGTGGTGAGTTGAGTGATTAAACTTGGCGTGTTATGTTCGGGACGCGGCACGGATTTACAATCGATAATCGACGCGATAGACAGCGGCTATTTGGCGGCGAAAATTTCCGTCGTGCTGACCGATAAACCGAACGTCGGAGCATTGTTGCGGGCTGAAAAGGCCGGCATAAAAAATATGTGTGTCGACAGAAAAAATTTTTCCAATCGCGCGGACTTCGAGGCGGAACTTTTGCGACATCTTGAGGGTGTCGACCTGGTGATTTTGGCGGGATTCATGAGAATTTTAAGCGCGAATTTCGTCAAACGCTACGAAGGGCGGCTGATGAATATTCACCCTTCATTACTGCCGGCCTTCCCCGGAGCACATGCACATCGAGACGTTTTGGCTTACGGGGCAAAAGTTTCGGGCTGCACGGTTCATTTCGTCGACGAGGGCACAGATTCGGGGCCGATAATTTTGCAGGCGGCGGTTGAAGTTTTTGAGGACGATACCGAAGAAACTTTAGCGGCGCGAGTTTTGGAACAGGAGCATAAAATTTATCCGCTGGCGATAAAGCTGTTCATTGACGGGCGACTTAAAATCGTCGGGCGCAGAGTTGAGATTGGAGGCGGCAAAATGAAAATCAAACGGGCATTAATCAGCGTGTCGAACAAAATTGACGTGGTGGACTTTGCAAAGAAATTGAGCAAATGCGGCGTCGAAATCATCAGCACGGGCGGTACCGGCAGGGCAATTCGTGCGGCAGGCGTCCCCGTCACTTACGTCAGCGACCTCACGGGCTTTCCGGAAATTATGAACGGGCGCGTCAAAACTCTCAATCCGAAAATTCACGGCGGGATTTTGGCAGTCCGCGACAATCCCGAACACGTTCAGCAGATGAAAGAAAATGACATTGCGCCGATTGATTTGGTCGTCGTGAATTTGTATCCGTTCAAGCGGACAATTCGCAAGCCCAATGTCACGCTTGAGGACGCGATAGAAAATATCGACATTGGCGGGCCGGCAATGATTCGTGCTGCGGCGAAAAATTTCAAATTCGTGACGGTCATCACCAATCCCGAACACTACGACGAGATTGCCGCGCTGATTAAAGAGCATGGCGAAGTTCCCCTCGACGTTCGCAAGAAATTGGCGACGGAAGCATTTGCTCACACCGCCGACTATGACGCGGCTATCACAAAATATCTGTCCGAAGTTTAAATAGGAGATTTTTATGGCAATGACTTTTTACGGTGCGGGCGGCGTCGGGAAAAGCAGTTTGCTCCGAAAGTAGCAAGACGAAATAATTTCTTCTTTGAGGAGTGAGACGGGCGATCCTACGGGAATAATTTTCTTGATTCCGAACACACTTTGGGTTATCGCCGGCAAAAATAAATTGCGTTGGGAAGGTGACCTTGCCGCCGAACTCGACCAACATTTAATAACCGCGCTTTCTCAAGACGACTCGAATTATTTTCTGACTAAAGCCGGCTTTGCAACTCAAAGCTTGCGCGACGAAATTTATCATCTGACAAAGGGCTTGCCGATTTTCTTGGACGTGTGCGTTGACGTTTACACGGAATACAAAAAGCCTAATGTTGTCGAGCCGGATATTTCGATTTTCGGCAAGAGGCGTGAAGAGATTATCGAACGGCTTGTGAAGTACATGGACGACGGCACGCAGGATATGATTAAATTTCTCTGCGGCTTGGGAAGATGGACGGATAAGCTTGCCTTTGAACTCGGCACGAAAACTTTCAACTTCAGCCAAACGATTTGCAGCAAGATAAAAAATTTCTCGTTCATTCAAGGCGCGGACTTTCGGATTGATGATATGCGCGTCGAAAATTTTTCCGCGACGGTTTTCAGTTTCGACAGGAGCATTCAAAGCATTTTGTTCCCGACGTGCGACAAGATGATAGTCGACAAAACCAAAGTCGTTGGAACCGTTAATCGGAATTCTTGCTTGGTACGACATTGCGGAAAACATTTTGAAAATCTTCATGGACGAATTCACCGAAGATACCGGCAAGTTCAAGAGCTTTCAGGAATCTATTGCCTTCGCGTATCTTGAAGGGCAACTCGGCATTTTAAAGAATGAGCAGGGGTTTTATCAAAAGGCATATGAATATCATCAAAATTCCTACGAAAAATTTTCGCGTTTGCTCGGTGAAAAGCATGCCGACACTTGTCAAGCAATGAATGTTCTTGCAAAGACGCTGAACGATTTGGTACGCTATGACGAGGCATTAAAATTTCGGCGGCAAGTCTTCAATCTGCGTAAAAAAATTTTCGGTGCGGAAGACGAAGAAACTATCACCGCGATGAATAATTTGGCAATGACGTTGAACGACGCAGGTAATGCAGAAAATTATCAAGCGGGCGTTGAATTTGGGCAGAAAAAATCTTCCCGCAGATGATGAACTTATTATTGAGCTGAAAGACACTTACAAAAAAATTTTCAAATCTTGAATTGTTCATACGGTCAAATGTAACGTATTTTTCCAACGAAAAAATCCTCCGCTCGATTTGGTGGAGGATTTTGTTTTGCGAATTGAAAATTCAGGCTTCGACGGCGTAGACGCTGATTTTGCGTTGATAGCGACCTTTGCGCTCAAATGCAACCTTGCCCGAAATTTTTGCAAAGAGAGTATCATCTTTGCCGCGTCCGACATTCAAGCCGGGGTGAAAATGCGTGCCGCGTTGACGGACGAGAATACTGCCCGCCGTGACGACTGTACCGGCCTGCTCTTTGACGCCAAGACGCTTCGATTCGCTGTCACGACCGTTACGAGTGGAGCTGACGCCTTTTTTATGTGCAAAACGCTGTAAATCAAATTTGAAAGTCATTTCGTTTCACCGTTACTGAGAACTTATACCTAGTACTAGTTTCTAGTACCTAGTACTAGAACGTCCCATTCCTGCTTCATAGAATCCGCTTTCGCCAAAAGCTACTCACGTTTGCTGTAATTCTCCACAGGCTTAAATTCCCCGCTAACGTACGGGTACATATTGCAAGAGTCGTGAAAGTGACTGACTTGCAATACCAGCAACATTTTATCCTTTCGTAATATTTAGCAAAAGTCTTACTGTTCAATGCACATTCCATTTTGTGCGGGGCTACGGTGACAGTCCTCAACTGACCTTGGACGGGTAGCTTAAAAGCACTCGGCGACATCTGCCACAGACCTTACGACTTCATAAGGCTTTCATACTTCACCTTAGCTGTTGTTAGTCTCCGAGGAAAAATTTTTCTTCGACCTTGACGGCTTGCGGAGACAATTTTTCAAGTTCTCTCATGCCGATCAGCATTGTTTGGAAGGCGACTTCGGTTAAATCGTCGGGCGGAGTTTTGAGCCTCATCATCAATCGACCATGCGCCGCGTCCCAAATGAAATCGCGCTTGAGATGATCTCTTATGCAAAGGAACGTTGACTGCGACATCATCGACGCGCCCGCGCAGTAAATATCGAAACCTTGCCCGCCCATATTCGCGTGACCGTTGATTGAAAAGCCGATAAACTTTCCGTCGCCCTGCTTATACATTTCCGCAACAATCATGATTCGATTTTTTCAATCTTGACTTTTGTAAACGGCTGGCGATGACCTTGGCGGCGACGATAATTGGTTTTGTGCTTGTATTTGAAGATACGAAGCTTGGGACCTTTGCCGTTTTTGACGACGGAGCCGGTAACTTTCGCGCCTTCGACGAACGGACGACCGATTTTAATTTCCTCGCCCTCGCCGACAACTAAAACTTCCTCAAACGTGACGGACGAACCTTCCTCAACGTCAAGCTTCTCAATGATAACCTCGCTGCCCTCGGCGACCTTGTATTGCTTGCCGCCGGTCTTGATAATTGCGTACAAACTGAACACCTCCACACGGATGAACTCGCCGACTTCGGTACGGACTTGCCGATTTAAAAACCTGCGTCGAGCGGCGCGCTTAAGATAGCATAAAAATTTTTCGCTGTCTAGTTTTTTTTTGCAAGACGTTTTATAATTTACGCCGCGGAAGATTTTTAGCGGAGGTGTCCTCATGAAAAAATTTTTGGCGGCAAGTGTCGCAGCTTTATTCGCAATAAATTTATTTTCGACGGAGGCAATGGCAATGGAAAAAACTAAGGCGGTAAAAATTGTTCAGACGGCGGGACGTGATGCACTCGGAGATTTTGCGCCGGAGTTCGCCCGCTACAATGATGATATTCTCTTCGGTGAGGTTTGGAGCCGCAACGATATTTTGTCCCTGCACGACAGAAGCATTGTCACGATCAGCGCACTGGTCGGAGCCGGCGTTATCACTGACGCGTTGAAGTATCACATTCAGACCGCCAAGAAAAATGGCGTCACCCGTGATGAAATGGTCGAGATTATTACCCAGCTCGGATTTTATGCAGGTTGGCCTAAGGCGTGGGCAGTCTTCCCGATGGCTAAAGAAGTTTACGGCAAGGACGCGGCTAAAACTTTTGACAACCTCGGCAAAAAAATTTCTCAAACGGCCGGCAGAAAAAATCTCGGAGACTTCGCGCCGGAGTTCGCCCGCTACAATGATGATATTCTTTTCGGCGAAGTGTGGAGCCGCAATAATATTTTATCCGTGCATAACAGGAGTATCGTCACGGTATCAGCGTTGGTCGGCGCGGGAATTTTTACTGACGCGCTGAAACATCATCTTGCCGCCGCAAAATCTAACGGCGTCACGAAAGCTGAAATGGTCGAGATACTCACGCAACTTGCATTTTATGCGGGCTGGCCAAAAGCTTGGGCAGTCTTCCCGATGGCTAAAGAAGTTTATGGCGAGTGATTTTTATGAACCGAAGAAAATTTATTAAGGTCGTCGGCTTCGGAGCAATGGCAATTTATTTGAGCGGCTGCGGATTGTCGGCGATTAAAGATAAGGACGATGAGGCCGGTGGAGTTTCTGCGGAAGAGTCTGTATCGAGGGGCGAGAGTATGAAAATCGTTGTGATTAACAGCAGCCCGCATTCGGAGGAGCAATCGACTTCGCGCTATCTGGCGAAAAAATTTATTGACGGCGCGACGAGTGCGGGTCATGAAATTTTTGTTTTCGACGCGGCCAATGAGAAAACCAATCCTTGCCGAGGCTGTGATCAATGCGGCATGGACGGCGCGTGTATTTTTGATGACGCGATTGAAACTAAACTTATGCCGCAAATGCTCAAGGCAGACTTGCTGGTTTTGGTGACACCGCTTTACTATTTCGGCATGAGCGCGCAGCTTAAAACGGTCGTCGACAGATTTTATTCGCGGACGACAAAAATCAGCGGCAAGAAGTCAATGATTATCGCGACGGCGTGGAATTCTGCTGATTGGACGATGGAGGCGTTGCAAACTCATTATGAAACGCTGGTGCGCTACATGAGTTGGCAGGATGTCGGACAAGTTTGGGCGACGGGTTGCGGCAATCGTTCAATGGTTGAGCGTTCGGAATTCGGCGACATGGCGTTCAAAATCGGAGCAGCGTTGTGATTCATACTTTCTTTTGCTTGCCCAAAAGAAAGTATGCAAAGAAAAAGGCACCTCGCAGGGGCGTTAAGTTCTCATAATTCCAACGTTAAGATTACCCGAAACCGAGTGTGTCGCTAACGACGCTTCCTGCGTCGTGGTCGCGACGGCCGTCTTCCTTGACGGCCTCAAATTTTCGCGGCATATAAAAATTTTTGGGGGAATTGATATGAAAAAATTTAATACGGCAATAGTCGGTGCAACCGGTGCAGTAGGTCAAGAATTTTTGAAACTCATTGAGGAGCGCAACTTTCCTTTCGGTGAATTGAAAATGCTGGCGTCGTCACGGTCGGCGGGCAAGAAAATTAATTTCATGGGCAAAGAGTACACGGTTGAGGAGACTACGGAAAAATCCTTCGATGGCATGAAGTTTGCACTTTTCGCAGGCGGCGCGGCAAGTAAACTTTTCGCACCGGCAGCAGTCAAAGCCGGCGCAGTCGTTATCGACAATTCATCAAATTTCCGCATGGATCCCGAAGTACCGCTGGTCGTCCCCGAAGTCAATCCGCAAGCAATCGCTCGGCACAAAGGCATAATCGCCAATCCGAATTGCTCAACGATAATCATGGTCATGGCACTCAAGCCGCTTTACAACCTGTCGAAAATCAAGCGGGTAGTCGTGTCCACATATCAAGCGGTGTCGGGCGCAGGTCGTGAAGGCATGGACGAATTGAAATCGCAGCTCGAAGCATTAGCCCGCGGTGAAGAAGTCGAAGCTAAAATTTTGCCCGTCGCCAAACTCGACAAGCACTATCAAATTGCCTCGAATCTTTTGCCGCAAATCGACGTTTTCAAGGAAAATCTTTACACCAAGGAAGAAATGAAGATGGTCGACGAGACTAAAAAAATCATGGAGGATGACGCGTTGAAAGTCACGGCGACGACTGTCCGAGTGCCCGTATATCGTTCACATGCCGAAAGCGTCAACGTCGAGTTCGAGGGTGATGTTTCCGTTGAAGACGCGCGTAATGCTCTGGAAAAATTCCCCGGCGTCATAGTTCGCGACAATCCCGACGAGATGATTTATCCTCAACCGCTTGAAACTTCCGGCAAAGATGCTGTCGAAGTCGGACGAATTCGCAAAGATTTTTCGATTGACCACGGCTTAAATCTTTGGGTTTGCGGCGATCAAATCAGAAAAGGCGCGGCTCTCAACGCCTTGCAAATCGCCGAATACATGATTGCAAACGAGATGGTTTGATGAAAAAATTTCTTTACTTTCAGCCCGAATATGTCGGCCGATTTAAATGCGACGGCTCCAAATGTGACGCCCGCTGTTGTAAAAATTGGCGCATTGACATTGACGCGGCGACTTACAAAAAATATTCCAAACTCAAACCGAAGAGCATAGCTAAAGAAATTACTTCGCGCATGAAATTTGATTCGGAACGCGGAGTTTATGTCGTCACGCTTGCTGAAATGAAAGAGGATTTCTTATGGCAAAAAAATTTCTCTACTTCCAGCCCGAATACGTCGGCCGATTTAAATGCAGTGGGGGGGGGGTGTATGTTCTAACAACTGCTGCGACAGGCCGTGGAACATTGACATTGACGACGCGGCTTACAAGAAATATTCCAAACTC
>JAFRSO010000049.1 GCA_017427545.1 Selenomonadaceae bacterium
CCCGAATACGTCGGCCGATTTAAATGCAGTGGGGGGGGGGTGTATGTTCTAACAACTGCTGCGACAGGCCGTGGAACATTGACATTGACGACGCGGCTTACAAGAAATATTCCAAACTCAAGCCGAAGGATACGGCTAAAGAAATTACTTCGCATATCGAATACGACGAATCCATGAAAAGTTACATGCTTAAAGGCAGACCGTGCCCGTTCTTGACGGAAGACAGTTTGTGCGGAATACAGCTGAATTACGGCGAAGAATTTTTATCGCAAACGTGCGTAACTTATCCGCGAAGAACTCATGCCGTCGGAAAATTTTTTGAGCGGTCATTGACGTTGACTTGTCCCGTGGCGGCAGAATTGATTTTGTTCAATCAAGAGCCGATGAAATTTGAATTCGTCGAAGTGCCCGAAAAAATTCACAGCAAGCACGGCAGAATCAGAATAAAAAAAATCCCTGTCAACGAAAAGAACGCTGAAATTTTACGCGAAACTCAAATCACGATGATTTCAATTTTGCAGGAGCGGCGGCTGTCACTCGACGCAAGATTAATCGTGCTGGGATTTTTTCTGGACAAATTGCAAGAAATAATTTCGGATGATACGGGAATTGAGATGGTGTTGGATTTAATCGCGGCATATCGTTCGGAAAAATTTTTGTTGAATGAAATGCTGCCGTTGCTCCAAGGTTTCAACTTCGACGCGAATAAATTTATCACGTTCATTATGAAGTTCATAAGTTATACGTCAGAGCATTTGCAGACAAAAGAAGGTTGGAAATTTTTATGCGCTTTTACGGACGCCTTTAGAATTAAACCCGACGAAAATCATCAAGTCTCTTTAAGTGAAATTGCCGCCAATTATAACCGGCTTGCCGAGGCTCGTAAAAAATTTTTGGCGGACTACTCGACGTTCTTGGAAAATTATATCGTCAACGAAATTTTCTACAGCCTATACCCGTGGCGTTTTCTTGATAAGAGCATTACGAAAAATTTTGCCATCTTCCTGATAAGCTACAAAATTTTTGAGATGATTACATTTGCGACGGTGCAAGGCGGTTTGAATTCCAAGGAAGATTTATTGCAGATGGTTGATTGGTTCATGAATCGATCTGACCACAGTCCGAAGCTTTACGAAAAATTTTTTAAGTTGCTGGAGGGCGTGGACGATACGTATTTGCTGATGGATATTTTGCTTGACAGGGATTAGCTGCTAGCTGTTAGCTGTTAGCTGTTAGCTACTAGCTGCTAGAAACTAGCTGCTAGAAACTAGTTCCTAGTTCCTAAATAAGGGGGGATTAATGATTGTGACGAAAATTTTAAACAGCGTGAAGGTTACGGAGGAAGGCTTGAAAATTTTTGAATCGGACAAGGACGAGAATTTTGCCGAACAGCTGAAAAATTTTCTCCTGAATTGCGACAGTGAACGTGCCGGTCTCGACCCTTACGACGAAAATGTTTTACTCGACCCGAATCGCGGCCATTGGGATTTGTGGGACATCGACCGTGAGGGCGGCAAGGAAATTGTCCTCGGCGAAAATTTTGTAGCTCGCGACCCGGCCTCCGACGTCTCAAGTGGCATTGTAGCTATTGACTTCGGCACAAGCCGTACCGTCGTCGTCTATGAAAACGAACATTCGCAGATTTTGCCACTGCAAGTCGGCAACGGCTCTTACAGCCACGGAATAAATTTTTCTGCCGATTACGAAAATCCGACCGTCATTCAATTCGTCGACATTGAAAGTTTTTTGACGGCGTATTATTGGCGCGAAGGGCGGCCGCTTACCAAGTGGAGTGACGTGAAAGTTTCTCATGCGGCGTTTGAAAATATGATTGAGGGCGGCTCCGAAAAATTTTATTCCTTCATGACGGATTTGAAGCAGTGGTGCGGCTCAAAGTCTCAAGTCATGCTCCGCGACGAAAAAAAATTTATCACGCAGCTTGCGCCGTTCGCCGAACTTGCCGACGATGAAATTAACCCGCTGGAAATTTACGCGTACTATCTCGGACTTTATATCAACAACATGCAGCAGGAGAAGCATATTTTCTTGAATTATATTTTGTCGTTTCCCGTGACTTATGAAAAATTTGTTCGGGAAAAAATGCGGCTGTCCTTTGAACGCGGGCTGAAAAAATCTTTGCCGACGGCGTTATTATCGAATGAAGCTGTCATGAAGAAATTTTCCGTGCGTGAGGGCGCGAGTGAGGCGGCGGCTTACGCGATAACGGCCTTGCAGGAATACGGCTTCGACCCTTCCGGCGAGGAGGAAATTTATTACGCGGTGTTCGATTTCGGCGGCGGCACCACTGATTTTGATTTCGGATTTCTGCGCGAGGCGGCAAGTGATCGTTACGATTATTTATTGGTGCATTTCGGCGAGAATGGCGACAGGACTTTGGGTGGCGAAAATCTTTTAAAGCTCCTGGCATTTGAGATTTTCAAGGCAAATCAAAACCGCTTGATTAACGTTGAGGGCGGCGGAAAAATTCCGTTCACGTGGTCAGCGGAGAAAAAAAGTTTTGCAGGTTCCGAGGCACTGATAAAAGATTCGCAAGAAGCTCATGCCAACATGCACGCGTTGATTGAAAAAATTCGTCCCGTGTGGGAGGCACCCGACTCTGAAACGGCGACTGAAATTTTATCGGGCGGTTTCGTTGAGGTAAATCTTTTCCGCGACGACGGACGGCTTATCGAAAATTTCAGCTTGGACGTTGCCATTGACTTGCAAAAAATTCTTCGCGACCGAATCAAGGCCGGCATAAATAATTTTTTCATCTCCATGAAAGAGGCCTTCGAGAAAAATAGCAAAAATTCTCTCCGCAAGATTAAGCCTCTGCGCGAGCTGAATGAAATTTCAATCTTCCTTGCGGGTAATTCGTCGAAGTCAAAACTCGTCAACGAACTTTTTGCCGAATATCTTTTGCCTGTCGAAGATACGAGCCTTGCCGATGATGAAAATCCTTTCAAAAATGGGCGGCTCAAGAGCGGTTACGAACTCAAGGACGATTATTTTATGCAGCGCGGAAGTATTTATCGGCGCGACGATAACGGTCTTGAAGTTTGGTTGGGCGACATGGACAATACCGACGATCAAGTTGTCTTAAGCGAGACTGTCAAGAAAGTTCCCAACGACCGTGCTGACGAAAAATCCCCCGTGCAAACTCTGTTCGACTTCACGGGCAGTACGCCCGAATTTAAAATTTATCCGGCATTGGGCACCGACGCTGCTCACGAAATTCAATCGGAACGTGGTATTGAGATTCGCGACGACTTGACTGCCCCGACAGGTAAAACCGGCGTTGCTTACGGATTGTTGTTGAGCCGGGCGGGCGGTCTCGTTCAGACAAAACACATTACGCCCGATTCGTCGAAAACTCCTTTCAGCTGTTATGTTGGCCGGAATAAAAAGCGCAAGTTCAAGACGATTCTTGACCGCAACATAAAATTCGGCGTGTGGTATCCTTTCATCGACGCGGGCGACAGTTTCGATATTTTTTACACGAACTTGCCCGAAGCCGTTTCAAATCAGATGAGCATTCAGAAGGCGAAGCGTATCACGGTTAATCTTGATGAGCCGGACGAGGACGCGACAGTTTTTATCCGTGCGGTGAAGTCGAACATAATCGAATATCAGATTGCCAAAAGTGAAACTGAACTTTCCGACGAAAATCCTTCCGAGCAAATTGAATTGCCTTAAAAAAAATCCCCCGCTAATCGTTGACGGGGGAAAATTTTTTTTTGCGTCGACCAATTAAATTTCTGTCAGGAAGGCCGCATAACCTTTTTTCGTCTCGTAAATGTCAATCTTACTGGTAGCCTCCCAGGGCGCGTGCATACTCAAAACCGCAACGCCGCTGTCGATAACTTCCATGCCGTATTTCGCCATCATGTGAGCAATCGTACCGCCGCCGCCGAGATCAACCCTGCCGAGTTCGCTGAATTGATAGTGGACGTTGTGCTTGTCGAGAATCGCGCGGAGTTTGCCGACGTATTCGGCGTTGGCGTCACTGGAACCACTCTTGCCACGTGAGCCGGTGAACTTGTTAAAGACCATTCCCTTGCCGAGATAAGCGACGTTGCGTTTCTCAAAGGCGTTGGCATAAAGGGCGTCGAAGGCACTGGACACGTCCGAACTTAGCATAAACGAATTTCTTAGTGCACGACGCACGGCAAGTTCACTGTACTGACCGCAAGCGTTCAAAAGTTCGGCAAGGGTATTCTCCAGGAATTGTGACTGCATACCCGTTGCGCCGTAACTGCCGATTTCTTCCTTGTCGACGAGCAGACAGCAAGCAGTTTTGCCGAAAGTTTGATTGGCGGCCTCAAGCATTGCAATCAGCGACGTGTAAGAACAAACTCTATCGTCCTGCCCGTAACCGAGCACCATGCTTTTATCGAAGCCCAAATCACGAGCCTTGCCCGCCGGTACAAGTGCAAGTTCCGCCGAAAGAAAATCTTCCTCCTCAATGTCGTACTTGTCCTTGAGCAGCTTAAGCACGCCCTTTTTGACGGACTCTTTATCGTTTTCCTTGAGCGGATAATTGCCGACGAGAATATCCAACTTCTCGCCCTCAATGACTTTATCGGCAGTCTTTTTGAGTTGCTCCTGCGACAGATGAATCAGCAAATCAGTCACGCAGAAAACCGGGTCACTCTCGTCCTCGCCGATTACAATTTCAATGACGCGGCCATCTTTTTTGACAACGACACCGTGCATGGCAAGCGGCATCGTCACCCACTGATATTTTTTTATGCCGCCGTAATAATGCGTGTCGAGATAGGCAAGCCCGCCGTCCTCATAAAGCGGATTTTGCTTGAGGTCGAGGCGGCAAGTGTCGATATGTGCGCCGAGAATTTTCAAGCCGTTTTCCAGAGGTTCGGTGCCGATTTGGAACAGCGCAAGAGTTTTCTTCATGAAGACGCTGTAAACTTTATCGCCCGCCTTGAGTTGAACGCCCGATTTAATCACGTCGTCAAGATTTTTGTAGCCAACAGCTTCCGCCTGCTTGACGGACTCAACGACGCTTTCACGTTCAGTCTTGCAGCGGCTCAAAAAGTCGATATACCCCGCCGCCAAATTCTCCATAGCAGCCTTGTCCTCGTCACTGTAACCGCTCCACACGGAAGGTTTCTTATCCTTGTCTTCAGCCATTTTACGTTTCTCCTTTTCGATTTGAATTTTTTTCCACTCGCGCAATTTTTCTTTGAGTTCGGAAAGTTGTGCGGTTAGATTTTTATCGTCCATGCATAACCTCGATGATCTTTAAAAAGTCTTCGGCAGTTTCGGCGCGATTGAATAAATTTCTAAGCTCCGCGCCGCCCGTCAAGCCCTTGGTATACCACGCCGCATGAGCACGCATTTCACAGACGCCGACGCGTTCGCCCTTGAAGGTAATAATTTTTTCCAAATGCCGCCGCAAAATTTCCGCGCGATTGTCGACATTCGGCGGAGGAATTTTTTCGCCCGTCAGAAAATATTTCAGCAGACGATTTATAATCCACGGATTACCCTGCGCGGCACGACCAATCATCACGCCGTCGGCCCTCGTCACGGAAAAAATTTCGTCCAAGCTGTCGAAGTCTCGCACGTCGCCGTTTGCAATGACGGGAATTTTCACGGCGGACTTGACGCGGGCAATCTCCTCCCAATTCGCCGCGCCCGAATAAAATTGTTCACGCGTTCGACCGTGGACGGCAATAAAATCGACGCCGGCACTTTCAGCACGCTTTGCAACTTCGACGGCGTTAATGTGTTGATCGTCATAACCGAGCCGAATTTTTACACTGACGGGCAAGCTTACGGATTTTTTTACGGCGGACAAAATTTTTTCGATGAGCGCGGGATTTTTCATGAGCGCGGAGCCTTCGCCATTCTTGACGATTTTTGGCGCGGGACAGCCTGCATTAAAATCAATGACGGCAGCCGAGCCGAGTTGTTCGACGCAGACCGCCGCTTCCGCACAAATTGTCGGGTCGGAGCCGAAAATTTGAATCGCCGTCGGACGTTCCGCCGCTACAGTTTCAAGCATCGCCAAAGTTTTTTCGTTGCGATAGTGGACGCCCGCCGCACTTACCATTTCCGAGAACATCAGCAAATTTTTTCGGGCGAAGTCGTCGTCAATCAACTCACGCGTCAAAATTCTGAACGCCGTATCCGTCACGCCCGCCATCGGTGCAAGAAATATCGGAGTCTTGAAAATTTCTGCAACCGTCATGCAGAGTTCCTTTCATGCAGGACGCGCAAGCCCGTCAGCGTCAAGAAGTGATCAATTTTATCAATCGTCTTGGATTCCTTGTGAATCATTTTGGCAAGACCGCCCGTCGCAATAACTTTCGCCTTCCAATTTGCGCCCATCTCCGCACGAATTTTCCCGACAATCGCGTCAAGCTGTCCGACGTAGCCGAAAATAATTCCCGACTGCATACAAGTTATCGTGTTGTGGCCGATGACACTTTTCGGCGGGACAAGCTCAATGCGCGGAAGTTTTGCCGTCGAACTGAAAAGCGATTCGGCACTTGCAACAATGCCCGGCGCAATCACTCCGCCCAGAAAGTCGCCCTTGTCCGAGACAACATCAAAAGTCGTCGCCGTACCAATGTCAATCACAATCAGCGGCCCGCCATATTGCTCAAATGCCCCGACGACGTTTACAATCCTGTCCGCACCGATTGCCCGCGGATTTTCGTAGTTGAGCTTAATACCGGTTTTAATTCCCGGCCCGACAACAAGCGGATGAATTTTAAAATACCGTTCGCACATTTTCGTTATCGGCACGACCATCGGCGGCACGACTGATGAAATAATTATGTCCTTCACGTCGGAAATTTTCACGCCTTGATAGCGGAAGAGGTCGTTAATCAACATGCCGTATTCGTCGCCGGTCTTTTGCCTGTCCGTCGAAATGCGCCAATGCTTCATCAAATTTTTGCCGCTGTAAGTTCCCATAACAATGTTGCTGTTTCCAATGTCAATCACAAGAAGCAAAGGTTTCACTCCTCAAAAAATTTATCTGCGTTTGCGGAGAGTCGACTCGATAAAGGCAAGCCCGTCCTCTGAAATGTTCGGCTTTTTAACATGCCCCGCAGCCGTCGATTTATTTATTTCGCTGATTATCGCAAAGTCTCGCGTGTCCGTCATGATTATCACGGGAATATTTCTAAGTTTGACGTTGTTGTTGACGAGAGCCAAAAATCTCAACCCGTTGACGAACGGCATATCCAAATTGACCAGCACCAAATCAATCGGTTGATCTTCCAAAATTCTCATACCTTCGGCGGCACTTTGAGCCGTGGTTATCTGGCAGGGCAGGCGATTGTTGAGCAAATCTCTTTCTTGACGCAGGTCGAAAATGTCATCATCAATAAGCAGGATACGGAAAGTTGTTTTCGCAGGAGTTTTGGCGGCGGCAGGTTGAGCAGTCGTCGGCGCAGTTGCGGAAGCTTCCTTGCCGTTGAGCATTTTGTTCACTCTGGCGATAAGGTCTTGAGGCGCGCAGGGCTTTGTAATGTAATCTTGCACGCCGAGTGCAAAAACATCCGCTACAATTTCACGGCGCGTCGAACCGGACATCATCATAACCGGCAAATCCTTAAAGCGTTCGTCGTCACGAATCCGCCGCAACATATCCAACCCGTTATAATCCGCGTCCAAAATGACAAGATCCACATCACGACTCACGAGAGTATTAATCGCCGTCAAAGGATTGTTCGCCGTAATAATTTTATCTTCGGGCAGTCCGCGCTCCAAAACAATTTTCGTAATGCTCAAGTTGCGTTCGTCATTGTTGACAATCAAAATCCCGCCGTCAGCTCGATTTTCGGCAAGTTTCCTCAAAGCGTTATTGCGCAAAGTCTCCATGCGTTCAGTCTGAACTTTTGCACGTTCCCGAAATTTTTCAAGGCATTGGGCGCAATAAAGTCCGCCTTTTATCGGTCGCCCGCAACCGGCACAAGGTCTTGTATTTCCGCCCGTTCGATTTCGATTTTCTGAAGTTCCTCTTCTTATCATTGCAGCCTCCCTACCTCCTCCTACGAAACACGAGACTGTTTTTCTTAGTTTACTAAATTTCGTCAACATGTCAATAAAAAAATCCGACGAGGTTTCAGCCCGCCGGATTGTGGTCAATCGATTTTTATCAGCTGTTTATAAGTTTTTTGTAAAGTTCAATGTACTCGTGCGCCGAATTTTTCCAGCTGTAATCGCTGTTCATGGCGTTGGAGGAAATTTGCAGCCAAACTTCAAACTGCGCGTAAGTCGACAAGGCACGCTTGAGGGCATACATCATTTCATGCGCGTTGTAGTTCGAGAAGACGAAGCCGTTACCTTGTTTGGTGTACTTGTCGTACTGCTGAACGGTATCTTTCAAGCCGCCTGTTTCACGGACGACAGGTGCCGCGCCGTAACGCATGGCGATAAGCTGACCGATGCCGCAAGGTTCGTAATTCGACGGCATGAGGAAAATATCGCTTGAGGCGTAAATTCTCTGCGCCAGTTCGTTGGAGAAATAAATATTCGCCGAAACTTTTTGCGGATAACGCCACGCCAGACCTTTAAACCAATCCTCATAAACTTTGTCGCCGGTGCCGAGGAGGACGAATTGGAAATCTTCATGCTGTAAAAGTTCGTCCATCATGCGCACGACGAGATCAAGACCTTTTGCCGCAACGAGACGCGTAACCATTGAGACAATCGGAATTTTTCTGCCCTGCGGAAGTCCGAGGAGTTCTTGCAACTTAATTTTATTCTCGCACTTCTTATCGAACGCGGCATAAGCGTCGGAGGCGTCGTAGTTGACGAAAAGATTTTTATCGGTCGCGGGATTGAAGACGGTGTAATCAATGCCGTTGACAATGCCATAGAGATCATCTTTGCGGCTGCGCAGGAGGCCGTCGAGGTGTTCGCCGAAATATTCATACTGAATTTCCTGTGCATAAGTCTTGCTGACGGTCGAGACGTAATCGGCGTAAATAATGCCGCCCTTCATGAAGTTGACCGCGTCGTAGAATTCGAGGTCGCCGTTGTTGAAATATTTCCAATCGAGACCGAGCACGTCGCCCATAATATCCTTGGTGAAAACGCCCTGATATTTGAGGTTGTGAATCGTGTAAATTGTCTTGATATTTTCGTAACGCTCGTCGCCTTGATGTTCGAGTTTCAAGAGGACGGGAACCAATCCGGCGTGCCAGTCGTTGGCATTGATGACGTCGGGCCAGAAATCAATCGCGGGCAAGCAATTCAGAATCGCGCGGGCAAAGAATGAATATCTTTCCGCGTCATCATCATAGCCGTAAAGCCCTTCACGCGCAAAATATTCTTCGTTGTCGACGAAATAATAAGTCACGCCGTCAAGTTCGTACTTGTCGATACCGACATATTTCGTGCGCCATGAAACCGGGACTGTGCCCTCATAAATATGCTCCATACCTTCGCGATATTTCTCACCGATTTTGCTGAACTTCGGGAGAATAACGCGAACATCAACGCCCTGCTCCTTGAGAGCTTTGGGGAGTGAACCTGCCACATCGGCGAGACCGCCTGTTTTTACGAACGGAACCGCTTCCGACGCCACATAAAGAACTTTCATACCAATAACTCCCTCCTGTATATCTGTTGTTGTTGTTAAGCTTTAAGCTTCAAGCCTTAAGCCTTAAGGGATTTGCCTAACAGATTATTCCGCCGCATGTTTGAGATAGATTGTTGCCAGCGGCGGGATTGTCAATGTGATTGAGTGACTGCGATTTTGCCACGGGAAATTTTCCGCCAAAATTTTATCGACGTTGCCAATGCCTTTACCGCCAAATTTTTTAGCGTCCGAGTTGAAAACTTCGACATATTCGCCCGCACTTGGGACGCCGATTCGATAGCCTTCGTGAACTTCGGGTTTAAAGTTGCAAATCGCAATCAGATAGTCGTCACTGTCCTCCGCCTTGCGAAGGAAAGATATTATGCTGTTTTCATTATCGTTGCAGTCAATCCAGCGGAAGCCGTTCCAATCAAAATCGACTTGCCAGAGTGACTTGTTATTCACGTAAAATTTATTCAACGCCCGCGAATATTCCTGCATTTTCGTATGCATTTCGTATTGTTCGACGAGGTGCCAATCCAAGCCGGCGTCTTCATTCCACTCAATGAATTGCCCGAACTCTCCGCCCATGAACAGGAGCTTTTTACCGGGGTGCGCCATCCAGTAGCCGAAGAAACATCTTAAGCCCGCGAACTTTTCCCAGTAATCACCGGGCATTTTTTCAATCAACGACCGCTTGCCGTGAACAACTTCGTCGTGACTTAGCGGCAGGATAAAATTTTCTGCGAACGCGTACATAAACGAGAAGGTAACTTTGTCGTGATTCCACTTGCGATAAATCGGGTCAAGGCTCACATAGTCGAGCATGTCGTTCATCCAGCCCATATTCCACTTGTAATTGAAACCCATGCCGCCCATGTAGACCGGCTTGGAAATGAGCGGCCACGATGTCGACTCTTCCGCCATCATCAACGCCTGCGGATTGTACTTGAAGACAGTTTCGTTGAGTTTCTTGAGGAATTCAACCGCCTCAAGGTTGCCGCTTTCGCCGTAACGGTTTGGAGTCCACTCACCCTCCTCGCGCCCGAAGTTAAGATACAACATATTTGCCACGCCGTCAATCCTTAACCCGTCAATATGAAACTCTTCAAGCCAGAAAAGCGCGTTGGAAATCAAAAAGCTTTGCACTTCAGTGCGGCCGTAATCGAAATTGAGCGTTCCCCAACCGCGATTTTCTGAAAGCTGCGTGTTGTCGGATTCGTAAAGGTTGACGCCGTCGAACTCGCGCAGGCCTTGATTATCTTTGCAGAAATGCCCCGGCACCCAATCCATTATCACGCCGATATTATTTTTATGCGCCGTCTCAACGAGGTAACGGAAATCATTCGGCTCACCGTAACGGCTCGTCACCGCAAAATAGCCCGTCGTCTGATAGCCCCACGAATTGTCAAGCGGGTGTTCCGTCAGCGGCATGAACTCAATATGCGTGTAATTCATTTCCTTGACGTAATTTATCAGCTTGTCGGCCAACTCGCGATAACTCAAATATTCGCCGTCATTGCGTCGCCATGAACCCGCATGAACTTCGTAAATCAACATCGGGTGTGAGTAGGACGAATGCTTTTTCTTAAGCTCCTGCCACGCGTCATCATGCCAATCATAGTTTTCAAGGTTGTAGAGCTTCGAGGCGGTGTCGGGACGTTTTTCAGCGTAGAAGCCGTAAGGGTCGTCCTTCATGAGATGAGCACCGCCGTTTTGCGGAAGAATTGCGTACTTGTAAAGGTCGCCCTGCTTAAGCCCTTCGATAAAAGTTTCCCACGTCTCGCCGTCATCAAGTCGAATCATGCGATTGACGCGATTATCCCAGTTGTTGAAGTCGCCGACGACGCTGACTGATTTGGCGTGAGGTGCCCACACTGCAAAGCGTACACCCTTTTTGCCGTCACGTTCGACGAAGTGCGCGCCGAGCATTTCATAAGCGCGATAATTCGTGCCTTGGTGGAATAAGTAAAGACCGTATTCGTTGAGATTTGATGTCCTCATTAACCGGCCTCCCTTCCCGTTAGTTAGCTGCTAGCTGTTAGCTGTTAGCTAGTAGCTCTCCCGCTAATCACTGAATCTTGCAGGGCTTGATGTTCCAAATTTCAGCGGCGTATTCGTCAATGGTTCTGTCGGAAGAAAATCTGCCGGAGTTGGCGATATTCATTGCCACCGAACGTAACCAGCCCATGCGGTCAGCGTAGCGTGCGTAAATTTCACTGTGCGCGTCGATATAGGCGTTGAAGTCTTTGAGGATAAAGAATTCGTCGTTACCTTGAATCAGATAGTCACGAATCGAATGGAAGTTGCCGTAAGTGCCGTCAGTGAGTTTGTTGATGACGAGTTGGACGTTGGGATTGGAGGTGTATTCATTCCACGCGGAGTAAGTGCCGTTCTCGTAGTAAGCAAGAACTTCGCCCGCCTTGAGTCCGAAAATAACAATATTTTCATCACCGACAGCCTCGCGAATCTCAACATTTGCGCCGTCGAGTGTGCCGAGAGTTATCGCGCCGTTCATCATGAATTTCATGTTGCCGGTACCGGACGCCTCTTTTGACGCGGTAGAAATTTGCTCACTGACATCCGCCGCAGGATAAACAATCTCGCCGATAGATACGCCGAAATTTTCAATGAAGACAACTTTTAAGCGGTTGTCGATAGTTTTATCATTGTTAATCTTGTCGGCAATAGCGTTGATGAGACGGATTGTTTCCTTGGCAATGTAATAGCCCGCCGCAGCCTTTCCGCCGAAAAGATACGTCGTCGGGAGCGGTTTATAGCTGGGATCGGTTTTGAGTTTTTCGTATTGCCAAATGATATGCAAGGCGTTCATCAGCTGGCGTTTGTAGGAGTGAATGCGCTTGACTTGAATATCAAAAATCGTATGCGGGTCAAGCTCAATGCCCTGATGTTTCTTGATGAAGTTGGCAAGGTCGGTTTTGCGAAGAAGTTTAATTTCGTCGAGTTCCTCCAAAACTTTCCTGTCGTCAACAGACTCATTGAAGAGGTCGAGTTGTTCGGGATGACGGTGCCAGACGCGACTTCTGATTGTCCTGTCGATGAGGTCGGCAAGTTCGGGATTGTTGCCCATGAGCCAGCGACGATGCGTAATGCCGTTGGTTTTATTGTTGAACATGCGCGGCCAGTATTCGTAAAAGTCATGCAGCGTCGTGGATTTGAGTATATCGCTGTGAATTCTTGCAACGCCGTTGACGGAATGTGAACCGACGATTGCAAGGCGTGCCATGTGAACTTCGCCGTTTTCGATAATCGACATTGCGCGGAGTTTTTCGACGTTGTTCGGATAACGCGCCCTGACGTATTCGAGGTGGCGGCGATTGACTTCATCAATGACCATGTAAATTCTCGGCAAGAGCGTCTTGAACATATCGACCGGCCATTTCTCCAACGCTTCAGGCATAATCGTATGATTCGTGTAAGCGACGACTGCGCGAGTAATCGTCCAAGCCTCATTCCACTCAAGTTCGTAATCGTCAACCAAAATTCTCATGAGTTCGGCGACGCAAAGTGCCGGGTGAGTGTCGTTGATGTGAATCGCAATTTTCTTGTCGAGTTCGCGAACATTTCCACCTGCGCGGACGAAGTGACGAATAATGCTTTGAGTGCCCGCCGAAACGAGGAAGTATTCTTGAATCAGACGCATACGCTTGCCATCATTGGAGCTGTCGTCGGGGTAAAGATATTCGGTGATGCTTTCGACGAATTGGCGATATTCATTTTTCTGACGCATTTGTTCATGCGTCAACATGCCGTAATCGGAAAAGTCGCGGTTGACTTCAGCGTTCCAAAGACGCAATGTGTTGACGGTTTTGTTGTGATAGCCGACAATCGGCACGTCATAGGGGACAGCCATAACAGTCATTGCGTTTTCATGAACGAGTTTAAGCGAGCCGTCAGGTTGCTCCTTCATGTAAGCGTTGCCGTTAAATTTGACGTTGATTGACTTGTCGGGCTTGCGATATTCCCAAGCGAATCCGTCGCGGAGCCAGTTATCGGGAATTTCAACCTGGTTGCCCTGAATGATTTTCTGCTCAAAAAGGCCGTACTGATAGCGGATACTGCAACCGTGGCCGGGCAGACGATGTGCCGCCAACGAATCGATGAAACATGCCGCCAGTCGTCCGAGACCGCCATTACCTAAACCTGCGTCGGGTTCCTGCTCATAAATATCGTCGAGGTTCAAGTCAAGGTCTTCCAAAACTTCGCGGAACGCCTCATCAATGCCGATGTTAATCAAATTCGACTTGAGGAGCCGCCCCATCAAAAACTCAATCGAGAAGTAATAAACTTGCTTCTCCTGCCTGTCCATGTAAGCCTTGTTAGTCTTAATCCAGTTCTCGGAGATGAACTGTTTGGCGACCGCCGCGACCGTCTTATAAAGTTCGTTCATGGGCAGTTCTTTGATGTCGCGCCCGAACATGATATGCGCCGAACTGATAAAGCGCATCTTGAGGGCTTCTTTGAGTCTTTCATACTCCTTGCTGTGAGTGGTTTTGCTTGTATCCTTTGCCAAGTGTATTCCCCCTTTTACTGCGTTAATTTCAATGCGTGGGCATCTTTTGTAAGTGCCATTTTATCAAACGGCAAAAAACTTGGCAACATAAATTATCGAATCATAATCACAGAAACGGCGAATTTTTACACCGGGGCAATTATCCCGCAGGTAAAAATCCGCCGCTGTCTGCCGGTTAAGGAACTAGTAATTAGGAACTAGTAATTAGTAGGGATTAGTAATCTAGTTCCTAGTTCCTAATTATATTCTTGCTTTTTTGGTGACAATGTAAGGATAATTCTCCGCGCCTTTGAGCCAACGATTTTTGGTGATGATGACTTCTTTGTCGCAGATAACATTTTCGACGCGAGCACCCTCTTGCACGTCGCAACGCTGCATGAGGATAGAATCTTTGACGACTGCGCCCTGGCCGACGATGACGCCGCGGAAGATTATGCTGTTTTCAACAGTGCCGCGGATTTCACAGCCGTTGGCGATGAGAGAGTTTTTGACGTTGGCAGTCTCTTTGTACTGAACGGGAACTTCGTCCTTGACCTTCGTAAAGATCGGGCGGTCGTTGTTCATGAAGAGTTCTTCCCAAACTTCGGGCTTGAGGCAGTCGCGGTTAGCTGCATAGTATTCCATAGTGGAATTGATATGGGCAACGTAGCCTTCATGCTTGAACGCGCTGATTTTGAATTCATGAGCATGACGAATCAAAGCGTCAAGGAGGAAGTCTTGACCGCCGCGTTCATAAGTCGAACGAACGAGATAAGCGAACGTCGGGACGGGCATGAGATATGCGCCCATAACGTCTTTTTGACCGGCCTTGATAGCGGGAACTTCCGCCAAGTCGGTGACGATACCATTCGTGCTGGTTTCGATAACGACGCTCTTACCTGCGCGGTCGATTTGAGCCTTGGAGTAAACCATCGTAATATCTGCGCCGCTGTCCTTGTGGAACTGGAGAACCTTTTCAAAGTCAATGTTGTAAATGTAGCTGGCGTTGGTCAAAAGGACATATTGACGCCCGCTAAGTTCGGCGAAGTCGAGGTTGGCATAAATATCTTTGAGGTCGCCCTTACGGGAATCATTGTCGGGCAGGGCTGCGGGCAAATATGTCAAGCCGTCACGACGACGAGCCAAATCCCAATCCTTACCGGAGCGGATATGGTCGAGGACTGCGCGGGAGAAGTCGGGCAGAAGAAGTCCGACTGCGCTGATTCCGGAATTAACCATGTTGGAAATAGCAAAGTCAACGAGGCGATAACGTCCTGCGAAAGGCAGAGCTTCAACCGCACGAGTCGCCGCCAATTCTCTAATCAGACTGTTGCCTTCCTGAAGATTTATAATCCCCACTACTTGTTTCAATTCAAAGCACCTCCGATTTTAGCTGTTAGCTGTTAGCTTCTAGCTGTTAGGAAAAATCACGCGTTGACGACTGTGCCTTCGGGAACGACGAAAATTTCGCCCGGTTTACCTTCGACTTTTGCGCCCGCTTTGATAACGGCGTCTTGAGCGATAATCGCATAGTTGACGACCGCGCCATCTTCGATAACTGCTGACGGGAGAATAACCGAGTTGGTAACCTTCGCAGCTTTGCCGACGCGCACGCCCTGGAAGATAACGGACTTGTCAACGTCGCCCTCAATCTTCGCGCCCTCATTAATCATCGACTGCTTAACGGAAGCATAAGGGCCTACGAAATGCGGCGGGAGTGACGGGTTGGACGAATAAACTTTCTGGTCGCCTTTGAGGTCGAAGGGCGGCTGGTCTTGCAAAAGATCCATGTTAGCCTGCCAGAGACTTTCAATCGTTCCGACATCTTTCCAATAGCCGTCAAACGCGTAGGAGAACATGCGAGCACCGTCAGCAAGCATTTTCGGAATCAAATCGTTACCAAAGTCATGCGTCGAATCTTCTTTAACGCCGTCTTCTTCGAGGTACTTTTTGAGGAAGGGTTTCGAGAAAATGTAAATGCCCATCGAGGCGAGGTTGGATTTAGGTTCTTTCGGCTTTTCCTGGAACTCGGTAATGCGGCCGGTCTCTTTGTCGGTGACCATGATACCGAAGCGCGGAGCCTCTTCCCACGAGACTTCAAAGACGCCGATAGTAACATCAGCATTGTTCATCTTGTGAGCTTTGAGCATCCAAGAATAATCCATGGTGTAGATATGGTCGCCGGAGAGAATCAGGACGTAATCGGGGTCGGCTAGGTCGATGAAGTTGAGATTCTGATAGATAGCGTCCGCCGTGCCGCGATACCAATC
>JAFRSO010000050.1 GCA_017427545.1 Selenomonadaceae bacterium
GACGGAGATTTTCGCTCAAGGGAATGTATTGCCGCGCTCAAGGAAGCTGATGTTGTCGTGACGAATCCGCCGTTCAGTTTGTTTAGGGAATACGTCGCCCAACTCATTGACTACGACAAAAAATTTCTCATTATCGGCAACATTAACTGCATAACCTACAAAGAAATTTTCCCGCTGATTATGCAGAATAAAATTTGGCTTGGCTATCGAATGGGACGCGGGATTTCAGGATTTATCGTTCCCGAAACTTACGAACTTTACGGGACGGAGGCTCGTATTGATAAACGCGGCAGACGAATCGTTTCAACTAATCAATGCCTTTGGTTGACGAACATTGATATTCGCAAGCGTCATGAAAATATTTTGCTGTACATGAGGTATACTCCCGAAGATTATCCGCGCTATGACAATTACGACGCTATCGAAGTGTCGAAGACTGCCGAAATCCCCAAAGATTATTTCGGGGTAATGGGCGTGCCGATTACTTTTCTCGACAAATACAATCCTGACCAATTTGAAATTCTCGGTCATACGTCAAGCAGTGACTTAAGTCCGGCGGTTGAGTTATTGCGTACAGACCCGAAAAATCGTAATCGTGGCATTATAAACGGTCAACAGAAATACGATAGGATTTTGATTCGTCGGAAAGAAAATTCGACTGCGGTAACTTGAAATGAATAAGCGAATTGTAGCGGGGCTATTGGGCTATTTAACATTGGCATGCGGGGCGGCAATGATACCGCCGTTCATTTTGGCAGCAACGGCTGAAGAGTTCAACGGGGCGGCAGCTTTTCTGCTGTCAATTTTTTTATGCATGGCGGCGACGTTTGAATTGGAACGATTCGGCGGCTTGCAGGATAAAGACAATCTCGGAATACGTGAGGGCATTGCGATAACGGGCTTGGGCTGGCTGTTAATATCGATTTTGGGATTGGTACCGTATTTCGCGGGCGGCTATCTGAATTTGCTGGACAGTTTGGTAGAATCATTTTCGGGATTCAGCGGGACGGGTGCGACGGTCATTGAGGACGTTGAAATTTTGCCGCGGAGTATTTTACTTTGGCGGAGCATGTCGAATTGGTTCGGGGGATTGGGAATTGTCGTGATATTTATGGCGATAATGCCGCAATTCGGACGCGGCGCAATGTTCATCCTCAAAGCAGAGACTACCGGCCCGACTAAAGATCGACAAATGCCACGAATCCGCGACAATGCCAAAGCGTTATTTTCGATTTACGTGGCGTTGACGGTAATTTGTGCGGGAAGTTATTTTCTGTGCGGATTAAGTCCTTTCGCCGCGATAAATCACGCAATGACGACGATAGCCACGGGCGGTTACGGAATTTTTAACGGCACGGTCGCTGAATACGGCAACATTTATCTTGAATACTGCATGGCGTTTTTTATGATTGTGTCGAGCGGCAGTTTTGCAATGTATGTTATCGCATGCAAAAAAGGCGTTGGCGTGATTTTCCGCAACACCGAGTTTAGGACGTACTTGACGATAATTTTTGTGGCAATGGTGGTCGTGGCATGTGATTTGATTTTTGAGAGCTTTGCGAAACCTGAAGTTGCGATAAGGGCGGCAGTTTTCCACGTGGCAAGCTTGAGTTCGACGACGGGATTTGTGGCGCATGACTTCGACGCATATCCGCCGTTGAGCAAAGTTTTTCTGATGATGACGATGTTTTTGGGAGGCTGTGCAGGTTCGACGGCAGGCGGCTTGAAGGTCGCAAGAATCATTTTGCTGTTTAAATTCGTCGCGCTGATTGTCAGACAAAAACTTCACCCGAATGTAATCAATCAAGTTAAGCTGAACGGTCGCGCGATTGATGAGGATGTTGTTTACGGCGCGGCAAAATTTTTCTTCGCAGTCGTCATGCTGGATATTTTGTTCGCGGCAGTGATGATGTTCGACGGGATAGATTTTGTCGACGCAATCAGCGTGAGCGTCTCGACGATGGCGAGTGTCGGGCCGGGATTTGGCATTGAAGGTGCGACGAGTACTTATGCACTTTTGCCGAGCTTGAGTAAATTTTGTGCGTGCGGATTTATGTTTTTGAGCCGCCTTGAAATTTTCACGGTACTTGCGCTGTTCAGTCCGAGTTTTTGGAACAGTTCCAAGAATTGGTGATTATTTAAGGGAGAAAGGAAAAGGGAAATGGGAGAAGAGATTTCAACTTTTCCCTTTTCCCATTTCCCTAAAAAAAGTGACTGTCATCAGAACGCCGGAACAATCGCGCCCTTGTATTTTTCCTCGATAAATTTTTTAACCTTGTCAGTTTTGATCGTCGCCAAGAGGGTTTTAATTTCCTCGCGATTTTCATCACCGTCACGCACGGCAATGATATTGACATACGGCGAAGTTTTGTCCTCAATGAAAAGCGCGTCCTTCATGGGGTTGAGGTCGGCATTCATTGCAAAGTTCGTGTTGATAATCGAAATGTCCACGTCCTCAAGTGTGCGCGGGAGTTGAGCGGCTTCGACTTCCTGAATCACCAAATTTTTCGGATTCTCGGTGATGTCTTGAACAGTCGCCATTTCATTCACGCCATCTTTGAGCTTGAGCAATTCGGCCTTCTGCAAGAGAAGCAAAGCGCGTCCGCCATTAGTCGGGTCGTTGGGAATTGAAACTGCCGCGCCGGGGACGAGTTCTTTCAAGTCTTTAATCTTCTTGGAGTAAATGCCCATAGGCTCGATATGCACGCCGCCCGCATTTTTGAGCTTAACGTCTTTGTGCTCCTTGATGAAGTCATTCAAATACGGCTCGTGCTGGAAAAAGTTCGCGTCAAGTTCCTTGTCGTTGAGCGCGATATTCGGCTGCACATAGTCGTTGAACTCGATGATTTCAAGATTGATTCCCTTTTCCTTAAGGTCGGGTCTAATCTCTTCCAAAATCTCCGAATGAGGCACGGGCGTCGCGCCGATTTTAAGTGTGACTTCCTTGGCAGATTTATCACCGCCGTCAGTTTTGGCAGGAGTATCACCGCCGCCGCAACCCGTCAATAAAAGTGTCGCCGCCAATGTCAACGCCGCAAAAAATTTTCCTCGCATAAAATTTCCTCCTTTTTAGGGATTAGGGCTAGGGATTAGAAATCTGCTCCCTGTTCCCAGTTCCCTGTTACCTACACGCGCGAATTATATCAAACGAAAAGATTTTGTCCACAGAAATTTTTAACCGTTGCCAAAAATCTTGCCTTGAATTAAAATCTTTATTTAGCTACTAGCTTCTAGCTGTTAGCTGAGTAGAATTCTAACAGCTAGCCGCTAACAGCTAACAGCTAAAGAGGAGGCGGACGAGATGACGGACGTTGAAAAGCTAAGTAAAATTTTGTCGCAGAGTTCAAGCGCGGTATTTTTCGGCGGAGCGGGCATGTCCACCGAGTCAGGCATTCCCGATTTCCGGAGCGCGACCGGCATTTACAATCAGAAACTCAACCAAACTTTTTCGCCTGAGGAAATGGCGTCGTATAATTTTTTCATAAGCCACCCCGAAGAATTTTTTGATTTCTATCGTGCGCGATTCGTCTACCTCGACGCAAAACCCAATGCCGGTCATCTTGCCCTTGCCGAATTGGAACGTCGCGGAAATTTAAGCGCGGTCGTCACGCAAAATATTGACGGGCTTCATCAACTTGCCGGATCGAAAAATGTTTATGAACTTCACGGTTCGATTCGGCGAAGCTATTGCGTTCGTTGCGGCAAAAAATACGGCGTCGAATTCATCATGAATAATATTCCGATTCCTCATTGCGAAGATTGCGGCGGAATTGTCAAGCCCGATGTCGTCCTTTACGGCGAATCACTCGACGGCGACACAATTACCAATTCGATTCGGGCAATTTCAAATGCCGATACGCTCATTGTCGGCGGAACGAGTTTAATTGTTTATCCTGCGGCGGGGCTGATTGATTATTTCCGCGGACGGCATTTGATTTTGATTAACAAGACCGCCACTCATGCTGACGCCGATGCCGAACTTGTTATCCGCGAAAATATCGGCGAAACTCTTTCAAAAGCTACTTTTAGGGAACAGGGATTAGGGAACAGGGAACAGGTTTAGGTTTTTAACTCCTAACTCCTCACTCCTAACTCCTAACTGATAAAAGGGAGGATTGTTCTTGGGATTGTTGCGGCATTTTATTCGGACGATAAATTCTTCGCGCTCAATGATTTTGTTCGTAGCGTTCGCAGGATTTTTCTTTATCAGAACGGCATTATGCCCGCTAAGTCACGACGATTACGGCTACGCTTTCATTTGGGACGGTGCTCACGGCGGCAACTTGGAGGCCATGCAATTCGGCTCACCCGAAATTGAACACCGTGACCGCGTTGAATCTTTTTCCGATATCTTTCAATCGCTCAAGTCGCACTATTTTTTATGGGGCGGCAGAATTTTTGCGCACGCCTTCGTACAATTTTTCATTTGGATTGGCAAGCCCGTCTTCGATATCGCCAACACGATAATTTTTATCTTCCTCGTGCTGACGATAATAAACCTGTCTAACACGTGGCTGAAAATTTCGCGGGCAGCACTCCTTTGGATTTTCTTCACGCTGTTTATCTTGCAGGCGGCGTCACTTATGAGCACACTTTGGTTGACAGGCTCTTGCAATTATATGTGGATGACATTTTTCCAACTGTTTTTCCTCACGCCGTATGTCAAAGCATTGCGCTCACATGATGCCGCAAACTCCGCGCTCAACGTCGTATTGATGATTATCCTCGGACTTTGTGCGGGCTGGTCGAATGAAGCGGGAGCTTTGGCGACGGTCTGCTTGACGATTTTTTTAACGTTCATGTGCAAGATTCAAAAAGTTTTCCGCCCGTGGATGATTGCGGGATTGCTCGCCGTAAGTGTCGGCTGTGCATTTATGATTCTCGCGCCGGGAAATTTCGCCCGAATGGAATTTGCTCACCCCAATTTTGTCTACACCAAGGACGTTTTCCTACACCACATGTCCGAAGGATTTTTACGCGTCGTGGCAGCTGATTTTATCGCGCTGATTCCGATGTTCATATATTTTGCGCGGCGCAATTCGACAGGTATAAACATGGCTGAAATTTTAATGCTGGCGTTCACGGCAACGGGATTTTTGGTGCCGATAGCGTTGCTCTTCTCGCCCGAATACAACGGCCGCATTTCGATAACGTCGCTGTCATTTATCTTAGTCGCGTCAAGTTCGGCGATTTTGGAATTGGAGCGGCAAAATCTCAAGGCCTTCCTCAACCTGCCGAAAAAATTTCTGCGCGGAGTATCACTCGTCTTGACGATAAGTTTTGTCTCATACTTCGCCACGCTGATTTACGTCGACCTGTCAATCTTCAACGCAAATCGGCGGCAAGTCAGATATATTCAACGCAACGCCGAACTCGACCCGATACCGATGCCGCGTATGCAAATTCGTCACCGCTTTGAAAGTATTCACGGTGACAGGAGCGCGGCTGCTGAACTCGATTATTTTGCGGGCATTGAGGCGAAGTTGAACAGTTGCCGCAATTCCTGCGTCGCTCAATATTACGGCGTTAAACACGTCATTGCCGTTGAAGAATAGAAAGTAGGGAGTAGGTTTTTCTACTTTATATTTCCTACTTTCTACTTTCTAAAAAGAAAGGAGTTTTTCAAATGACCAACTGTATTTTCTGTAAGATTGCTCGCGGCGAAATTCCCGCGCAAATCGTCTACGAGGATTCAAGCCTTGTCGCGTTCAAGGATTTATCGCCCCAAGCACCCGTCCACGTGCTGATTGTCCCGAAAAAACACATTCGGAGCGTCGCCGATTTTCAAGCGGAAGATAAAGACCTTGCCGCGCACATTTTCGTTGACGTGGTGCCCAAACTCGCCGCTGAACTCAAAATCGCTGACGGCGGCTTCAGAGTCGTCTTGAACACGGGCGATGACGGCGGTCAAACCGTTCACCATCTGCACGTTCACTTGCTCGGCGGTCGTAAAATGACTTGGCCGCCCGGCTGATTTCAATTAGGAATGAGGAATTAGAAATTAGGAATGAATTATAATTCACGTTCGGCTTATTGGGACAATATCAAAGGTTTTTTAATTATACTCGTCGTATTTGCCCATTGCCTGTTCAATCTGCAAAATTCGCCGCTCAATAATGCAATAGTCGACGCAATTTATATGTTTCACATGCCTGCATTTGTATTTGTATCGGGATATTTCAGTAAAAGTGAACATTCACGATCGTTTTTCCCGATTATGAATTTAATTGTGGCATTTATTTTTTTGAACGGATTTTTTCTGTTGAGAGCATTATTTTTCACTCACGAAGCAATTTCAATCGTCAATCCGTATTTTTCAGCGTGGTATTTATTCGCATTAATCGTTTGGCGGCTGACAATCCCGCTAATCGAACGCATAAAAAATATTTTGCCGCTGATGATTTTATTTTCATTGGCAGCGGGTTTTTGGACAGATATAAATATGCAATTCGCCGCGGTAAAAATTGTAGTTTTCTTCCCGTATTTCATCGCGGGCTATTTATTTTCCAAAGAATCAGCCTCGAAACTCCAAAATAAAAAGTTTTTCCCGCTCGGATTAATTTTATTACTCGAAATAATTGGCATTGGATTTTTTGCACACGAGAATTTTAATCTCACCGACCGCGACCTTTTGCCGAACACTTACGCCACATTCAACGGATTTTTCGGGAGAATTTCTATAATAATCGTCGCGAGTTTGTCGATTATAACGTTAATGCTTGCCTCCGTCGAAAAAAATATCCCTCTCTTGACCAAAGCCGGCAAAAATTCATTGGCGATTTATCTTTTGCACAGACCTTTCACGCTGTTATTTTCGGAAAAATTTTCTGTGTCGGAATTTCAAATTTCGGCGGCGATTATCGCGACATTTTTAATGACTTTAATCTTCGGCTCCGATAAATTCAGTGGCCTGCTAAAAAAATTCCTGAACAATATCGTCGAATCCCTCACAAATATAAAAGGCGTGGCGTTCAGAGTGAGTTTTTTGGCATTAATTATTTTTGTAATGTTTTTGCCGATGATGATTCGATTTTCCTCCCCGAAACCTGCAGATAAAATTTTTCGCGTAATGACTGCGGAAACTGCTGCCAAATTCGATAATTCATTTAAAATTTTATTCTGCGGCGATTTAATTTTGCTTGAAGACCAGGTTAAACGCGGTTTTAATGGCAAAAATTACGACTTCGCGGAGGTTTTTGAATACGCGACGCCTTATATTTCTTCCGCAGATTTGGCAATCGGCGTATTTGAAGGGCCGCTCGGTGGCACAAGTAAAAATTTTTCGCAGAGTAATTTTGATGACGGCAAGGAACTTTATTTGAATTTTCCCGACGAATTTGCCGACGCCGTGAAAAATGCCGGCTTTGATCTCGTCACGACCGCCAATAATCATTTGCTGGATATGGGCATTGACGGCGCATTTCGTACAATTAAAATCCTCAACGAAAAAAATATTGATTTCATCGGCTCATATTCGACTTTGGACGACAAAAATAATAATCGCGTGAAAATTTTGGAGCGCGGCGGAATTAAATTCGCGATTTTAGCTTACACTTACGGCACAAATAATCATAATACCGACGAATTTATCAGCGAAAATTCTTTTATAAGTTCGTTTATTGTCGGCGAAAACAGCTCGAATTTTTCTAAAGTCAAGGCGGCAGTCGAGGAAGATTTTGCACTTGCGAAGAGTCATAATCCCGACTTGATAATAGTTTTGCCGCATTGGGGCACGCAATTTACCGATAAGCCTGACGAATTTCAGCGGACGTGGCAAAAAATATTTTTGGATTTAGGCGCGGATATTATTTTGGGCGATCACACTCACTCCGTCCAACCGATTGAATTTACCGGCAAAAATTTAACGGTTTTTTGTCCCGGTAATTTCGCAAATATTTATCGCGAATATAACGGCGACGCGAGTGCAATGGTTGAAATTTATGTTGACCGCACTACAAAAAAAATTATCGGCGGTTCGATTATTCCGCTGTGGACTGAATCGAAACTCGACGGAAATTATCGCGCCTTGCCGATTAATGAGATTTTCACGAATAAAAAATTGCGCGGTGAAATAAGTACTCGTGACTTTGAACGCGTCGAAGAAGTTTTGCGGCACGTGACAAAAATCATGCTCGGCGATGAAATTAATTTTAATCAACAGAAATATTTCTTTGATGAGAGTGGTTTTATGCGCAAAAAAGTTTCACAAATTGATATTTCCGACGAAATGCGCGGCGATTTTTACAAGTCATTAATTGCGGCGGAAAATGTTTGCTTTATCGGCGACAGCTTGACTGAAGGTACGAAAAATGGCGGAGTTCCGTATTTTGAGCCGCTTGAAACGTTGATTCGCGGAAAAATTTTTAACATATCTCAAGGCGGCGCGACCACTAAAATTTTGCTTGAACGCCTCGACGAAATTATTCAGAACGGTGCGGATTTATTTGTCGTGGCGGTCGGGACAAATGACGTGCGCTATCGTGACGATAAAATTTGTTCAATGACGCCCGAAGAATATATTTTTAACTTGAAAAAGCTTCGTGACGCCGTTAAAAATAAAAATCCCGCTGCTAAATTTATTTTTATTGCGCCGTGGACTTCGACGGACGGTGATTTTATCAGCCGATTATCTTTCGACGAAAAAATTAAACTCAACGACGAATATTCCGCCGCATTGAAAGATTTTTGCGCCGCGAACGGAGAAATTTTCATCAACGCCAATCCTTATATCGACGCGCACTTGAAAATTTATCCGCACAAAAATTATTTGATTGATTTCATACATCCGAACGCTGACGAGGGAGTAAAACTTTATTCGGAAGCAGTTCTCCTTGCGAAATAAAAAAATCCCCGCCTTTTTAGCTGTTAGCTGTTAGAAAAATTCTAACCACTAACCACTAAATCGGCGGATAAATTTTTATGTGGCGTCTTTTTAGTTGCCAGCTGTTAGCTAGTCGCTACTCAGCTAAAAGCTCTCCAGCTAATTGGTGATGCCTGGGTGAGTCATTTTTTCGGGCGACATGTAAACTTTAAGTTGCTCTTCAGTCAAAATGCCCTTTTCCAAAATGATTTCGCGAATCGGGCGACGAGTGGCATAAGCTTCTTTTGCGAGCATTGAGCATTGTTCGTAGCCGAGGTGCGGCAAAAGTGCAGTCACGACGCCAACGCTGCTGTCCAACCATTTCTGGCACTGTTCGCGATTGGGTTCAAGCCCCGTCAACAATTTGTCGACGAAAGTCCGCGAGGCATTTGCAAGATAATTCATTGAGCTGCACAGATTGTAAGCCATAATCGGTTCCATGACGTTCAATTCAAATTGCCCGTTCTCGACGCCGAGAGTAACCGCCAAATCGTTGCCGATAACTTGATAGCACGCCTGATCCATGACTTCGGCAATAACCGGATTGACTTTGCCGGGCATAATCGATGAGCCGGGTTGACGTTTCGGCAAGAAAATTTCATTGAGGCCGCAACGAGGTCCCGAAGCCATAAGGCGGAAATCGTTCGCCATTTTGATGAGGACGAGGGCAGTATTTTTCAGCGCGCTGGACACGTCAACAAAACCGTCCGTGTTATTCGTGGCGTCGATAATGTTTGTGGAAGTCTCGAAGTTTTCGCCGGTAATTTCGCGGAGTTTGCGGGCGACGATTTTAATATAACGCGGTTCAGCATTGAGGCCGGTGCCGACAGCAGTACCGCCCATGTTAATCAAGCGGATACTGTCAATCGCCCACTCAATGCGACGAATACTGCGACGAACTGCCGAGGCGTAAGATCCCATTTCTTGACCGAGCGTAATCGGAACGGCGTCTTGCAAGTGAGTGCGTCCCATTTTGAGAATATCTTTGTACTCTTCAGCTTTCTGTTCAAGGGCGGTGGCAAGATAATCAAGCGCGTTGGTTACGTTGTGGCTCTTGTACGTCAAGCAAACTTTAATGGCGGTCGGGAGTGAATCGTTAGTCGATTGCGCCATGTTCGCGTGATTGTTCGGGCTGATGATGTCGTAGCGTCCTTTAGCCTCGCCGATAATTTCAAGTGCGCGGTTGCAGAGAACTTCGTTCATGTTCATGTTGATTGAAGTACCTGCGCCGCCTTGAATCGGGTCGACGGGAAATTGATCGATGAACTGCCCGTCGATAATTTCTTCCGCCGCCTGAACGATAGCGTTGCCAATTTTCCTGTCGAGACGGCCGGTTTCCATGTTAGCTTGAGCAGCCGCCTTTTTGACTTTGGCGAGGGACTTAATAAAATCTTCGTCGAGCCTGCGACCGGTGATTGTGAAATTTTCAATCGCCCGCATAGTTTGCACGCCGTAATAGGCCTCGTCCGGAACTTCAATTTCTCCCAAAAAATCGTGTTCCTTTCTCATGTTAGCACCTTCTATGTATTTTTTTTAGGAACTAGGAACTAGGAACTAGGAACTAGTATCTACTTCCCTACTTCCCTAGATAATCATATTCGCAAGAGCCATGCCGACTGCCACGCTGACAATACACGTAATCAAGCCGGGGATTTGGAAGCTGTGGTTAAAAACAAATTTGCCGATTTGAGTAGTGCCCGTTCTGTCGAAGGCGATACCTGCCAAAACCGTCGCGTAAATCGGAACGAGGAAGTAGCCGTTGACCGCGGGGAACATACCAATCATAGCGGGCGGCGTAATTCCGAGTGTAATGCCGAGTGGAGCAAGTGCACCGATTGTTCCCGCCTGACTTAAAATGACTGCGGAAAGGAGGAATAAAATTATCGCGAAGACCCACGGATAAGCGGAAATCATATCAGCTGCGCCGGACTTGATGAAGTCGATATTATTGCGCGTCAAGGTATCGCCCGCCCATGTCAAGCCGAAAATGCAATAGACGCCCATTAAGCCGTTGCGGAAAACTGACTGCTCGATAATCGAATTGACTTTGACGCCGCAAGCAATAATCATCACGCCCGCCATAATCATCATAACCATTTCAATACACATGGTCATCGTGAAGGAAACCATTTTGTCGCCCAACATAGCTGACGGACGCAGTTCGGGGAAAATGCCGAAGATAACGACGATAACGGTTGCCAAAAGATAAATCCAGACGGCGCGTTTGGTTGAAGCGGAAAATTCTTTAGCCTCTGCAATTTGAGCCTTCTCATTAATCGGAGCAGCCTCACCGCGTGCAACTCTGGCGAGATATTCTTGATCTTCGGAAAGTTCTTTACCCATACGAGCCGCCCAAAGTGAACCGCATACGACGCCGATTAAAGTTGACGGAATGCAGACGATTAAAATATCAATCAACGTGACGCCCTGCGGTGATAAAAGTCCGACGAGTGCAACTGTTGCCGCGGAAATCGGACAGGCAGTTATCGCTTGTTGAGAGGCAATGACCGACATTGAAATTGGTCGTTCGGGACGAACACCGGCCTCACGAGCAACCTCGGCGATAACGGGCAGGATACCGAATGAAATATTGCCCGTGCCGCACATGAATGTAAAAACCCAGCTGATAATCGGAGCATAATAGCTGATGCGATTCGGATTTTTGCGCAGGAGTTTGACGGCGATTTGAATCAGATAATCCATGCCGCCCGAAGCCTGCAACGTCGCCGCAATGACAACGACCGTCATAATAATCATAATGACATCAATGGCGGGATTGCCCGGTGCAAGTCCGAATCCGAAAACTAAAATTGCAATGGCAAAACCGCTCGACATGCCCAGGAAAATTCCGCCGTAACGTGCGCCGATAATTAACATCGCCAGCACGACTGCCAATTCAGCCCAAAACATAAACCCACCCCTTTGACAGAAAATTTCGTTTGTATACAAAGTGCATGTTGAGGATTGTAAACTCTTGCGTGGTAAATGTCAACCAAATATATCCTTATGGTTTGTTGTCAAAATTTAAATGGCGCGGCAAGATTTGTTCGCAAGTTAAAATTTTCGGCAGGATTTTTTTTTCGGCAGCAGAATCAATCAGCAGAAAAAAATTTAGACAAGGTGATTCTTTTGAAAGACAAAATCGCAACGGTCTTGCGGAAGATAAGAAATATTTTAATCGGGCTGATTTTGCTGACGGCGTTAATCATCGGAGGATTTGCGGCGGCAGTGAAATTTGATTTGCTGGGCACGGAAGATGTCGCCATGTTCAACGAGGAGCTTGGATTATATCGATTGCCTTTCGTCGGCAACGGCAGATATTTCGAGGTGCCCGAAGGTGTGGAATGGCCGCCGCCTCCCGAACCTGAACCGGAGCCTGAACTTGAACCGGAACCTGAACCCGAAGTTAAGGAAGAGCCTGTTCCGCCGCCGAAAGAAGAATCTAAACTCAAAAAGGAAGAGAAACCTAAGGAAGTCAAAATCGACCGCAAGGCAATCGATGAGCAGCAAGCTAAGCGTGAGGCTGAAGAGAAGAAACGCGTTGCAAAGTTGGCGAGGATTTATGAGAATATGAAACCTCAAGAGGCGGCTGACGCTTTAATCAACGTCGATTGGGACACGACGGTTTTAATCTTCCAACGCATGAGTGAAGAATCAGTCGCGAACATTTTGGCGAAGATGGAACCTGAAGCCGCCGCGCAGTTGACAGAAATGCTTTATGCGGGCACTCAACGACGAGTAACGACGCCTTCGGACACTATGCGCAATGAGCCGGTCACTTCGCCCGAAAGAATCATTGCAACGGATTAAATTTAGGAACTAGGAACTGGGAACTAGTATTGGTCACTGCGGATAGTCTTCGCGGTGATTTTTCTTGAGGAAGATTTTATGGTCGTAAAATATTTTTTAGCAGGGCTGATATTTTGGGCGGGAATAATTTTTTTGCTGTACAAATTTCGTCCGTCATCAAATTGGCACGCGGTAGAAATTTCTTCAATCACCCGCCGAGAGAAAAATATTTCCCGCGTCGTCATGGTCGTATTAATTGCGGCATGTGTCGTGCCTATGGCGTGGAATCCTCAATGGACGGGCGAACTTTACCGGCATCACAATCAATACGCATTTTTGGCGGACGCTTTCTCGAAAGGGCAACTCAATATCGATATACCCGTTGATCCGCGATTGGCGGCAATGGAAAATCCTTATGACATGCACGCAAGGTTGGCTTTGAATTTGGAGGCGGACATTGATTTCAGCTGGGACACCGCCTTTTACAAGGGACAATATTTCGTTTACTTCGGCGCGGTACCGGCCTTGACAGTCTTTTTGCCGTATAAATTAATCGTCGGCAAATCCCTTTCCGCCTATCACGGGACGCAAATTTTCGCGGGACTTTTCATCGTCGGATTATTTGCATTGCTCATGCTCCTGGCGAAAAAATTTTTCCCGCGAATGTCATTTGCAGTCTACTTGACGACAGCAGTAACCTTGTCGCTTGTGAGCATTTTGTATTGCACGGAGACGCCCGCACTTTACTGCACGGCGATAGCGTCGGGATTGTGCTTTGAAGTCTGGAGCATATATTTTTTTTCTAGAGCGGCTTGGGGCAATGACTCGCGGCGAAAATTTTTGGCGGATATTTTTTTCGGAGCATTGTTGGGAGCGTTGGCATTTGGTTGCAAGCCGACAGTCGCCCTGGCAAATTTTTTAGTCTTGCCGTTTATCCCGAAACTTTTCGGAAAAGCTGACGCGTGGAAAATTTTGCTCGCACTGATTTTGCCGTATTTGGTGACGGGCGCGGCTTTGATGGCGTACAATTATTTGCGCTTCGACAACGTTTTTGAGTTCGGACAAGCCTATCAGCTGACATTGGCCGACCAGCACGCTTACGGGAAATTTTCCGAACGATTCAATCTTTCCGCACAAGTTCACGGCATGTTGGAAAATTTCTTCGGCGTCGAGAATAAAGCCTTCCCGACAATTGATAACAAACCTGCGGGCGCATTGCGTTACGTAATATTCTGGCTGCCGATACTCCTGCTGACAAAAAATCTTCGTGCCGCGCTGATTCAAAATAAATTAATCGGCCTCGTAATCGCGCTGATATTCACGCCGATTTTAATAACGGCATTTCAAATTCAATGGACGCCGTTTTTATTGGAACGTTACCGCCTTGAAATTTATTGGATGCTCGCGCTGTTGAGTTTTATCGCAATCGGATTTTTATCGGAGAGCATTTCACCCGCTCGACGAAAAATTTTCAACTTCGTAATCTGCCTGATGAGTGTCATAACAATTTTTCAATACCTCAACCTGTTTTTTATCCCGAATGATGTAAACTTCGCGGAAATGAATCCCGAACTGCGCCCGAACATTTTAAAGACGTTGACGCTGGGATTTTAAGCAAAAAAATAACGCCTCCTTTATCGTGGAGGCAATTAGAAAAATTTTCACTCAAGCGAAGATGTCGGCCAAAACAATCGTTTGATCTCTATTCGGGCCGACGCTGACAATACCGAGTTTAATTCCCGTGACTTGAGCCATGCGCTCAAGATATTTTTTTGCATTGTCGGGCAAATCTTCGTAGCGGCGGATTTTTGAAATGTCCGTCTTCCAACCGGCAAAAGTTTCGTAGACCGGCTCAACCTTCGCCAAAACTTTCAAGCTCGCGGGTATCTCGTCGATAATCTGCCCGTCGATTTTGTAGGCCGTGCACATTTTAATTTCGTCGAAGCCGTCGAGAATGTCCAGCCGCGTAACCGCCATGTAATCGGTGCCGCTGAGTTGTCCGGCGTATTTGACGACACAAGCATCAAGCCAACCCGTTCTGCGCGGACGACCTGTAACGGTTCCGAATTCATGACCGGCATTGCGGAGTTTTTCGCCAATGTCGTTAAGCTGTTCGGTAGGGAAAGGGCCTTCGCCGACGCGTGTACAATATGCCTTGACGACGCCGACGACCGTATCAATTTTTTTCGGAGCAACGCCCGCACCAATTCCGACGCCGCCTGAAATCGGGTGACTGCTCGTGACGTAAGGATAAGTGCCGTAATCAATATCGAGCATCGTCGCCTGTGCACCCTCAAACAAAATTTTCTTGCCCGCGTCAATTTCAGCGTTGAGCAAAGTAATCGTATCGCAGACAAACGGTTGAAGTCTTTCGGCGTAATTTTCATACTCGCGGATAATTTCTTCGGCGTCAAGCGGCGCGTGATTGTAAACCTTTTCCAGAATCAAATTTTTAATCTTGAGCACGTCACGAACTTTGGCGGCAAAATCTTCGCGGTCAATCAAATCACAGACGCGAATTCCAATCCTGTCCGCCTTGTCGATATAGCAGGGGCCGATACCGCGTTTAGTCGTACCGATTTTATTTGAGCCGCGCAGAGCCTCGCCGAGTTCGTCAATGAGTTTGTGCCAGGGCATGACGACATGTGCGCGATTGGAAAGACGAATGCCCGAAATGTCAACGCCGCGCACCTGCATATTGTCGAGTTCCTCAAGCAAACATTGCGGGTCGACGACAACGCCGTTGCCGATAACGCAAGTCGTGCCCTTGTACAAAATTCCAGACGGCAAGAGGCGCAATTTATATTCTTCGCCGCCGACTGTGACTGTGTGACCGGCATTGCTGCCGCCTTGAAATCTGACAACCGTGTCCGCCTGCTGTGCAAGATAGTCGACGATTTTACCTTTACCCTCGTCGCCCCATTGCGCACCGCTTATAACCACCGTTGGCATAGAACAATCTCCCTTCGGTCGATTTTTAGAACTAGGTACTAGAACCAGGTACTAGGTTTTTCCCTAATTCTAATCCCTAGTTCTAGTACCTATCTGTTCTCGTTGACGTATTTACGCATGAACTGAATCGTGTTGTCGCTGATGACGTTATCTTTCTTTTCGTAGTTGATGATGCGGAAGAGCATTCCGACGCGTTCGATAATGGGCTTGTTGCGCGTGCGGAAAGTCTCGCCGTTGATTGTCAAGTCGACGCTGTCCACCGAACGCATGCGATATGATACGCCGAGCAAATCTTTTCCGACAGTACCATCCGGCAACAACTCCTTGATGATGTAGCGATATTCCATGTCGCCGACAGCCGTCTCCCACGTGAGTTCGCGATTGAGTGCCTGGTGCGTCAAAACACTGATGTACTCGCGAATAATTTCATGTGTCCTTGTATTCATAATAGAACCGTTACTGAGAACTTATAAAAAGTTATAAACTTTTATGTCCCATTCCTGTTTCAAAGAATCCGCTTTCGCCTTCGCTACTAACGTTTGCTGTAATTCTCCACAGGCTTAAATTCCCCGCTAACGTACGGGTACATATTGCAAGCGTCTTTTTGGTGACTAACTTACAATACCAGCAACATTTTGTCCTTTCATAATATTTAGCAAAAGTCTGTCTGTCCAATGCACATTCCATCATCGCTTGGCTCTCGCCAGGTTTGTGCGGGGCTGCAGTGACAGTCCTCAACTGACCTTGGACGGGTAGCTTAAAAGCACTCGGCGACATCTGCCACAGACCTCATCACTTGATAAGGCTTTTTATCTTATCACCTCCAAAAAGTCTTTCGGCTATAACGCTATTAGTATTTTATCATGATTCGCCGAGAGTTTCAACAGCTTTTTTTGCGCCAAAGCTGCTTTCACAGCCTCTGAAATTTTTGCGCAAGTTTCGAGGACTTCTACCGTGAAATTTTCCCAGCCGTATTTGCGAATGGCTACGTCTATTGCAGATTTACCCTTATTGCTCTTATGACCGTAGATTCGGCTGCTCAACTTTTGCCGCGTTTGTCCGACGTACATTTTCCCGTTGAGCGTGTTAGTGATGAGATAGATGACGCCGCATTTCGATTGACAACCGCTTTGTGAATTGTTAGAATCACTCATACAAAAAATCTCCTTTGCTTTGGTGTGTTTGACCACAACCATTTTAGCAAAGGAAATTTTTTTGCGCAAGGGCACAATTCAAAGCAAATTCTTGCTGTAATATTCGCTGATTTGATGACAATCGGTTATTGTGTTTTCACCGCGTTCAAGGGCAATCAGTCCCGTTCGGATAACTTCCAAAATGCCGTAGGGTGCGAGGAGCCTTGTAAACGCCGTGACTTTTTCATCGTTGCCGGTGATTTCAAAAATAAGCGTCGTCGGCTGAACGTCCACCACGTGCGCACGGAAGAGTTCCGCCATTTTCAAAACGTCGAGGCGGGTGCTGTCGTCGGCAGAAACTTTTATCATTGTCATGCCGCGAGTAACTGCCGTTGCCGAATCGAGACGTTGCACCGCTTGCACCACGGGCATTTTTTCCAGCTGTTTAATTACTTGCTCGACAAAATTACCGTCGCCGTGAACGACAACCGTTATCCGCGAAAATTCCGGCGATTGCGTTATCCCAACTGACAGGCTGTCGATATTAAATTCTCGGCGGCTGAACATTGAGGCAACTCGCACTAAGACGCCTGGTTGATTTTCAACGTAGATTGATAAAACATGCTTCATTGATTGCAGACTCCTTTGTAGAGAGTAGAGAGTAGAAAGTAGGGAGTAGAAAGTAGGGAGTAGGGAAATCTACTTTCTATTACCTACTTTCTACTTTCTAACTCCTAACTAATTTAGCTCGTCATGCGTTTAGCAAGGTCTGCCGCCTCTTGAATGAGATCTTGCGCCTGATGAATTTTATCTTCTGCGGATTTTATCGTCGCGGCATTGTTGTCGTCCAGCCACTTTGCATAATCCTGCGCGGCTGAAATCGATATGTCACAAATCCGCATATAAAGATTATGCAAAGGTTCGGCGGCCTTGGGAACCTTCAAGCTGAACAACTCCTGCTTACGTTCCTCCCAATCTTTTTTGAAGACATCGTTAAGCAAAGTTTTCAATTCGGCACGCGTCTTGTCTTGAGCAAGTGAACCTGCCGCCAATATCGCGCCGTATTTTTGCTCCGCCTCACGAACCGTCGCTTCATGTTTGGCATTTATCTCTCCCGCTTGAGCAAGATATTCGTCTAATATGACGCGGCGCGCTTGAGTTACCTGCTCGACAAATTCTTGGAAATTTTTCACGCGGGTAAGTTTCCACTGCTTATCACCGTCACGAGCCAAAATCATCTGAAGCGGAAATTCCCTGTCGAGTTCCGGCTGATAGATTATCAAGTCAGCAAAGGCCTCGTTTTTATCGGCGTCATTTACCTCAATATTTTTCACGTCGCGGATACGTGCGTCGTTGAGACCGGTCTTTTCCAAAATCTCAACCACGCCGCCATTTTCTTCAGCTTTCAAATCACCGGTGGCGATATAAGATTCAACCGCCGATTTCAAAGTCATAATCATCGGGGCACGAAGCATTTGCGTAAAATTTCTAATCGCCTCTCTGGCATCAGGCGTCATGGCGTTATCGGACGAAGTTACGCCTTCGACAAAACCGTCATAGCCCGAATCAAGCACGCTGTCCACGTCAACCAATCGATTGAAAGTTTTAACGTCGCGTCCGTCTATCGCCTCGTGAATCGTCTTTATCGCGTTGTCGGGAGTGTCGGTGTGCACGTGAAAATAATAGTAGCCGCCGCCCGCAATCGCTAACGCTACCGCGGCAATCCCTGCCCCAATCGTCATTTTAATCCGCTTGTTCATCTTGTCGCCTCCAAAAAAGATTTTACGCTTATCACTTTCCACTTGCCTTTAAATTTTCCTTCATGCGTTCAAAAATTTTTCAGCTTTCATTTGAGGAGCGGCTACTAAAATTTTCTGCCACGCAACGCATCAAATACTTGCCTGCGAATGAAAACGCTATTGCCCAAATTGCGAATCCTCACGTCGGCACGTTTACGAATCTCTTCAAGCGGCATTTGTGCATTTATCCGCGTCACAGCCTGTTGCTTAGTCAATTTATCGCGACTCATCAGCCGTCGAATTTGAGTGCTGCGCTTTATAGTGACTGCCCAAATCTCGTCGAATAAATGTTCCCAACCTGCCTCAAATAAAAGCGGCACTTCCATTACGACGAGCCTTGCGCCCGCCTCCGAACATTCAACTAAAAAATCGCGCGCCTTGTTCAAAAGGATAGGGTGCGCCACAGAATTTATCCATTCGCGTTCGTCGGGGTGATTGAAAATTATTTCGCCGATTAGCCGCCGATTGAGAAAACCTTCACGCGTCAAGACGTAGCTGCCGAAATGTCGAACGTAAATATCAAACAGATCACCGCCCGGCTCCAACAGCAAACGTGTCACTTTGTCAATATCAAGCGTCACTGCCCCGCAACGATACCTTAAAATATCCGCGACGGCAGATTTCCCGCAAGAAATGCCGCCCGTCAATCCGATTATATACAAAGTCTCACTTCCTTTTAGCTATTAGCTGCTAGCTGCTAGCTGTTAGATAATAGCTCTCTCGCTAAAAGCTAACAGCTCCATTACCTGCCGATACCAAGCTTGCTCATGATAAATTTTTGTTCAGATTCCATTTCCTGCCGCTCATCTTCGGAAATGTGGTCGTAGCCCAGCAAATGTAAAATCCCGTGCACTTCCAAAAAAATAATTTCCCGCAAGAACGAATGACCATATTCCTCCGCCTGAACTTTTGCACGCTCCAAAGAAATTATCACGTCGCCTAAAATTTCAAAATCCGCGCCGATAATCTCCGGCTCATCACTTTCACGGAAGGCAAAAGATAAAACGTCCGTCGCCCTGTCGATACCGCGAAATTTTTTATTCAGCGCGTGAATGTGTTCGTCATCAGTCAAAGTTATGCTCAACTCGGAATTTTCGACGCCGTAAATTTTTCCGACAACATCCGCCGCCCGCAAAATTTCTTCAAACAAATTATCTTCAATCGTCAGCGTCTCCGGCTCAAAACTAATCGTCGTGTTCATTTATTCTCCTTTGTAGGAACTAGGAATTAGGAACTAGGAACTAGTAGGGATTAGGGATAGTAAAAACTAGTTCCTAAGCTCATACGCGTCGACGATTCGCGAAACAACTTCATGCCTCACAACGTCCGCCGAAGTCAATTCCGCTATCCCGACGCCCTTGACGTTTTGCAAAATTTCAACTGCCTCGGCAAGCCCCGATTGTACTCCCCGCGGCAAATCTATCTGGCTCAAATCGCCCGTTATCACCATTCGCGAACCAAATCCCAGCCGCGTCAAAAACATTTTCATCTGCTTTGAAGTTGTATTCTGCGCCTCGTCCAAAATGATGAACGCGTCGCTTAAAGTTCGTCCGCGCATATACGCCAGCGGTGCAATTTCTATCACGCCGCGATTGAAAAATTTTTGGTACAGATCAAAGCCCCAAATCTCCTTCAACGCGTCGTAAAGCGGTCTCAAATACGGATCAACTTTCTCCTGCATATCGCCCGGCAAAAATCCCAATCGCTCGCCCGCCTCAACTGCCGGACGCGTCAAAATTATTTTCCGCACTTCCTTGACGCGAAGATAATACGCCGCCATTGCAACCGCCAGAAAAGTTTTTCCCGTACCTGCAGCTCCAACGCCGAATGTTACGACGTGCCGCCGCATCGCGTCAATATAATTCTGTTGACCGTCACTTTTCGCCCGAATGTGTACGCCGTTTGCCGATACAATTATTGTCTCGCCGAAAATTTTTTGCTCTTTAATTCCCGTCGCCTCCTCAAAAAATCTTGCCCAAAATTTAAATCAATTCGCGGCAATCGTCAAGATTTTTGTTGACTTTGAGCCGCTCCAATCTGATAAAATTACTGCGGAGGTGTCTTACATGAAGACAAGAAAATTACGCAACTTGACGGTTTCGGCAATCGGTATGGGTTGCATGGGTTTCAGCCACGGCTACGGCGCATGTCCGCCCGAAAGTGAATCAATTCGGCTCATGCGTTCGGCCTACGAAGATTACGGCTGTACTTTTTTCGATACGGCGGAAGTTTATGCGGCGTATGAAAATGAAATTCTCGTCGGCAAAGCTCTCAAGCCCATTCGCGACAAAATTATTCTCGCCACGAAATTTATGCCCGAAGTTTTTTTGCCCGGTCAAGAAATTCCCGAAGGTAAAACTTCTCGACGCGGCTTGAGAAATGCCGTTGAAAATTCCCTCAAGCGTCTGCAAACGGATCATATCGACCTTTACTACGAACACCGCGTACCGCCTAATCGTGACGTTGCGGAGGTTGCGACTTGGATGGGCGAACTCATTGCCGAGGGAAAAATTTTGGCGTGGGGAGTTTCAGAGGCTACTCCCGAACAAATTCGCCGCGCACATTCCGTCACGCCATTAACCGCCGTTCAAAGCGAATATTCAATCATGGAGCGCAAGGTTGAAGCTGAAGTTTTGCCGCTGTGCAAGGAACTCAATATCGGATTCGTGGCATTTTCACCGATGGCGGGCGGATTTTTGAGCGGCAAATACACTTCGCAGACGAAATTTGAGGGCGACGACGTTAGGCGAGTGATTACGCGCTTTGATCCGAAAAATATGGACGCCAATCAAGCTCTGCTCGACCTGCTGAAAAAATTCGCCGCTGAAAAAAATTCCACACCTGCGCAAATTTCTCTGGCGTGGATGATGTGTAAAAATGATTTCGTCGTCCCGATACCCGGTATGAGGCATGATGAGCGGCTTAAGGAAAATTTCGGCGCGGCTGATGTTGAATTGAGCGCGGCAGAACTTTCCGAACTCGAAGCCGCCCTGTCAAAGATTACAATTCACGGTGACAGGAAAGACAGCGATATTCAAAAGCTCGGCACCGTTAAAGCCGTTGCAACTCATTGAGGCTGCGAATTTTTGTTGAAGGTTTCGACGCGCAAATTTTTCCCGTCAGTCTTGAATTTAATCAAGCCGTCCAAGTCCGTGCGATAAATTTTCGACGGAAGATTTTTAAGCCGCTCCAAAACTTCGGCGCGGGGGTGACCGAAATTATTTTCATAGCCGACGCAGATAACCGAACATTTCGGATTGACGGCTCGCAAAAATTCTTCACTCGAAGATGTCGCGCTGCCATGATGACCGACTTTTAAAACCGTGCTTGAAACGTCGACGCCCTCACGCAAAATATCCGATTCAATCTCCTTGACGAGGTCGCCGGTAATCAGAAAAGTCACGTCGCCATATCGTACGCGGTAGACGTTGGAAATTTCGTTGCCCGTCCCGACACTCGGCGCGAATAAAATTTCAACCTGCACGCCGTCGATAGTAAAAATTTCTCCCGCGTGACCGGCTCTCAACGGCGGCAAATATTCTTCCGCAATTCCGAACGCCGCAACATATTCCGAACGTGGCTCACCCGCAGTGATGATTTCATTGACGGGAAATTTTTTTATCACCGTACCGGCACCGGCTGCATGATCTTCGTGGACGTGCGTCAGAAAAATTTTGTCGACCTCACGAACATTTTCATGCTTGAGATACGGGACGACCACTCTTCCGCCAACATCAAAAATTCTTTCACGAGTGCCGCCCGCGTCGAAGATTAAACATTTTCCATGCGGCGTGACGACGACTGCGCAATCACCTTGTCCGACATCAACGAAACTCACTTCAACATCACCCGCCCTGAAAAAATTTATCGCCAGCAAAAAAATTATTGTCAGCAAAATTATCGGGCGACGAAAAATCAACGCGACGTAATAAAAAAATCCCGCCGCCAATCCTATCGTCGGCACTTGCATCAAGCTGAACGGCATGTTCACGAAAATTTTGTTAAGCTCCTCGGCCGCCCCGAAGATTAACGCTTCTCCCGCGAAAAGAAATTTCCCCGCAACGGGCAATACCGCCGCAATCACTCCGCCCAAAAGTCCGCCGATTATCACGACTTGCAGCAGCGGCATGACGAAGGCGTTCGCAAAAATTGAACTCAACGAAATTTGATTGAAATACCAGATGATTATTGGCAGGCTTGCAACTTGCGCGGCGATTGTCATTGATACCGGCTCTGAAAAAAATTTTGGCAATCGTTCCATTGAGTCGCGCAAATCTTCAGCCAAATACATCAGCCCCGCCGTTGCCGAAAAGCTCAACTGAAAACTTATGTCGAACAGCAGCAGCGGTTGATTGATGAGCATTGCCCCTGCGACAAGTGTCAAAAGTCGTGAACCTTCCGTTTCAGCGTCGAGTGTTCTGGCGAAGAAAATTAAAACTCCCATCCACGTCGAACGTAAAACTTGCGGCAGAAGTCCGCTCAATATCGCGTAAGTTCCGATTATGAAAAATCCGACTACGAACGTTAATTTTGTCGGAAGTCTAAACATCAAGCACAGCCATGCAGTTGCCGCCGCCAATAAACTCATGTGCGAGCCGCTGACCGATAAAATGTGGACAATGCCCGTCGTCTGAAAATCTTCGATTAGTTCGGGTTCCAATCCCTCGTAGCCGCCGAAAAGCATTGCAAAAATTGCTGACGCGTCTTTGGCCGGCATAACTTCCGTCATTGACTCGCGGTAGTGTTGACGAATTGCCGCTGCTCCGCGCAGAAAATTTATCCAAAGTCCGCCGTCGACAGCTTCAACCGAAATGCCTTGCTTGCCTGCAGACATTCGCGCCGTAATTTCGTTTGCCTTTGAACGCGTCACGGTGTCAATCTGCCCCGGATTGTTGTAGTTGTGTAGAATTTTTACTTTGCCGCTTGCAGAAATTTTATCGCCGATTCGAGCAGTCGGGAGTTGTTCATCTTCGCGCGGGTAATAAGTCAGAATCACTCCGCCGGAAATTTTTTCAGTCGCGCCATTGAGTTTGATTGATTCGGTGTCGACAATGAATCGTACTCGCGTTATTCCGTTCGGCAAAATTTTTATTTGAGGCTCCTCACGAATCTCGCCCGATATTTGAACATCTTGCCCCGTGAATTTGGAAATGTCATTTAGCGGCAAGTTGTCGACTGCCGAAAACCTCAAGGCTCCGAGTGCAAAAAAAATTATCGGGCAGATTATCCACGCCGCAAGATTTTTTCTCCGCCACGTGAAAATTATTCCGCCCATTATCAACGCCGCACATGCTCCGATTAAAAATTTCGGGGAGCGGTGAAAGAGATCCATAAATAAAATTCCGCCCGCCATTGACATTAGCCAGACGTTGAGCATTGTGTTTGATATTCGTGGTCTCATTTTGCACTTACCTGAAATCAGCGGAAGAAATTATCGGTTCAAAGTCGGCGGGATTAAAATCAGTCGGGACGTTAAAATTATTTGCGCGCATAAATTTTTTGCCGTCAAAATCGGGCTTGCCATTCCTGTCATTAAAAGTCGTTCGACATTTCGGATAAGCACTGCAGCCCCAAAATACACCGTTTCTGCCATTACGTTTGACGAGAGCATTGCCGCAATTCGGACACTTCGGGGCACCGGCTTTAAGAAGTCGAGCTGAACGGGCTTTACCGTCAAAATCAGGCTTGCCGTTATCATCATCAAACGCCGCTTTACATTCGGGATAATTTGAGCAACTCCAAAATAAACCGTTCTTACCTTGACGCAAGTTGAGAGCACTGCCGCAATTCGGACATTTGAAAACGCCTTCCGCCTCGGCAAATTTGGCATTGTGAGCAGCCTCGCAAAGTTCACTTGTAAATTTCACTTGCCCCGCCAAAAAATCTTCCAGCGTCCCGTCACCTTCGCTCATCGAATGCAATTTATCTTCCCAAATCGCCGTCGCGTCGGGATAAGTCATCTCGTCAGGCAGGGCATCTATCAAAAGATACGCCTTCTCCGTCGGATAAAGTTTTTTATGTTCGACTTTCAAGAAGTCGCGCTTAATCAAGTCGTCAATAATCGCCGCACGCGTCGCCTCCGTCCCAATGCCGTAAACATCTTTGAGCTGTTTTTTGGATTCGGGATTTTTAACGTAGTTGTGAATATTTTTCATGCCCTGCACCAAACTCGACGCGCTGAAACGTACAGGCGGTTTCGTCGACCGATTTTTAATTTCAAACCGTGTGTAAGTAACCTCGTCGCCGGATTTCATTTTTGGCAAGGGCGTTTCACTCTCATCATCTTCTTTCGGATTCGTTATGGTAAAATTTTTTCGCCAACCTAACATCTTGACACTCTTGCCGCGCACAACAAAATTCTCGTCCTTGTATTTGATAGTTGCGACAATCTCATCATAAATATACTGCGTATAAAATTGAAACGTGTAATTCCGCGCTATCATGTTGTAAACGTTAGATTCGACTTCGGGCAATTCCATATTTAACGGTTTTGTCGTCGGGATAATTGCATGGTGCGCCGAAATTTTTTTATCATTCCAAGCACGGCTTCTGATATTCGCGCTTGCGTCCCGGAGCAAAAGTTTCAAAGTTCTGTTATCAGTGCCGGTAAGATGTGCCAAAATTCTTGACGCGTCTTTAAATTGACTTGTCGGCAAATATTCGCAGTCGGAGCGCGGGTAGGTCGTCAATTTTTTTTCGTAAAGTTTTTGAGCGGCGTCAAGGACTTGTTGAGGTGTGTAGCCGAATAATTTGCCCGATTCAACTTGCAACCTTGACAATGAAAATGGCAACGGAGGATTTTCTATTTTTTCGGTGGCCTTGCAAGATGAAACTTTCCCTTCGCACGGCTCAACGGAAAATTTACTTGCTAACTTCTCGGCAAAATCTCTGTCAAGCAAATGTCCGTCTTTGTCGAAGGCCGGCAATTTCAACGTTTTTTTCGACGGCACCCATTTCGTGGAGAAAATTTTTCCGTCATGTTTAAAGAATGCTCTGAGCACATAAAAATGTACGGGGCGGAATTTTTCTATCTCACGTTCACGGCGCACGACCAATGCAAGCGTCGGAGTTTTCACGCGGCCAATCGGCAAGACTAAATCGCTGTAACCGTAACGCCTCGCCGCCAATGTATATGCTCGCGATAAATTCATGCCAATCAACCAATCTGCGCGACTTCTGGCAAGTGCCGATTGCTTGAGGTTGAAAAAATCGTCGTTGTCACGCAAATCATTGTTGGCGCGAATAATACTCATCTCGTCCAGCGCATTGAGTAAAATTCTTTTGACGGGCTTTGTGTTACCGAGAAAATCTAAAACTTCATCAACCAGCAGTTGACCTTCACGGTCGGGGTCTCCGGCATGAACAATTTCGTCAGCATTTTTAATCAGCCCTTTGACGATTCGGAATTGATTGGCGGCCTCCGGATTGACTTCAAGCTTCCAAACTTTCGGGACAATCGGCAAGTCTTCCGCCCGCCAATTTTTATATTTCGGGTCGTAAGCTGCAGGCTCAACTTGTTGCAATACGTGACCGAAAAGCCACGTTACGATTCCATTATCCGTATATATGAAGCCGTTATTTTTCTGCGGATTTTTCAAGCATGCTGCCAATTCTCGCGCCATCGACGGCTTTTCGGCTATGTAAAGTCTCACGTCAATTCACCTCGTGACAATTATATTTTATCCCGAAAATTTTTCAAGGCGCGACTTCGTTAATTGATTCGCCGAAAATTTTTGGTAAACTATAGCTGGAGGCGAATTGAAATGGCGGACAAAAGTTCTGACGCAAAAAAAATTAAAGATACCGAACAAGCATTTGATCGACGACGGCGAACTTTCGGTTTAATAGTCGCACCGATTTTGGCAGTGGCAGTTATGTTTACGCCGATTGACGCGCTGACTTTGGAGGCTCACAAACTTTTGGCGATAATGGTACTCGTCGCGCTGTGGTGGATAACCGAACCTGTCCCAATTCCCGTAACGTCACTTTTGGGGCCGACGCTGGCAGTAATCACCGGCGCAATCCCGGCGGGCGCAGCATTCGCGGCATTTTCCAACCCGATGATATTTTTGTTCATGGGCGGATTCATTTTGGCTAAGGCAATGATGATGCACGGGCTGGACAAGCGTTTTGCATATTGGCTGTTGTCAAGAAGTTGGGTCGGCTCCAATCCCCGAAGAATTTTTTTGGCAATCGGTCTGGCAACGGCATTATGTTCCGGCTGGGTGAGCAATACCGCTACGGCAGCTATGATGTTCCCGATTTGCTTAGGCTTGCTAAATTCGATTAAAGACATGATGGCCGCCAACGGTCGTGAAATTGAATTATCCGAATACAAATACGCGACGGGCTTAATGTTGATGACGGCTTATTCCGCGTCAATCGGCGGCGTATTAACTCCAATCGGCACACCTCCGAATTTAATCATGCTGGGCTTTTTGGATTCAATGCAAAACATTCACATTTCCTTTTTCGAGTGGATGATTTGGGGATTTTGCGCGATGTTTTTTTATTTCATAATCGCGTACATAGTTCTATCGAAAATGTTTCCCGCCGACGTTGACAGGATTGACGGTGCAGAAGAATTTATTCGTGCAAAGATAGATGAGCTTGGAAGTTGGACGCGTGCTCAAAAAAATACTCTCTGCGCGTTCATGCTGGCAGTTGCACTTTGGATAATCCCCGGCTTTTTGAACATGTTCTTGGGGGCGACGAGTCCGATTTTAAAAATGTACAATCAACTTTTCCCCGAAGCGATTGCGGCAATGGCGGGAGCACTTTTACTTTTCCTGTTGCCCGTGAATTTTTCCAAACGCGAATTTACAATCAGCTGGAAGGAAGCGGCTGCGGGTATTGAGTGGGGCACGCTGATTTTATTCGGCGGCGGACTTGCAATGGGCGGTATGATGTACAAAACCGGCTTGTCGAAATGGATTGGCGATTTAATCGTAAGCGGCATGGGCGGCGCAGTCTCGCAAGTCGTCTTAGTCGCAGTATTTTCGGTGCTGGCATTGTTATTGTCGGAGCTGACTTCACACACTGCGGCAACAAATATGATCGGCCCGCTCGCAATAACAATCGCAGTCTCGGCAGGCTTAAGCCCCGTACCCGTATCAGTCGGCATTGCGTTAAGCGCGTCGCTCGGATTTATGTTGCCGGTCTCCACGCCGCCCAACGCCATTGTCTACGCCAGCGGCTACGTCCCGATAACCAAGATGATTAAAACCGGCGTTTACATTGACTTTATCGGCATAGCTTTTGTCACGATTCCCATTGCCATTTGGCTTGTCGGATTGATTGTCGGCTGAATTGACATAAAATTTTCTGCAAGGTAAAATTCATTCACCTTTCCTTATGGGAGGGTGAAATTTTTTTCGGAAGGTCGTTTCATGTCGGACAAAAAAATTTTTCTTGCACACGCGGCATTATATTATTATCTCGGCGAAGTTTTTTACATTGACATTGGTCAACCCGCCGCACCTCAATATTTTTTGCCGCCGATACCGATTACAATCGCGCTGTTGTGGCTGATTCAATACGCGTCGGGAGAAAAATTATTTTCCAAGGCGCATATGCCGAATTTGCTGACGGGAATTGCCTGGCTGGTAATGTTCCCGCTGCTTTTCACGTGGACTTATCAGCGGCAATGGTTCATGTCGCTAATTTATTATGACTTCGCGGTCGGCACGGCGATTTTTATTTTTTTGGCAAGCATGACGATAATTTTCCGTTCGCCGATAATTTGCCTGCTGAATTTAATTTTCTGGCTGATTCCGCTGACGGAGCTGATTTATTATTGCATGACGTGGCATTGCTTATCGCCCGCGTCACTCATGGCAATTTACTTGACGAATTGGCACGAGGCAGGAGAATTTATCCGCGCAATGATCGGACTTCCGACTGCCGCGATAATTTTATTGCTGATTGGATTTTTCTTGCGGCTGACGTACAAAACTCACGCGAAATTTTTACGTCAACTGACACTCGACACTGAACGGACTGCCGCGGCCGCTATCGCGTTAATTGCAAGTTTTGCCGCGCTGATATATTACGTCCCTCAAACTTCAATGGCGGGCTTGTATAAAACCGTGACCGATTACGCCGCTCAAACTCAACTTTACTCGAAAAATCGCGCAGCTCGTCTCGCCGACTTGAAACTCTCCACGGAAAATAATTTGGGCGGCACGATAATTTTTGTCATAGGTGAAAGTGCCAGCCGCGATTACATGCACGCCTACAATCCCAATTTCGGATTCGACGACACGCCCTGGCTTGAACATCAATTAGGAATTAGGAATGAGGAATTAGGAATTATTCCCGACGACGCTAAAATCAATCCCGACTATCAAGCGACGCCGGATAATACTCCGAACTTGACGCCCGTTGAAGGAAAATTTCTCGTCTTCCAAAATGTTTATGCTTCGTGGACGCAGACTGTACCGGTCTTGCAACGCGCTTTGACTGAGCAAAGTCAATACAACGATAAAGAATTTTTTGAGTCGGTTTCAATTATTGACGCGGCACGTAAGGCCGGCTACAAAACTTACTGGTTCAGCAATCAGGGGCGTTACGGCGAATTTGACAGCGCGATTACTCTCGTGGCGAAAACTGCTGACGTTTCGGAGTGGACGGACGATACTTTTGACTTTACCGAACTTGAGGACGAAATTTTGTTGAAATTTTTTGAGCGCGTCAATCCCGACGAGAAAAATTTAATCGTCTTCCACCTCATGGGCAGTCACATTTACTACAACAGCCGCTATCCGCGAAGTTTCAAAAAGTGGGTAACTAAGGACGGTACCGGCATGATGTTGGCGGCTCCCAGCTACGCAAATTCGATTTTGTACACGGATTTTGTCCTGTCGAAAATTTTTGACTACGCCGAAGCTAATTTGAACTTGCAGGCGATGATTTATTTTTCCGACCACGGCGAAGACTTGGAAATTTCTCATAACCCCGACGTGTTCCGATTTGAGATGCTGCGAATCCCGATGTTCATTTATTTTTCGCCGGAGTATGAAAAAATTTTCCCCGAAAAAGTTTCGACGTTGGAAAATCGCCGCGAAGAATATTTTACAAACGACATGTTTTATGATACATTTTGCGGCATAATCAACGCGAAGTCGAATCGCTATGACGCGGGACAAGATTTTTCTGCCGCCGAATACAAATTCAATCGCGAAACTTTAACGACCATGCTCGGTCAGCACAAATTAACCGAAGATGAGAGATGATTTTAATGAGACTTCCGGCAGTATCAGTGATTATCCCGCTTTACAACGTTGAAAGCTACGTCGGAGAATGTTTGGACAGTCTGTTGGCTCAAACCTTCCAAGATTTTGAAGTTATCGTCGTCGATGACTGCTCAACCGACAATTCCGTTGCCGTCGTGAAAAATTACGCGTCGAAATTCGGCGGACGGCTGAAACTTTATCACATGGCAAAAAATTCGGGCGGAGCAGGTTTACCTCGCAACAAGGGCATTAAACTTGCTCGCGGCGAATATATTTACTGCCTCGACCCCGACGACACGATAACTTCAACCGCCCTTGAAGAACTTCACTCACTTGCAAAACATTTTGACACTGACGTTGTTCATTGCGAAAAATGGTTTTATATTCCTGATAAATTTTGGCATGATGAGGAATATCGACAAAAAATTAAACCGGCCAGTCATCCGATTGGAGAAAAAATTTTTATAACGCAGCCAACTTTTTTGACGGAAGATTTTGCGCAACGCTTAATGGATTTCAGTAAAGCTTGGCTTTCGTGGAGTGTGTGCAGTCAATTAATCCGTCGCGATTTTATTATTGAAAACGAATTGGAGTTTGGTAATTTCCTCAGCGAAGATATGATATTTACAATTTGTGAGCTTTGTTGCGCAAAAAAATATCTTGTTGTGCCCAATGTCATTTATCATTATCGCGATCGTGAAGGTTCTGCAACCAAAGAAAATTTTTCTGCTTCCCAAACTCTTCACAGACGAATATGCACAATTAAAGATGGAATATCACATCTTGACAAATTTTTGAATGGGATTGAATTTTATTCACGGCGTGCCGATTTAAAATATCCGCTCTTTAACCTTTTTGTTCAGGAAAATTTAAAATGCTTAGACAAAATTTATAATGATTTTCCGATTCACGAACTGGATAAACCGTTACAAAAAGAGTTCAGCGACGGCGATAACGTGGCAATCACGGCGTTTATTTTCAACATTATGAATGGTTATCGATTGAAATCAATTCAAGCCCTCCGCCAAGTTGATGAGCTGGAGAAAATTAATCGACAAAATCAGGCGTATATTTCCGAA
>JAFRSO010000051.1 GCA_017427545.1 Selenomonadaceae bacterium
ACGCCGCTGACTGTGAACAGAGTATTTCCGCCACTCGCTGAAGTATAGACGATTTGATTGTTGCTGACGCTATAGCCCGCAGTTGTAGACGCCGCCTTATAAGTCGCAACGTTATTGGAATAACTCCAAGTCGCCGCAGTCGTCGAAGGTGTTGCAACGTCCGTGCCAAGTGCAAGTTTGTAATTGCTATTGCTGATTGAAACGTTGGAATTGTTCAATGAGTTTGAAGAGACTGTAACGGTGTTGCCGCTCAAGCTAAGGCCGCTAGTCGACTTAACGCCGCTGACTGTGAAGTAAGTATTGCTGTTTGTACCGTAAGCAGCAGTCGTGCTGTTAATCATCGTCCAAGCGGGCGTAGCAACTTCACTGCCCCAAATGTTGACACTATCCAAATACGCCGCGCCTTGCAAAATAATTGAGCCGCTTCCAACGCTGACGATAATATCAGAGCCGCTGACTTGGCTTGAGTAAGTGCCGGAGCCGCCCCCGATTTGCAACGTGTCACTGTTATTAAAGCCGCTTACAGTGTCGTAGCCGTCGCCCGAAGAGTATTCAATCAAGGTGATTCCCTTGAGATTGATACTGTCATTTCCTGCGCCCCCGTTAATTGTGACGCCGCTGTAATTTGTTTGGTTGGAAATAACATCATTACCCGCACCGCCGACCAGTGAAACATCGTAGCCATAATTTTCAATGGTATCCGCTCCGTCGCCGCCCAGGACTGTAGTATACAAGCCTCTGCTACCGTACGAGCTGCCGTTTGTAATATAATCGTTGCCCGTGCCGCCCGTAATTGAAACGTTGTTGCCGTGGTTTTCAATTGAATCGTTACCCGTGCCGCCGTCGATTGATACCTGCGAACCTTTTGTATTTGTGTAGACACCGTTCGTAATGGTATCATCACCCGCGCCGCCGAGGATTGTCGAGTTGTTGCCGTAGTTGTCAACGTAATCATTACCTGCGCCGGCGTTGACTGTGGTATTTGTGCCGCCGTTACTATTACTGTTTGAGCTGCCGTTTTGAATTGCATCATCGCCTGCTTCGCTGTTTATTGAAACATAATTACATTCGTTATAAATATTATCGCTATCTGCGCCGCCCAAAATTGTCGAATTATTACCGTTGCCGGAGGTGCCGAGGTCAGAGTTGTTAATGGTATTGTAACCTGCCCCGCCGCTCAATGAAACGTTCGAGGCGAAATTGGCAATGGAATCGTCGCCGTCGCCACCTGAGATTGTAGAATTCGAGCCGCGACTTTCAATGGAATCATCACCTGTGCCGCCGTTGACTGTCACATTTTCAGCGTAGTAATTATAAATGTAATCGTTATTTGCTCCGCCGTTGACTATCACGTAATTTCCGTAGTTGGAAATAGTATCATCACCCGCGCCGCCGTCGATTGATACGTTAGAACAGCCGTCGCCGTTCCAAATGCTATCATCTCCGCCCAAAGCCAGAATCGTTGCGCTGTTGACTTCGTTGTAATAGGTATCAGCGTTTTCAGTCAGAGTGATGAGTAAAGGATTTCCCGACGAGCCACCGCTGCCGCTGCTGCTTTCTGCGCCCGAAATATTGACTGCCGACAGACTTGCCGCGCCAACTAAAGTGATATTCCCGTCGCCGACAGTTACAATAATATCAGAACCACTCACTTGCGTAGAATATGAGCCGCCTATAATTGACAGCGTATCGTCACCGTTAAAGCCCTCGACCAAATCGTTGCCGTCGCCCGCGTTATAGACGATTAAATTATATTTTGAGTCGTAGGAACCATAGTTCAATCTTATGTAATCGGAATCGGCTCCTGCGTTGATTGTCACGGCTGAAGCGTTGTTGCGAATGGAATCATTACCCGCCCCGCCGAAGATTGTCACGAATTTGGAGCTGGAAAAGTTTATAATTGTATCGTTGCCGTCGCCCATATCAACTACAGAGTAGGAGCTTACATCACCGTTTTCAATATAATCGTTTCCTGTCCCGGCATTAACTGTAACGTATTTGCTTTCAGTGTTGAAAATATTATCGTTACCGTCGCCGCCGAAGATTGACGCGTAGTCTCCCCTGAAATTTTTAATGGAATCGGCACCCGCGCCGCCGTCGACAGTTACTGAATCTCCTCCGTAGACGCCGTAATTTATAATTGTATCGTTACCTGCCAAAGCTGTTATGGACACACCATTTAGAGAACTTTGGAATTTGTCGTTGCCTTCGGTGAGTGTGATGACATTAGTTGCAGCTGTTCTGTTAATGTTGAGGTTTTTGCCATAGGCACCGACCAATCGAATTGAACCGCTTCCGACATTGACCAAAACATCAGAGCCGCTAACTTGCGTGGAATACGAGCCGCCTGTAATTGACAGAGTTTCACTTTCGTTGAACCCGTAGATTGTGTCGAAGCCGTCACCTGACGCGTAATGAATCATATTGGACGAGCCGACCAAGGAAATAATATCGTTGCCTGCGCCGCCGCTGATTGTATTGTTGAAGCCGTCACTGTAAATGGAATCGTTATCTGCGCCCGCATTAATTGAGCTGTTCCAACCTCGATTGTTAACAGTATCGGCTCCCGCGCCCGCGTCGATTGTGGACTCAATACCCCAATTGTTGAAAATAGTATCGTTACCCGTCCCGCCGTCAATTGAGACGTTTGAACCGCTGTTCCAAATGTAATCGGAACCTGCGCCGCCGTCAATCGAATTATTTTCACTGTCGTTGGAAATGGTATCGTTACCTGCGCCGCCGAAGATTGTCGTATCAGACGCATAGTTTTCAATGCTATCATCACCTGCCCCGCCGTCGAGAGAATTGTTGTTGCCATAGAGGGTTACTTTATCATTGCCGCCGAGAGCTTGAATCGTTGCCTCTTCGAGAGTATTTCTGTAGCTGTCGTTGCCTTCGGTCAGATAGGTGATTCCCGACGAGCCACCACTGCTGCTTTCTACGCCCGCAATGTTTAGCGTCGTCATATTCGCCGCGCCGACCAAAGTGATATTCCCGTCGCCGACCGTCACAATAATGTCATTGCCGCTTTGAGTTGTGGAATATGTACCCGTGCCGCCACCGATAGAGAGCGTGTCATCATCATTAAAACCATAGACAATATCGTTGCCGTCACCGGTTGCGTATTTGAATAGGACATTCGCGCCACTGTTGGTTATCGTGTCGTCGCCCGCGCCGGTATTTATCAAAACACGGTCACCGTTATTTTCTACTTTATCTGCTTCAGAACCGCTGATTATCGTGGAGTAATTGCCGCCATTGGAATGATTGTAGACGAAATTGTTACCCTCACCAGCATTAATTGAACTGTAATCGCCGTAGTTACGAATGGTGTCGTTGCCTGCGCCGCCAATTACCGTTGTTTGTGTGCCGGTTTGAATATAATCATTGCCTGCGCCGCCGTCGATTGTAGGACTTGCACTTTCGCTGTAAATGTCGTCGTTGCCGTCGCCGCCATTGATTGAAATATCGCCATCACCACCGCTCAAGTTACTAATATGGTCGTCGCCTTCGCCGCCCGAAATCGTGACATTGTCGCCAGAGTTGTTAATTGTATCGTTGCCGCCCAGAGCTTGAATCGTCGCGCCTTCCAAAGAGTTTGAATAGCTGTCATTACCTTCCGTGAGAGTGATGAGCAAATTATTTCCCGACGAGCTACTGTTTACGCCGTCGATATTGAGCATAGACAAATAACCTGCTCCGACGAGTGAAATTATCCCGCTGCCGACCGTGATAACAACGTCCGAGTATTCGTTTGTGGAATAAGAGTAGCCGTAGCCATTATCGATTTGCAAAGTGTCCGTCGCGCCGAAACCTTCGACAATATCGTTACCGTCGCCGGTGAGGTATTGAATCACGTTGCCGCCTTCGTTGACGTTGATATAATCGTTTCCTGCGCCGGCCGAAACTGTACCGCTGCCCAGATAAATCGAATCGTTGCCACTGCCGCCGACTACGCTGTTATAAAGTCCCGCGCTGATAGTGTCGTCACCGTCGCCACCTTTAAGCGTCGAGCTTTCGCCGTAGCTGTCGACAAAATCATTACCTGCGCCCGCCTCAACCGTTACACTGTCGCCCCAATTATAAATGGTATCGTTGCCGCTCGTGCCGCTGACCAATGTGTTTGAGGTCGAGTTTTCAATTTGCGCGAACCTCTGCAAATAAAAAAACATCCTTTTCATCGCCATAAAAATCCGCTCCTTCCAAAAACGTTCCGAAAATACTAATAAACTACCTTGTTAAATCTATCGCCACTATAAAGGAGTTTCATTAATAAGTAAAGAGGCAGCCGCAAAAATTTTCACGACTGCCTGATTAGGTACTAGGTATTAGAACTAGAACTAGGGAAAACCTGCTCCCTGTTCCCAGTTCCCTGTTCCCTCAAAAATTATTTCTTGTCGGAGTAGCTGACAGCGGGAATGTTGCTGTCTTGAGTGAGGGAAGTCAAATCGGTTTGGACTTCAAAGTTAGCATAATCCGCCGCGCCGTCATTGACGATGGTATCAAGTTCGCCCGACGTGAAGTTAGTGTCGTCTTCGGTGAACCAAGTAGCCTCGACGTTGGCACTGCCGGGACGATAGCGGTCACGAATCATATCGCCATCTTTGTCGTAGTAGGTGATGAATTTGCCAACGCCGTCTTTAACGGTGATAGAGCCGCTGCCGATATTGAAGATAACGTCATTGCCGGAGAAGTTGACGGTGCCGCTGACAGTGCCGGAATTGATTCTGATAACGTCGCCCGCCTCGTAGTCATTGATGACGTCCTTACCGTCGCCGCTGTTGTAAATGAACGTGTCGTTGCCTTCGCCGCCATAAAGTTCATCATTACCGGTGCCGCCTTCGAGAGTATCATCACCCGCGCCGGCAGTGATAGTATCAGCCTTCGCGCCGCCGTTGATGTAGTCACTTTCCGCCGTGCCGATAATGTCATTGGCTTTAGCGTTGCCGTTAATGGTGAGACCGTGTTCAACAGTCTCCGCGTCAACCGTGATGATATTGGCGGGAGCAGTGTAGCTGGACTTCCAATAATTTTCGTTGAGCGTGGCGGTAGTGCCTTTGACAACCACAGGAACGGGATAGTCAATTTCGTCACCGTCGCCGACTTTGTAAGTGACGCCGTAAAGTGCAACGTCCTTAACGGTGATTTTGCCGCTGCCGACTGTGAGGACAATATCATCGCCGCTAATCTTAGTCTTAACCGTGCCTTCAGTGACGTGGATAATATCTTCGCCGGGTTTGTAGTCGACGATAGTATCATTGCCATCACCGGTCTTGTAGACGAAGACGTTGGAGCCTGCGCCACCCGCTAAAGTATCATTACCTGCGCCGCCTTCGATAGTGTCGTTTTGGTCGGAACCGACAATGCTGTTAGCAAGCTTGTTGCCGACGATAGAAATATCTTGAATCACAGCCGTTGCGTCGATAGTCTTAAGCTTGGGATTATTCGGCGTCGGGTCGTAATCGGCAATGTTGAAGCTGTCTTCGGTGTAACGGTCGGTAATCGTGACGGTCGTACCATTGATGATAACCGGGTCATTGTCGAGGTTAATGTATTGAACTTCGCCGTCTTCGCCGAGTTGATAAGCAACAGTCTTACCGCCTGCACCCATGAGGGAAATTTTGCCCGTGCCGACAGTGAAAATCATATTCTTGGAACCGTCTTTGTAGGTTATGCCGTCAACGCCGTTAATCTGGAGAACGTCGCCGTCTTCGTAGCTGTAATCGGCAATTTTATCGTTGCCGTCGCCTTTGGTGTAGAGGAAAGTATCAGCCCCGGCTCCACCGATTAAGCTGTCATTACCTGCGCCGCCTTCGAGAGTATCGTTGCCGTCGCCCGCAATAATCGTATCCTTACCGGCCTTGCCCTGAATGTAATCGTTTTCAGCAGTACCGGTGATTCTGTTAGCCAGCTTGTTGCCGATAATGGTAAGGTCGTTTTCTACAGCCGCCGCCGTGATAGTCTTGACGGTGCCCGCGTAGTCGCCGTAGTCGTTAATGTCGAAGGTGTCTTTGGAATATGCCGCAAGAACCGTCGCCGAAGTGCCCGCGTCATTGAATTTGACGACTTCGGGATAAGTTTTCTCTTCGCCATTGACGGTGTAACGAATGGTCTTGCCGACGCCGTCTTTAACCGTGACTGTTTGACTGCTGCTGATTTTGAAGACAACATGACCGGCTTTGGTCGTCGAGATTGTCGGAGCCTTTGTGCCGAATTGGATAACGTCGCCGTCATCCTCGTTGTAGTCGAAGATAGAATCCTTGCCCGCGCTCAAAACGAATGTGTCCGAACCTTCGCCGCCATAAAGTCTGTCAGCACCGTTGCCGCCATTGAGCGTGTCATCACCTGCGCCGCCGTTGACAGTATCATTACCTGCGCCCGCGTCAATGTAATCATTGCCACTGCCGCTGACAATGCTGTTAGCGTTCTTGTTAGCTGTGATTACAAGGTCGCTCGTCACTGCGGAAGCGTCAATCGTCTTGACTTTCGTATTCTGGTCGTAATCGGCAACGTTGAAGGTAGCCTCTCTGTAATTGTCGTGGACAGTAGCAGTCGTGCCTTCAACACTAACCGAGTCGATACCGTCGTAGTTGATGAACTGCATGTCGCCGCCGTTAATCTGATAGGCAACAGCATTGCCCGCAGCACCCATGAGAGAAATCTTCGCGCCCGTGTTGACAGTGAGAATCATATTTTTGCCACTGTCTTTAGCGGTTACTTTGGTAACGCCGCTGCCGTCGAATTGGAGAATGTCGCCGTCGTCCAAATAGTTGTAATCAACGATTCTGTCGGAGCCGTCGCCCTTATTCCAGACGAAGACATCAGAACCGCTGCCGCCTCTAAGCGTATCGGTACCTGCACCGCCGCTGATAGTGTCGTCACCGTCACCGCCGACGATTGAATCATTACCTGCGCCGCCATTTACGCTATCGTTGCCGTCGCCCGCAAGAATCGTATCCTTAGCTGCGCCGCCGTCGATAATGTCATCATCTTCCGTGCCGATAATCCTGTTGGCATTTTTGTCGCCGAGGATTGTAAGACCGTGGTCAACTTGCGACGCGTCAACATTCCTAAGTTTGGTCGCGAAACCTGATTGATCTTCAGCAATATCATAGTAAGATTGAGCGTAAGCACTGGTGAGCGTGACGTTGGGAACCGTGATATTTTTCGGCGAAGGCGGCTCTTCGGGGACATAAACGCCGTTGCCTTCACTGTCAATGACGAGGATAAATTTATCCCGCGTATTTTCGAGCGTGAGGTTATTGTTGCCCATTGACAGGATATAATTTCCGTCGGTGGTGAGATTGAAGCGGAGATTACTTACCGAACCGCTTGACAAGCTGACAATATCCTCATTGGTGAAGTCGGTGATAATGTCATTGCCTTGACCGCTGCTCCAAACGAAGATATCAGCACCACTGCCGCCCGCGAGAGTATCATTACCTGCGCCGCCGTCGAGAACGTCATTACCTGCGCCCGCGTCGATAACATCAGCACCTGCGCCGCCCGTAATGGTATCGTCTTGGTCGGAAGCGATAATCTCGTTGGCAATGTCGTTGCCCGTGATAACCAAGGAATGGTCAACTTGCGAGGCGTCAAGATTTTTGATTTTCCCTGCAAAGCCCGTTTGATAGGTTGCAAAGTCAAAGCTTGAATCGCCGTAAGAACTTGTGAGCGTGATGTTGGGGTCACTGAGAACTGCAACTGCAGGAGGTTCTTTGGGAACCCAAACACTGTTGCCGGCACTGTCGACAACGTTAATGTATTTGTCCCGCGTATTTTTGAGCGTGAGATTGTTGCTTCCCATCGAAATGACATAATCGCTGCCGACGAGACTGAAGCTGATATTATTCACCGAACCTGAAGCCAAGCTTACGGTATCTTCCGCGGTGTAGTCAAGGATAACGTCATTGCCCTGACCGCTGTTCCAAACGAACACGTCAGCACCGGTACCGCCCGTCAAGCTGTCATTACCTGCCCCGCCGCTCAAGGTGTCGGAACCGTCGCCCGCGTAGATTTTATCGGCACCCGCTCCGCCGTTAATCGCGTCGTCTTGACTTGTGCCGTAAACCGTGTTGGCGAGGCTGTTACCGGTGATTGTGAGACTGTGTTCAACTTGCGTGGCATCAATCGTCTTGATTTTGTTGGCATAAGCAGCAACGTCACTGTTGGTCGTCACGTTGAAGGTGTCGCTGGTGTAGCCGGAAAGGAGAGTTACCGCCGTGCCCGCAGTGTTGACTTCCAACTCTTTGTCGGGGTAAGTGTGATCGCCGTCATCATCGCGGTAGCTGATTTTCTTGCCGACGCCGTCCAAAATGGTGATTTTGCCGTTGCCGACCGTGAGGATAACATCGTTGCCGCTGGTCGAAACTTTTGCAACGCCGCCGCTGATTTGGATTGTGTCTTCGCCCTCTGTATAGTCAGTGATAACGTCGTTGCCGTCGCCCGACGCATAAACGAACGAGTCGGTACCTTCGCCGCCCGTCAAGGTATCGTTGCCGGTGCCGCCCAAAATTGTATCGTTGCCGCCTCTGGCATCAATCGGGTCGTTGCCACCTCTGCCGTCAATGTAGTCAGCTTGATTAGTGCCGACAATTTCTTCGCTTATGCCGTATTCGTCGATAAGCCTCATAATTTTTTCCCCCTAGATATTCAATCAAAATAAATTACCTGCGCGCTCTCCCACGACTTGTAACGTCAACTCCTTCCTGCGTCCGTGAGCGCATTTTTTATAACTCATCTAATGTTCATTATACGTATCTTAATGGATAAATGCAACAAACTTTAGGAAAAATTAACAATTCTTATTCTTCCTTTAAGGAAAGGGAAATGGGAGTAGATTGCAAGATTGCAAGTGGTTAGATTGCCGGTAACTTGCAATCTCGCAATCTAGTTCCTAGCCCTAATCCCTAAAAAGAAAGGGACAAGCCTTTTAAACTTGCCCCTATTCCCTACTAGTTCCTAGTTCCTAGTTCCTAGTTCCTACCTAAGCAAACCGAGTACCGCGCTGGAATGTTGATTTGCGATAGCGAACATAGATTGCTGCGTGTTCATGCGGAATTGATCCATTGCATAGAAAGTCAACTGTCTTGCCCTGTCCATGTTGCGAATCATTAAATCCGGCTCTTGAATGTTGCTGATTTCATTTGCCAAAGTGTCGGCGATATAACCCAATGATCTTTCAGATGAACCAATCGTCTGCAAGTAATCGGTAGCCCTGCCCAAGGCGTTGTTTATGGTAGACAGTGCAGCATCAGCGTCTTCTTTAGTGGAAACGCTGATTATGTTGCCGTTGGCACCTTTAAGCCCGAAAGCCTCCGCGCGCATATCGTTGAAGCCGAAATTAATCGCTTGCCCGACGGTGTCACCGATTTGGAAGAAAATAGAATTATCCTCTTTAGCGTCCTCGGCAAAAGTCGTCGTCTTGAAATTGTTGAGCGCGGCATTAGCAGTGAATTTAACATTGCCCGAACCGTCAGCGACGTTGATTGATACTCCGGAAATTTGCCCTTCAAGACCGGGGCGGCGTGCCGTAACATGCAAGCCGTCAGAATCGGATTGAACTATATCGGCAGTCATCAAACGATAATCCGCCAAATCTACCTGATATTGCGCATAATCCTTGCGGTATTGCTCCATGTCTTCAAGATATTTCGGCTTAAGCTCTTGATTATATTTTTCCTCGTACGCCTTATACTCGTCATACTTCTTGTCGTATTCATTCCAAACTTTTTTGTCCTCGTGATATTGAACGTAATCTTTTGCCAACTGCGTGGAAAATTCGGAAACGGCTTTTCTGTAAGCTTCCAACTTCGCTTCGTGTTGAGGATCAGTTTCATCAGTCGGATTTTGAATAACTTCGGCTCCGGCTTGAACTGCGTCGTAAGCTGCTTTTTTAAGGTCGTATTGTGCCTTAGCCGCGTCATAAGCTGCCATTTCGTTATCGTAATTTTCCCAAGCAGCATCATATTCTTTATCGGTACCATAATTTGCTATGTCGGGCTTTACGGCAGTGGGTGCAGTCGGTGCTACAGGTTCAGAGGCGGAAACATATTCGGACGGAACGAAAAGTTTTGGAGCTTCTTCACCGGGTCTTTCAACGTTCGGCGCAGTCGGCTTGAATTTGCTTGGATTATCCGGGGCAGTCGGTTCAATCGGTGCAGTCGGTTCAACCAAAATTCCCCGTCCACCACCGATAAATGCCGCGTTGTCAAAACCGTTAATCTTGTTGAGGTTTACAAAAACGTCTTCGAGTGTGTTCGTCCCGACAGCAAAACTCGTCGTGTAAGCGTTGCCGTCCTTGACGTAGGAGGCAGTGACGCGGTCTGAAGCATTGATTCCGAGATTAACGCCGTTGCCGTTTTGCAAATCAGTCAGCATGGTTGAAGCGGTCGTGGCTCTCGACAATGAATCATTGCTTAGCACAGTCGCGATAGCTTGACTGCCCGACGTTGAGGAGCCGTCAATTAATTTTCTGCCATTGAAAGTAATTTGCGAATCCGCCGATATTTGGTTGACGAGACGATTAATATCCCTTTGAATTACAAGTCTGTCGTCGTCCGTGAGTGATTCATCTGTAGCGGTGGTTGCCAGCTGTTGAATTTCTTTAATTGAATCGACGATTGAACTGCCACTGCCCTGTGCCGTTTTAAGGAGGGCGGTGTCATTTTGGATATTTTCGTTGGCTTGACCGAGCGTGCGTGTTCTTATGCGAAGGCTTTCTTCAATAGAATAGGCAGCTACGTTAGCTATCGCGTTGTTGATATTCAGATTAGCTGACGTTCTTTGAACTTCTCTTTGCGAAGCCGTCCTGTGTTGATTGAGCAACGACAATGAGCGAATCGAATCGAAATTATTGCTGTTTGTGCCGGTGCTGTTGTTGATGCTACCAATCATCGCCATAATGAACTCCTCCTTGGTAAAAATTATCCGATACTTTTATTGAAATTATATCAGAAAAATTCCGCCACGCAACAGCACTTGCAAAAAAATCCCGCAAGTTTTTATGCTGCTTGCGAGATTGTTTAAGCTTTACTTTTGCACAGGAGTATTTTTTCTGACCTTGCCCGCTTGACTGACAGACTTGCGCATTTCAGTATCCGATTGAATATTCATCATGTTGTAATAGTCCATGACGCCGAGATTGCCCGCCTTGAACGCCTCCGCCATTGCGTGAGGAACTTCCGCTTGAGCCTCGACGACCTTTGCTTCCATTTCTTGAGTATAAGCTTTCATTTCCTGTTCCTTAGCAACCGCCATTGCACGACGCTCTTCAGCCTTCGCTTGAGCAATTCGTTTATCAGCTTCCGCCTGATCTGTTTGAAGTTGTGCGCCGATATTCCTTCCAACGTCGACGTCGGCAATATCAATCGACAAAATTTCAAACGCCGTGCCCGCGTCAAGTCCTTTACCCAAAACGGTTTTTGAAATATCGTCGGGGCTTTCCAAAACGTCGGTATGTTTTTCGGAGCTGCCGACAGTGGTAACGATACCTTCGCCGACACGCGCAATGATTGTAGGTTCACCTGCGCCGCCAACCAACCTGTCGATATTTGCCCGAACTGTGACGCGAGCTTTGATTTTGAGTTCGATACCGTTTTTTGCCACGGCACTGACTACGGGCGTTTCAATGACTTTCGGATTGACGCTCATTTGAACGGCTTCCAAAACATCACGCCCTGCAAGATCAATGGCCGCTGAACGTTCAAATGGCAATACAATCTGCGCGCGCTGAGAGGCAATCAACGCGTCAACAACTTTATCGACATTGCCGCCCGCCAGATAGTGCGCCTCAAGCTGATTGACGTTGACATCAAGACCGGCTTTATTGGCTTTGATGAGTGGCATGACGATTTTTGACGGTGGGACGCGGCGCATCCTCATTCCTATCAGCGTGAAAATTCCGACGGGAACTCCTGCCGCCAATGCCGAAATCCACAAGCCGATTGGTACGAAGTGCAAGAAAACTGCTACTATGATTATGCCCATTATCAGGATAAATCCGCTGCCGATTAAAAAATCCATGAGTTAAAACCCCCTTTTTATCAGTTAGGAGTTAGGAGTTAGGAGTTAGGAATTATGAGTTGATTACGTTTTTAACTCCTACCTCCTAACTCCTACCTCCTAACTAAAACGCGTGAGCCGTCCACGTTGATAACCTTGACAGTATCGCCCGCCTTGACGAAATTGCCTTCCGCCACAACGTCAAGCGGTTCACCTTCAACGGTAATCGTCCCCGCAGGTCGCAAATCAGTTACACAAACGCCCGTCTTGCCGAGAAATTTGCTTTTGTCAATGACGCTCGTGTAACCGTCACGATTTTGCTGACGTTCCTCCAAGACGAGGTCGTTAAGCATACCCTCATTCTTTTTGGAATTACGGCCGGCAATGTACAGCACAATGAAAATCCCCAATACGGCAATACAAATCATTGCGCCATACGTCAGCAATACGACCGCTGAACTTGTGCCCGAAAAAATTTGAACTTCCGACATCTTCATCACCCCCGATTTTTAGTTAGGAGTTAGGAGGTAGGAGTTTAAACCTGCTCCCTGTTCCCTAGCCCTAATCCCTACTCCGGAATAATAATTTCTGCTCCGCCCTGCAAATTCTTTGCAGCCCCTTGCTGTGAATCCTTAGCAAATCGCGCTCTGAATTCCGCAATCTCGCGCCTGAACAACGGAACAAATTTTTCAAGTCTTTTAGCCGCCTCCGCTGTCAACTCCGGCAACCTCAACAATAATTCCCGATACCATTCCAGCCGCTCCTGATAATGCTGGCTCATCAACCGTTCGCGCTTGACGTAAGCATAGGCCGCCTCCGCCACCATGCGCCGCAAATTTCTGTTCCGTATCAGCAAATTCAACTTGTTTGTAAATTCTTTCTCATCGCGGTAGATAAAGCCCGTCCGACCTTCCTCAACCGTTTTTGAGTAGACAACCGGTGACGCCAACACTACTGCCCCGCTGCCCGCGCACTCAATGAATTTCAAATCCGACTTGGAGCGATTGAACTCATTGTCCCTGAGCGGCAAAAGTGCAATATCCGACGAACGTATTGCCGCCTCGTAAGCTTCGTAGGAAACAAATTGCCCCTCGTACTTGTTCATGTCGCCGACGAAAGTTTTATTATCCGACTCCAACGCGTCAAATAAATTCCTCCGCGATAAAATCTTGAACGCCAATTTATTCCCGTACTGCCTGGCGAATTTGTTCAGCGTCGGCAAAAGTTCGATAAAATCTCCGTCGCGATTGAGTGCCCCGAAAAATATCGTCACGGGGCGTTTATGTTTGAACTCATAATCAAAATCACGCGGCGGCGGCAGTCGTCGTAAATGATTCGGGAAAACCTGCACATGCGGATTGAACTGGCTCAAGAAGTCCGCAAGATACGGTGTCGACGTTTGAATTGCATGTACCGCCCGAAAATTTATCCACGCGGTTTTTTTATAATCGTCCTCCCAAAGAACAGGGTGGTCGTCCATTTCCGAAACGAAGAGAATTTCCTTCTCGCGCAGGACGTTAAAAAAATCCAGTCCGACTGCAAATGACGGAAAACACATTCGCTGATTGATGAAAACCCGCTCCTCGAATTGCTCCCGCTCAAATAGTCGATATGGTTTGCCGACACGTGACGCCACGATAAAAACATTCGGCTCCGTCATGAAAAAGGCGTTGGGCATGTGGACGCGGCTCGGTGCACAAACAGTTTCCTCACCAATGAGAGTTTGAATCAAAGTTTTTTTCGGCGGATCACTTTTATACGCGGTAAAAATATAGACGAATACCGCCAATTCAGTCTTGGCAATGTCGGCAATTTGTCGCTTAACTTGAGTACCGCGTCCGGCATTGAGTGAGCGCAGAACATTCAAGCCCGCCTCTTCAATCGCGTCGTTCAATTCATCGCGGGTCAACGTGACTTTGAATTTGGGCGGCTTACCTTCCAAAATGGCATTAAGGTTGTCAGCATTGCCGATATTGTCCAGCGTGAAAATCATCGTGCCGTTATTTTTCAGGTGCATGGCAATTTTTTTTATCAGCGCGACGAGTTTTTTATTGCTTAGCGTGCCGATTAAAGCACTCTGAATTAAAATCGTGTCGAATATGCCCTTCACGCCGTCCAAATTTTCGGTAACGGTGTACTTGCATTCGGGCTGAATCTCCAGAAATTTCTCCTCCGACGTTTCAAAATCCGTCGGGGCGTCGCCGATTAATTCCAAAACATTTTTAGCCCGCGCCGGAATAAAAGTTTCAAAAGTCATCGAGTCGCCCTGCCTTACCGAACTAAACTGTACATCAAATCTTCCTGCGCCTTCATGCACTTCATCAGCTCAAAACGTTCCAAAATCGTTTCACGCGCCGCCAAGCCCAATTTCTTTGCACGTTCGGGATCGTCAAGTTGCTCCTCAATCTTGCGGGCAATGTGATACGGCGAACGGAATTCTGCCAGCAAACCGTTGACGCCATCTTCCATAACCTCTTGAACCGGCGGAGTTTTTGAACACACCATTGGGCAGGCAAAACTCATTGCCTCAAGGCAAGACCAACTTAATACGAACGGACGAGTTAAGTAGACGTGACAGCTTGACGCGCGCAGAATTTTTTGATAGTCACCGCGATTCCTCAAGCCGACGAAGTGCACGCGGTCAGTAGGATAACCGCCTTTCTTTTCCTCTTCCTTAAGATAAGTCGTATCCTTGAGTTGTGCGCCGTAACAAATTCTGTCCTTGCCGACAACGATAACATGAGTATTCGGGCGGCGGGCGAGTACGTGACGGATTGCGTCCATGAAGTACGGGAAGCCGCGATAAATTTCAAAGCCGCGAGCAACATATGTAATAATTTCGGTGCCTTCGGGCAAGTTGAGTTTAATATCATCAAGCACGAGACCGGGACGCTTGCCGCTTGGATCAGGTGAGCAAAATCGCGTATCAATGCCCTCATGAATCACGTTGAGTTTAGGCTTATATTCTTCGGGGAATTGGGAATACTGCCACTGCGTCGGACAAATGCCCGCGTCGCACAACTCCAAATTCATCAAGTGATGAGCATTGCGCGTGCGGATTGAAATGCGGTTGCCCAACTGCGGAATTTCATCCGGCCACCAATAACAGTCGCTATCCTCAACCAGATAATACCACTCGAAGTAACCGAGGATTGGCACTTTCGGATACATGTCCTTGCAATAAAGCGTTGAACCCCAGCCCGTGTGACCGATAATCACATCAGGGCGAACATTTTTTTCTTTGGCAAGCCACTCCATTGCCCGCAAAACTGCTTGACCTTCGACGACAGCTTCAGCCGCAGGGCGTAACGGTCCGCATGTTGCAATCCATTTCTCCGAATCTTCATTGGGCTTGGGATAAAGTGCAAGCGTCACGTTTTTAAGTTGCGCGTTGATTGAATTCTCCTTTGACAGAAAATAAACTTCATTTTCCGGATTGTTCGCCAGATACGGCGCGAGGTTCAGATATTGCGCGGGGAAGGACGGGTGCAGGATAAAAATATTCACGGAAAAATCTCTCCTTTTGTTAGGAACTAGTAATTAGGAACTGGGAACTAGTAAGGATTAGTAATCTAGTTCCTAGTTCCTTAATTCATCTGCGCTTGATGCAGTCTGGCGTACATGCCGTTGCGTTTCATCAGTTCATCATGCGTGCCCGCCTCAACAATGCGCCCCTTTTCGATAACAATAATTGCGTCGCAGTCACGAACAGTCGACAGGCGGTGAGCAATCATCAACATGGTGCGTCCGCGAGCAATCGGCTCGATATTGTTCATGATAATATTTTCTGATTCGTAGTCCAAGGCGGAAGTCGCTTCGTCGAAAATCAAAATGCTGGGATTTGAAATCAATGCGCGGGCGATAGCAATTCTCTGACGTTGCCCGCCACTCAAAAGACTGCCGCGTTCACCGACGAAGGTATCATAACCATGCGGGAATTGACTTACGAATTCATCTGCGCCCGCCAACCTTGCCGCGTTGACAACTTCAGCGTGAGTGGCGTTCGGGCAAGCAATGCGGATATTTTCCTCAACAGTGCCGCTGAAAAGTTTGCTGTCTTGCAAGACGACGCCTATTTGTCGACGAAGCCAAGCCGGCTCAACCTGCGCGATGTCAACGCCGTCAATTAAAATTCTGCCGGTGTCGGGGAGGAAAAGACGTTGAATTAATTTCGTAAGCGTGGACTTGCCGCTACCTGAACGACCGACTATCCCGACCTTCATGCCGGCGGGAATACGAATGTTTACGTTGTCGAGAACTTTACCGCCTTCGGGAGTGTAACTGAACGCCAACTTCTCCAACGCAATATCTCCGCGCAGGCTGGGCAGTGTCGTGCGGGAAGGATTGAACGTCGGCTCAATATCCTCGTCCATAATATCCGCTAACCTTTCCATTGAAACGCGGACTTGCTGGAAATGTTGCCACTGATTAATCAATCGCATAATCGGCGAGATTAACTGCCCCGCAATCATCTGGAAGGCAATCAATTCACCAACGGACATTTCGCCGCCCATAATGTAATATGCGCCGACCCAAAGGATAACGAGATTGAACAGGCTCAAGAAAAATGACGCGATAGAGTTTGCAATATTCGCCAGGTTTACAACGTCGAATGAGGCCTTGACGAATCGGGCGAGTATCTCTTCATATCGGCGGACAAAATTATTTTCGACGCTGGTAGCTTTGACCGTGTTAATGCCGGTTATCGTCTCAATGAGGAAGGAGCGACTTTCACTGCCGATTAAGAATTTGTCGTTAATCATGCGTTTGAAAATCGGCGCGACGATTAAATTCAACAGTATGAAAACCGGAATCATTACGAGCACGACGAGTGTCAAAATTTTGCTGAACAGGAACATGACGACTAAGCACAGTATCGTAAAAACCATGTCCAGGATAATCATCATGCTTGAACCCGTCATGAAGCCGCGCAGAGTTTCAAGCTCGCCGGTACGTGAAACGACATCACCGACTTGCCACTTTTGGAAGTAACTTATTGGCAGTGCGGTAATATTTTTATACAGACGCGAACTCAACGCCACGTCCATTTTGTTGGTTATGTTCGTGAAGAGGTAAGTTCTTATGCCCGTTATCCAGTTTTGGAAAATCGCGCATAAAATCATACCGATAACCAAAACATCAAGTGCTTGAGTGGCTCTGTGAACCAAAACTCTGTCGATGATGACTTGGATAAAAAACGGTGAAGTCAGCGCAATCACCTGCAGAATCAGCGACAGGAATAAAACATTTCGCAAGAGGTTGAGATATTTTGAGACGACGGGGATAAACCACCTGAAGCCGAATTTATTTTTCTTCTTGTCGAGTTCGTAGCGGCGTGTGAAGAGAATCGCATCACCCGTCCAGTCCATCAAAAGTTTGTAGCGGTCAACTTTAACGGGCTGTTGGGAAAAGACAGGATCCATTACATAAATATTGCCTTCGCGAATTGTCGTGATGACAACACTTCTGCCGGACTTCAGCCGAATTTGAATCGGATAAACGAGTTTGTCCAAATCATCTTCCGACAAGCCCTCGTATTTGCGAGCCTTCAACTTCAAGTCACGTGCTGCGCGGACAATCGTCGTGTAATCAACGCTGCCCTCGTCCAAGACATAAGCGCGTTCAATCTGGCGATAATCGGCGGGAATATTGTAATATTTCGCAATGGCAACGAGACATGCAAGCCCCGTATCAACGCCATTTACGACGCCGCCTTCTTCAGGTTGCTTGACTTCGGTATCGAGTTGACCGGGTTTAGCTTTGTCGAGAGGAACTTTCTTCGGAGTGATTTTGCCGAGAGCTTGTCCGCCGGATTTTTGAGGTGCCTGCCCTTGAGAAGGTACAAGGTTTTTATCGTCAGGAGTTCGATTATTATTTTCCGCCATAAATCAACGCTCCCTTAAAGCTTCGGACGTGTAGCGGCGGAACGGGTCGAGGAAGAAGTCAATAATTCTCTTTTCCTTGATTTTGATTTCCGCGCTGACATTCATGCCGATTTCGATTTTTGCGGGTTGACCGTAAACGTTAATGTCATTGCTCGTCGGGTCGAGGAGGAGTTTATATTTTTTGTCGCGTTGCTGATCGTTAGGTTCGTTGACGGCGTCCGCGCTGATTTCCATAACTTCAGCCTTGTACATGCCGAACTTTTGGAAGTTAAAAGTTTCTACCTTGACTTCAGCCTCTTGACCGACTTTGATAAAGCCGATGTCTTTGTTGTCCGCGTAAACTTCAAACTCAAGCTTGGCGTCTTCGGGGACAATCTGCATTAAAGGTTGCGCGTCAGTGACAATGCCGCCGAGTGTGTGAATGTTCAAGTTGTAAACGCGTCCGGAAATTGGCGCGTAAATCGTCGCCATGCGTGAATCCTCATCAGCCTTTTTGATTGATTCGGTAACGGTGTAATATTCTTTCTTCGCCTCAACAAGAGCCGTCATAATGTCCTTGTGATAGGAGGCGTCGACGTTTGCAAGATTTTGTTGAGCTTCGGCGATTTCAGCTTTGATACTGTTGAGTTCGTCGAGTTCAGCTTGAGCATTTTTGGCATATTCAATCGTGGCACTTTGCTGTTCGAGGAGCTGGAATTCGGAAATTGCATTTTGCTCACTCAACTCAACCAAGCGAGCTTCCTTCTCCTGCTGAATTGCCAAAACTTGCGCGTACTTTTCGTAAGTAGCCTGCGTTGCTTGAAGTCTGGCCATTTTCTGATCAATGACATCCAAACGACTTTGACGCTGGGTGTGATAATCGGACGTGCGGCTTTGATAGAGTGCCATTTCCGCCGCCAAATCATGCGGTTCAAGGTCGGGATCTTCTTCCGGCGTGAAAGGTTGTTGCGTCAATTCCGCCGTCAACCGCTGAATGTCGAGTTTGTAATAAGCGGCGCGTTTCTTCAAGCTGTCATAATCGGCGGTAGTAGTCGTCGGGTCGAGGACAACCAATACGTCGCCTTCCTGAACGAGTTGCCCTTCCTCAACGGTAATTTCCTTGACGATACCTTTGTTTTTGACTTGGACGGTTTTAACTTGCCCCGAAGGAATGACTTTGCCGCCCGCAACCGCAACTTCATTTATCTCGCCCAAAAATGACCATGCCAATAATACGACGACCAATACCAAAATCGTCCACATTGTGAGCCGGCCAATCGGTGACGGGGGAGTTTCTGTTACTTCGAGTATCGCCGGCAAGAATTCCGTTTCTTTCTCGCGGTCTTCACCGTGAAGAAGCCACTGGACAAATTTTCTTAATTTTTTCCTCATTGCTCTATCCTCTACTTTCTTGCTGATCGTAAAGATAACGATAAAGTCCGCCGAGTGCCATTAATTGTTCATGCGTACCGCTCTCAACGATCTGCCCCTTGTCGACGACTATAATTTTATCACAGCGGCGCACCGAGCTAAGTCTGTGCGCGATTATGAGCATAGTCCGATTTGCACCGATTGCGCCCATGTTATTCATAATGATTCGTTCTGATTCGTAGTCAAGGGCACTGGTTGCCTCGTCGAAAATCAAAATCGGCGGGTTAGCAAGAAGTGCGCGGGCAATGGCGACGCGTTGACGTTGACCGCCTGAAAGTGAATCGCCGCGTTCACCAACTTTAGTATCGTAACCTTCCTTAAGCTCCAAAATAAAATCATGAGCACCGGCCAATCGCGCAGCACGGATAATTTCGTCCATAGTGGCAGTCGGACGGCTTACGGCAATGTTGTCACGCACGCTGGAGTTGAACAGGTAATTTTCCTGCATGACGACGCCGATTTGTTCGCGCAGCCAACCGAGATTAGCCTCACGAGTATCAATGCCGCCGATAACGATATGGCCTTCTTCGGGAATGTAAAGGTTTTGCACGAGGTTTGTCAAAGTCGACTTGCCGGAGCCTGAACGCCCGACGATACCGATTTTTTGTCCAGGCAAAATGCTCAAATTTACATGCTGCAAGACGAGTGGCAAGTCAACGCGGTATCGGAAGGAAACGTCACTTATCTCAATCGCGCCGTCAACCCTGCGGTCGCCGCGCTTGCCCATTTCATGAATAATCGGTTCCATAGGCGTACCCAAAATGTCGCCGACCAATCCGAGTGAGAATTTCAGCATGACCAAATGCCACCACATCATCAAGATATTTGAAAGCGGCGTCAGTGCATGACCGGAAATCATTCGGAAGGCGATTAATTGACCGAGTGTCATTTCACCATCCATAACCATATGACCGCCGTAGCAGAGGATTGCCAAATTTATCGTCGCCTGAATAATTGATTTGAACGTGTCCATGAACAGGCGGAACTTTGCCATTTCAAAATGCGCACGGATATAACGCGCCAAGAGATTTTCCCACTTGTTGACAAATTGCGGTTCGACCGCCAACGCTTTAACCGTTTCGATATTTGAAATTGATTCGACCAAAAATGAATTGTTAGCCGACATTGCACGCCAAAGTCCGCCGAGTTTGCCTCTGATTATCGGCAACGTCCAAAGCTGAATCAGGTACAGCGGGATTGATAATAGCGCAATCCACGTCAGCGGTGCCGAATACCAGAACATGAATACTATAAAAACTATCGAGAAAAATGCGTCCAAAACTGAAGTCAAGCCTGCGCCCGTCAAAAAGTCACGAATTCTGGCGAGGGCGTCAACACGCATTAACATTTCACCGACGCGGCGTCTTTCAAAATATGGTAACGGCAGGGAAATTAAATGTCGGAAAAGCCGTGTACCCAAAATTGCGTCAAGTTTATTTGTCGTGTGGTTGAGTATGTAAGTTTTCAAACCGGTAAGCAGCGATTGCATGAAGAAAAATACTACCAAACTGCAACCGATAACCGTCAGCGTCGAATAACCGCCGTTGCCAATGACTTTATCAATGATAACCTGCGTCATCAGCGGGAAGACGAGTGCCATTAATTGAATGAAAAATGACGCCGCAAGCACTTCCAGGAGCGGTCTTTTGTAACGCTTGACAACCTTTAAGAACCAGTCGAGATTATATTTTTTCTTGATGTAAGTCCAGTTGAATGACGCCGAGAAAGTTAAAAGCTCGTTCGACCAGCTCTCCAAAAACTTTTTCATTGGAATAGCTATCGGCTTATTTTCTCGCGGGTCAATCGCCAGGATAACTTCTTCGTTCATGCTGCCGATAGCGATATACGCGCCGTCATTCATTTTGGCGATAGCGGGATATTCAATTTCGCGCATTTCGTCGACAGTCGGGCGGACAATCGTACTTTGAACCTTGTACTTTTTCGCCAGCTTCTGAAGTTTTTCCCAAGTCTGTAATTGCTCATCCGTTTCGGGGTTTTGGTCATAAATCTTTTGCAAATCCTTCACGCCGAAATGTTGCAAAACTTTTATGAGTGAAATAATCCCTGTTCGATTCTTGGGCGGTGAGGATTTATTTTCGGGCATATTGCATACTAGTCTCCCTTCGTTCGTGGTGAACTGATTATGAATCATGATTGTTAGATACAGCTTAGAATCACGAAAAGACCGCCGTCAAATCAAGACAGCGGCCTTTTTGTTTTGTCGATAAGGATTAACGATACTTCCGCTTGCGAGCCGCCTCTGATTTTTTCTTGCGGCGGACGCTGGGCTTTTCGTAATGTTCACGCTTGCGAACCTCTGCGAGCGTGCCCGCCTTCTGACAGGTACGCTTAAAGCGGCGGAGAGCACTGTCTATGGATTCGTTTTTCCCAACTTTGACTTCATTGGCCATTCAATATCCCTCCCTCCGCTTGATACTAGAAAAATTTGATTGCCCGCGTATTGTAACACGCAACCTTTCAATCGTCAACGATTTTTTAGGGATTAGGGATTGGGGAACAGGGAATAGGTGTTTAATTCCTAACTCCTAATTGAATTCAGCCGTCGAATTCCAAAAGACCATAGGCACCGGCAGTGCGCTTGTAGACGACGCAAATTTGTTCGGTCTGCGCGTCGCGGAAGACGAAGAAATTGTGATTGAGCAAATTCATCTGCATGATAGCTTCCTGCACGTCCATGGGCTTAACGACGAAATGTTTCGTTTTGACAATGGGATATTCCGCCTCATCGTCGCGTTCGACTTGGACTTTCGATTCGGCAAACGCTTCCGCCCTCATGCCGCCGTTACGGAAACGCCTTTCAAGTTTAGTCTTTTGCTTGTGGATTTGACGCTCCAATTTCTCGACGACCAGGTCAATCGAAGTGTACATGTCCACGTTGGATTCCTGCCCGCGAAGGATAAGTCCGCCGCGAACTTCCGCCGTAACCTCGACGATTTGCCTGTCCTTTTCGACCGAGAGCAGAACGGATATTTCGTCCATGTTGTCGAAGTACTTGGTGATTTTGCCGACGCGCTTTTCTACGTACTCGCGCAACGGCTGCGTGATTTCGATGTTCTTGCCTCTTATGTTGAATATTGCCATGACCCAACAGCTCCTTCCGCTATTGCCGAATGTGTTTAATGGTATATTCTGCGCAATGCCGATAAATCCTTCTTTTTTTAGGGAACAGGGAACAGGGAACAGGGATTAGGGAACAGGGAGTAGGGAGTAGCTGCTAGTTCTTGGTGAGAGTGTTACTGCTGAGCGTCCAAGTGTCACGGTTTATGGCGAACTCATTTGTCGAGAAGTCTTTCAACGTAACTGAACCTGCGCCGCAAGGAATGTTAATGTAATTGCCTTCGGTGTTGTAATTGGCAATGATGTCGTTAAAGCCGTTCGTTATGAGCGTGTCACCGGTGCCGAAGTTGTAAATAATATCGTTGCCGCCATTGTAAATGAACGTATCCTTACCCGCTCCGCCCCAAAGTGAATCGTTGCCCAATCCGCCCGTAAGTGTGGAGCCGCTATCGTCCGCATAAAGTTTTTGGCCTTCCACAGTGTTATTACCGCCCTTAATGTACTTCGTGCCATTGAACGTGACTATTGAATCTGACGTAACGCTTTCAGGCATGGTGACATTGAAAATCTGCGTGGCATTGTTATTATTGACGCCTTCAGCAAGCGTGCCCAGATAATAATTATCGGTAAGCGTTCCACCCATTCTGGCGGCAGACGTAATTGCGCCGCAGTTGCCACCCTTGATTGAACCGCCGAGATATGCGCAATTTTTGATGATACTGCCGTCATTGAGACCGACTATTCCGCCACTTTGAGCAGCAATATCAGGAAATTTAGGACATTCAAAACCGCCGATAGTGCCGCTGAAACTGCACCCGTCAACCGTAACGTCTTTATGGATGTAACCAATCAATCCGCCGATAAATGCTATCATGACATTTGATTTTATGTCGCCACTCGCCGTACAGTTGAGGATTTGCGCGTTATTGTATGCGTCGGCCACCAGTGCCCCAACTCGATAATAACCGCTGATATTAACACCCGTGAGTTTGACATTTCTAAGCGTCGCGGCCTCTACTTCGCCGAATAAGCCTTGATATTTTTCAGAATCGCCGCCTATGATTGTGAGATTGCTTATCGTGTGATTGTCACCGTCGAATGTGCCGCTGAATTTGTTGGAGCTGTCACCTATCGGCGTCCAATCACTCGTCAGCGCAATGTCATTGGCAATCTTGAAAGTTAAGCCTTGGCAACTGTTACCGGCGTTGACGTAATTGGCAAGTTGACGCAGATTTTCTTCCGTCTTGATGAGGAACGGATTGTTAGCGGAGCCGTCGCCGTCGAGTGTGGCGGGGAAGGTCGTTTCAGTTGCGGTGCCGTTGACGTAAAATTCATTGCCTCGGAGCGTGACGGTTACATTGCCCGTGACGTTGTAGGAATAATTCTTGCCATTGTAAGTGAAAGTGGCATTGCCGGCCTTGATGTACTTCGTGCCGTTGACTTCGACGAGAGCACTTGAAGTGACATTTTCGGGCATGGTGACGTTGAAAAGTTGCGTGGCTTTGTTGGATTCGACGCCATTTAAATCACCTAAATAATAATTGTCAACTAAGGAGCCTCTTTTATAGCCGGCGATTACACCACTGCGCCCGCCGTCAATCGTGCCGCCGAGGAATGTACAATTTCTAATCGTGCTGACGTTATTGGTGCCGACAATCCCGCCTGCAGTCCTGTTATCATCATTGGCTTTGACGTTGCCTTGAGCTGAACAGTTGCTGATTTGCGTTTTGTCCGACGCATAACCTACCAGCATACCGACTTCATTTTTGCCCGTGATACTCGCGCCAGTCAAATTGACATTTTGAATCGTAGCTCCGGCAGTGTAGCCAAATAATCCCTGATAATAGTTAGTCGCGTCATTGATAGTGATTCTGCTGATTGTGTGATTAGCACCGTCGAATATGCCGCTGAATTTATTTGAGCGGTTGCCAATCGGTGTCCAATTGCCCGCAATCGTGATGTTATCAGTCAACCTGAAGTTCATGCCCGCGCAGTTATTACCAATATTAACATAAGCCGCCAGTTGACGCAACTGTTCTGCCGTCTTGATGAGGTAGGGGTTATCAGCTGAACCGTTACCTTCAAGTGTAGCGGGGAAGACTGCTCCGAGGTCGGTGTCATTGATGTAAAATTTGTTGTCCTTGATATTGACGGTAATATCAGAATTGACGGTGTAGTTGTAGGTGTCGTTGCTGTAGCTGAAAGTGACTGCGCCGCCCTTAATGTACGTCTTGCCATTGATTTGGACGAATGAATCAGAGGTGACGCCATTGGGCAAGGTGATATTGTAAATCCTAGTCGCGCCGTTAGTGTTGATGTTGCCAAAGTCGCCGAAATAATAATTGTTCGTGAGAGTGCCATTACTGCCGACGATTATACCGACATTGCCCGAACCTGTGATGTTGCCTTGAACTGAACAGCCGCTGATTTGGGAGTTATTCGCGTTGCCGACTATCCCGCCGACATTATTTTTGCCCGTGATACTCGCGCCCGTCAAGTGGACGTTTTTAAGCGTCGCGCCGTCCAAGTAGCCGAATAATCCCTGATTATCATCACCACTAATCGTGAGGCCGCTTATCGTGTGACCGTCGCCGTCAAAGTTGCCGCTGAACTTGCCAGAACTCGTGCCTATCGGTGTCCATTCGCCCGCCAGATTAATATCATTGGCAAGCTTGAAATTAATGCCCGAATAGTTGTTGCCGCCGTTGACATGTGAGGCTAATTGGCGCATATGGTCTGACGTCTTGATGAGGTAGGGATTGCTTGCTGAACCGTCGCCTTCGAGCGTGGAGAGGAAGTTTTCATCACTCTCAAATTTGCCGAAAGAAAGTTTGTCGTCTTGAATCGTGACCGCAATATCTCCAGTGACAGTGTAGGTGTAGTCGGTGCCATTGTAAGTGAAAGTCGCGTCGCCACCCTTGATATACTTCCTGCCGCCAATTTCAACCAGAGCATTTGACGTGACGCCATTGGGCATAGTGACGTTGTAAATCTGCGCGGCATTATTGGATATGATACCTGCGGCAAGCGTTCCGAGGTAATAGTTGTCGGTGAAGGTGCCGCTTGAATCATTACCCGCTATGATTCCGTAATTTGCTCCTTTGATTGTGCCGCCAAGATTCGCGCAATTTTTAATCGTACTGTTGTTATTGTAGCCGGAAATACCGCCTGCAAATGAACCGAGAAATTCATCACTGCCCGCGATTGTGCCGCTGAATGTGCAACCGTCAACCGTGGAGCCGCCCCTGATATAACCTACCACTCCGCCGATAAATGCGCCCATGAAAGGTGATGTGACAGTGCCACTTGCCGTACAGTTGAGGATTTGCGTACCGTGATCCGCGGCGATTGCCATTGCTCCGACTTTAAACCACCCTCTGATATTTACGTCCGTGAGTTTGAGATTTTTGATACTTGCGCCTTCAAGATAGCCGAATAAACCAAAATGGTCAGCCCTATGGAAATTAAAGCTGCTTATCGTGTGATTATCGCCGTCAAAATTGCCTTTGAAGGGAGTAAATTTCTCGCCGATAGGTGTCCAATCGCCCGCAAACCTTATATCTTCGGTCAGCTTGAAATTTATACCTTGGCAGTTGTTGCCGGCATTGACGTAGTTGGCAAGTTGGCGCAGATGGTCTAACGTCTTGAGTAGGAAGGGGTTATTTGCGGAGCCGTCACCTTCGAGGTTGCCGGGGAAGTTCATTGTAGGTACAGTGTTATTGACGTAAACTTTGTTGTCTTTGAGCGTGACGGTAATATCATCATTGACGTTGTAGGAATAATTTTTGCCGTTGTAGGAGAAAATGGCATTGCCGCCCTTAATGTACTTCGTGCCGTTGATATCGATAAGCGCGGTTGAAGTGACATCAGCGGGCATGGTGACATTAAAAATCTGCGTAGCCCCGTTGGAATTGATGCCCTTTAAATCGCCGAAATAATAATTATCATTGACAGAACCGCCATTACTGCCGACAATGACGCCGATATTTTTTCCTTTGATTGAGCCGCCGAGGAAGGTACAGTTTTTAATGGTGCTGCCGCTTAAGACACCGACGAAGCCTCCGACGTTTTCGGAACCTGTGATGTTGCCTTGAACAGTGCAGTTGATGATTTGGGAATTGTTATTGGCAGAGCCGACAAGTGAGCCGACATTATTTTTGCCCGTGACATTGACGCCCGCAAGATTAAGATTTTGAATCGTCGCGTTCTCGACACGACCGAATAAGCCCAGATTATCGCCGCCGCTAACGGTAAGTCCGCTGATAGTTTTGCCGTCGCCGTCGAATATGCCTTTGAAGGGTCTCAGGTTTTCGCCGATAGCTAACCAATCATTCGTCAGTGTGATATTGTCGGCAAGCTTGAAATATTTGCCCGCGCAGTCATTGCCGTAGTTGACGTAGTTGGCCAGTTGCCGCAAGTCGGTTTCAGTCTTGATGAGGTAAGGATTATTGGCTGAACCGGAGCCGCTCAAGTTGCCGGGGAAGTTCGCGTTAAATGCGGTGGTGTCGAAGGAAAGCGCATTGTCTTTGATAGTGACGGCAAAATCATTCGTGACGGTGTAGGAGTAGGAGTTGCCGCCGTATTGGAAAGAAACTTCGCCGCCCTTGATGAACTTCATGCCGCCAACCGTGACGATTGAACTTGAGGTGACACCTTCGGGTAAGGTGACTTTGTAAATCCCGATAGCCCCGTTGGCATTGTCGTATCTCAAGTTGCCGTAATAATAATTGTCGGTGAAAGTGCCGCCCTCGTTGCAGGCGATTACGTCTTCATTTGTGCTTATGATTGTGTCGCCGAGAAATACGCTGTTTTTAATGGTGCTGCGATTGTTGAATCCGACAATCCCGCCGCCATTAGTAGCATTACGTGAATCTTCGTAACGTCCGCGACCTTGAACTTTGCCACGGAATGAGCAACCGTCGATTGTGACGTTGGAGTTTATGTAACCGACCAATCCGCCGACATTTGAGTTGGGGCTTGTAGTTTTGACATTGCCTTGAGCCGAACAGTTGATAATTTGAGTTCCGACTTGAGTTTTATCCGACGCGTAACCGACCAAGGCTCCGACTGCATCTTTCGCCGTAATGTTGACGTTCGTTAGATTGACATTTTTAATCGTGGCGTCGTAAACGTAGCCGAACAATCCTTGGCAACGATCGCCGTCAGTGATCGTGAGGCCGCTGATAATTTTACCGTCGCCGTCGAAATTGCCCATGAAGCTGTTGTTGGAACTGGTGCCGATAGGTGTCCATTCGCCCGTGAGCGCAATGTCGTTTGCAAGTTTGAAATGTTTGCCAGCGCAGTCGTTGCCGATATTGACATAAGCCGCCAGTTGACGCAACCGGTCTGCCGAATTGATGAGGTAGGGGTTATCAGCTGAACCGTCGCCTTCAAGTGTAGCGGGGAAGACTGCTCCGAGGTCGGTGTTATTGGCGTAAAATTTATTGTCCTTGAAAGTAACGGTAACATCGCCCGTGACATTGTATTTGTAAGTGCCGCCGGGGTAGTTGAAAGTAGCTTCGCCGCTCTTAATATACGTCTTATTGCCAAAAGTGACGAGTGAATCAGAGGTGACGCCGTTGGGTACCGTGATGTTGTAAATCCTAGTCGCGCCATTAGTGTTGATGTTGCCGAAGTCGCCGACGTAATAGTTGTTGTTGATAAAACCGGCAAAGGCAGTATTGCCGGCCATTATGCCGACGTTGCCGCCGCTGTAATTGATTGTGCCGAAAAACGCGCTGTTGTTGATGAAGCCGTAATTGTTGCCGACAAGTCCGCCGACAGTACCGCCGGTACCGGTGACAGTGCCTTGAACAGAACAGTTGCTGATATTGGCGTCATCACCGGCAGGGCCGTCAGTATCACCGACTATTGCGCCAACGTTCACAGCATTTGAGTTTATGTTGACGTTCGTAAAATGGAGGTTAGAAATCTTCGAGCCGTAGACGTAGCCGAAAAATCCGCTGGCATAGGAGAATCCTTGAGTTTGGTTGATAGTGAGGTTGCTTATGGTGTGATTATCGCCGTCAAAGTTGCCGTGGAAAGAAATTTCTCTTCTTGCGCCGATAGTTGTAAAGTTGCCCGTGAGCGCAATGTCATTGGTGAGTTTGAAATATTTACCGTGGTAGCTGTTACTCCCGCCGAAATCACCGCCATTAACGTCTTTTGCGAGCTGTTCCAAGTCCGCCTGACTGCTGATTCTGTAAGGGTTGTCTTTAGTACCGTTGCCGCCGCTGAATGCGAAGCGTTGAAGGTCAAATACAAAAGGTATCAAAATAATCATCTCCTTTGTAGGTTAATAGGTCAATAGGTTAACAGGTTAATAGTACTAATAACCTAATACCCTAAATATTATGCAAGCGGATAGAACTGGTACCGCCCTCACCGAATTTCATACCGGCAGTTAAAATGACGAGGTCGCCCTTTTGAACAAAACCATGTTCAAGAGCGGCGGCCGCCGAATAGTCAATCATCTGCAAAATATCAAGCCAAGGAGTACCGGGAATGGGATAAACACCCCAACGCAAATTCAAATGTCGAGCAACTTGACTGTTTTGAGTGAAGGCGATAATGGGAGCTTTGGGCTTGTATTTGGATACGACGCGAGCAGTATAACCCGAACGAGTAGGAGTAATGATAGCCTTGGCGTTGAGTTCGTAACCGAGTTGAACAGTAGCATGAGCAATGGCGTCCGTGTGAGAATATTTTCTGTGCATGCCCTTCATGAGGAAAATTTCCTTGTATTCGAGGGATTGTTCAATGCGCAGAGCAATTTGATTCATCATGGTAGCGGCTTCAATGGGATATTTACCGCCGGCAGTTTCACCGCTAAGCATAATAACGTCCGCGCCGTCAAGAATGGCATTACCGACATCAGAAACTTCAGCGCGAGTCGGCCGAGGGTTAACGGTCATGCTCTCCAACATTTGAGTGGCGACGACGACTGGTTTACCGACAGCATTGCATTTCTTGATAATATCTTTCTGGATAATGGGCACGTCTTGAGCGGGAATTTCAACGCCCAAATCACCGCGAGCAACCATAATTCCGTCACTTACGGCAATAATCTCGTCAATGTTTTTGACACCTTCCAGGTTTTCGATTTTGGAAATAATTTCCATGTGACCACCGTTTTTGACGATAAGTTCGCGAATTTCCTCAACATCTTTGGCACGCTGAATGAAACTGGCGGCTACGAAATCCATATCATTTTCAATGCCGAAGAGAATATCCTTTTCATCTTGTTCAGAGACGGCGGGAAGTCCGAGTGATACCCCGGGAGCGGCGACGCGTTTACGACTGCTCATCTTGCCGGAATTTAAAATCGTGGTGTAAATATTTTTGTCCTTAATGTCATCAATTTGCAACTCAACAAGGCCGTCATTGAGGAGGAGTTTATCGCCAACTTTAACTTCGGAGTAAAGGAGTTTGTGAGTGACGGACGCTTGAGTTTCATCGCCGAGAATATCATCATTGACTAGGGTAAATTTGTTGCCTTCGAGGAGTTGAACGGCACCGTCTTTGAAATCACCGAGGCGCATTTCGGGACCTTTGGTATCGAGAATCAACGAAATGATTTTGCCCGAAGCTTTAGCGGCGGCTTTAACGGCGTCGATACGTTTTTTATGACCGGCGTGATCACCGTGAGAAAAGTTGAATCGAGCAGCGTTCATACCGTTAGCGATGAGGCCTTCGATGACGCCCGGCGCGTCAGTAGCAGGGCCTTGCGTGCAGATGATTTTTGTTTTCTTAAGCATAATAAAATCTCCTTTCTTATAGGGAACAGGGATTAGGGAACAGGGATTAGATTTTACTGCTCCCTACTCCCTACTTCCCTTTCAAATTTAAGCAGAGCCTCCGACGTTCCCACGACAAAAATTTTTTCGCCGACTATGAAAACGTGATTCGGGGGCGGCGGTACAAGTATTTTATCTTCGCTTCTTATCGCGATAACATTAACGTTGTATTCCTCGCGCAAATTCGTTTCGATTAGATTTTTCCCGATAAACTTTTTCGGCACATTCAAAGTCAGAATCCCGATATTAGTATCAATCTCCGTCAAGTCGGAAGAATTTTTCGAGACCAACTGCCGCGCCAACTGCCTTGCCGTGTCACGTTCAGAAAAAATTATCTTAGTCGCGCCCAAACGTTTTGCCATTTCCGCATGACGTTCATCTATCGCCTTGACGATTATTTCATTGACGTTGAATTCTTTGCAGAGCATTGTCGCCATAAGACTGGCTTCCAAACTCTTCGAGGCAATCACGACGACATCAAAATCAGATATGCCGACCTCTTTAAGCGCGTGCATTTCCCTGATATCGAAGCTCACGACTTTGGTCAAACTGTCCGCCATTTCAGCCGCAACATTTTCATCTTTATCCACGCCCAAAACATTATAGCCCATTTCCTCAAGCGTCACGGCCACGTTGCGTCCGAATCTGCCCAAACCCAATACTGCAAAATTTTTCTTCATATCAATCCCTTTCTTTTAGGGAACAGGGATTAGGGAACAGGGATTAGATTTTACTGTTCCCTGTTCCCTGTTCCCTGCTCCCTAGCCTATCATTATGTCTTCAGCGGGATATTTTATCCGCGTAGTTTTTTGAGTTATCAGCGACAACATGAAAGTCATTATGCCGACCCTGCCGACCAGCATTGTCAATGCCAAAATCAGCTTGCCCCAAACGTCCCACTCCGAAGTTATTCCAATTCCCATGCCGACTGTCCCGAAGCCTGAAACCGTCTCGAAGAGAACTTCCTCCAAATCGTGAACTTCGCCGTCAATCACCGATAAAGTTATCCCCGCAATCACAACCCAAATTGTCCCCATTGTGAAAATTGCAAAGGCTTGGTCACGCAACTCACGACTTATCCGCCGCCCGAAGATGACAATTTCACTTTTGCCACGGAAGACCGCCCACATTGACTGCAGGATTATAAAAAACGTCGTACTTTTAATGCCGCCGCCCGTCGACAGCGGACTTGCCCCGATGAACATCAAAATTATCATTATCAGCAAAGTTATCTGTTCGGATTGCGCCAAGTCAAATGAATTGAAACCGGCCGTCCTGCATGACACGGAAGTAAAACACGCGTTGGCGAGTTGTGCGGGTATGCTCAAATTTCCGATTGTGTCGGGATTGTAATACTCCACGGCGAATATTGTCAGCGTCCCGAACAAAATCAGCGCGATATTCATCACTATAACTATTTTTGTGTGGAGGGAATATTTCCGCCAAAATTTTTTATGCAGAACGTCCGACATGACTGTAAAACCAATGCCGCCCAAAATTATCAGCAGACCAATACACGTCATCAAAAAATAATCGTCATTGCGTTTACAAAGACTGTCGTAGTTGCCGAATAAATCAAAGCCCGCGTTACAAAATGCCGAAACCGAATGAAAAATCCCGTAGCCGATAGCATTAAATCCAAATTCGGGGTAGAAATGAATTGTCAGCACGACCGCAAAAAACATTTCAATCGTCAGCGTGTATTTAATCATGCGGCTGATTAACTCGAACAAACCGGCTTGCCCGCCCTGATTAAGTGATTCTTGCAAGATGATATTTTCTTTGAGCTGAAACCGATAGCCCATAATATGAACCGCCAATGTTGCCAGCGTCATTATTCCCAATCCGCCGACTTGAATCAGCATGAGCATTACAATCGTCCCGAAAAATGTTAAGTCGTTGTGCAAGTCGACGACCGTTAAGCCCGTGACGCATGACGCCGACGTTGATACGAAAAACGCGTCTATCCACTTCAAGCCCTGATGATTCGTCGTGCTTATCGGCAACATCAATAAAAATGTTCCGAGCAAAATCATAAATACGAAACTCATTATGATAGCTTGAGTTGGTTTAATTCGAAATATTTTCTGTAATTTGTCCATTTTATCCCGCGCTGACGTAACTGCGATTGGGAATGCTCGCCCAATCAATCACATTGACTGCAATATTATTTTTGAGACCATAAGCCGCCGCGATACCTGCCGCCTCGCCCATACTCATACATGTTGGTTGAATTCTGACTGCGGCTTGAGCGGGGAAATCTGAACTGATACACCTGCCGACGACGAGTAAATTGGAAAATTCATTTGTGACTAGGGCGCGATACGGAATTTCATAGAACTCACCCTTGGCAAGCGTCCTGTGAACGTCCAAAACTTCGTCGTGAATGTCAATCGGATAGGCACTTCTACAAACTGCGTCGGGGAATTTTTGCGCATTGAAGTAATCGTCTTTAGTCATATAATATTTCCCGTGAATACGCCACGATTCACGCACTCCGAGCATTGACGCTTCACGACTGATATAAGCTTTCTTGAATCCGGGGATATTTTTCTTGAAGAAATTCGCCAGACGCCGCGTCATAATCCTGCACTCGCGGATAGCCTTACTCCTGTCAAGAGCATTTGTCGAGCTGTAAAGATACGGCGACACTTCGGGGCAATTCATCGACATGGTACCGGGCTTGCCGAGAATTGTAAACGCCTGAATATACGCAATATCATCTTTGGTAACTTCGCCGCGTTGAATGCCCTCGTAATAAAATTTTTCTGTGTGAGTAGTTTTGGCAAATTCAAATTCGGGCGGTTTACTTTCGCACCAACCGTCCTTGAGCTTTTTGACGAAGAATTTATAAACCTTCATCTCCTCGACGCCGCCCATTTCAAAGCGGAAACTCATTTTCTGATTACGACCGGTAGTTTCTGAACCGCGGACGCTTGGAACTCCCGCGAGCCTCGATAAAGTTGCGTCACCCGTCGCGTCAATAAAAATATTCGCCTCCATTTTACTCAAGCCCTCGACCGTATGAATGACGGCTGAAGTAATCTTGCCGCCTGAAGTATTCGCACCAATCAGCGTCGCGTTGTAGAGGACGTTAACTTTGTAATCGGCACAAAGTTCGTCGTAAATGAACGCTAACAGTTCGGGCATATATTCGCGAGCGTCGCCGCCATTTTTATATTGAGGGTCATTAACAAAATTGACGTCAAAACCATGCATGGAAAATCTTTTATTCAAGTCGGTAATGTAAGGCGTATCGCTGTCGTGAATTCTTGTGGGCATGGCGGGATAAACCAGCCCTTGAGTTTGAAGTCCGCCGAGAACGGTACCTTGTTCGACGAGCACGACGCTTGCACCATTTCTGGCAGCAGTGACGGCCGCAGCAGTTCCCGCAGGCCCTCCACCACATACGCAGACATCAACGCGCAGTAAAGTCGGAATGTTCGCGCCATTGAAATTGAATTTTTGCGCCGGAGCAGGTTGAGCCGCCTCGACATTTTTGTTGCCGCTTAAAACTGTACCGACAGCCGTTAAGCCCGCGAACTTCAACAAATCTCGTCGTGAAATCGGAATCAAAAAACTTCTCTCCATAAAAAATCACCCCTTGCTTACATAACTTCGCGCAATTAGCAACTAGCACCTAGCTACTAGCACCTAGCTCCTAGTTCCTAGTTCCTAGTTCCTAGTTCCTAGTTCCTAGTTCCTAGCAGCTAACATAACTTCGCTGATGAGCGGGAATTTTCGCCCAATCAATCATATTTGCGGCGATATTATTTTTCAGCCCGAACGCCGCCGCAATTCCTGCACCCTCACCGATACTTATGCAAGTCGGTTGAATCCTCATTGACGCCTGCAGAATGAAACTCGCGCTGATACACCTGCCGACGACGATTAAGTTTGAAATTTTATCCGTGATTAGGGCGCGATAGGGAATTTCATAGAAACTGCCCTTGGGGAGTTTTTCGGAAACTTTTTCGCCGTGAGCGTCGATAAACCATGCCGTGCGACAAACCGCGTCGGGAAATTTGCTCTCGTTGTGATAATCGTCTTCCACGAGATAATATTTACCTTTGATACGCCACGATTCGCGGGCACCTAGCATGACGGCTTCGCGGCTGATGAAAGCGTTCTCGAATCCCGGCAAATGTTTAATCAGATAGCGGGCAATGTTGCGCATCATCTTGCGTCCGAAAGTAACGGCCTTGCTGTAGCTGACAGGGTCGGTCGCGCTGAACTTAACGGGGATTTCGGGGCAGTTCATACTCATGACACCGTTTTTGCCGATAATCGTATACGCTTGCATATATTCCGCTTCAGCTTGAGTAATTTCGCCCGTCTCAACTCCGCGAGCCATAAAAGCTTCCAACTTGTAACGTTGCTTACGGTGCATAGCCTCGGCAATTTCAAAGTAGGGGAGCTTCGACTTGCACCAATCTTCCTGCAAATCAATCGCGACGTATTGATAAAGCTTTTTAGTATCAATGCCGCCCATTTCAAATCGGAAACTCAACGGCTGATTGTTACCGGTCTTTTCATAGCCGCGTTCATATTCGACGCCCGAAACTCTGGAAAGGTAAGCGTCGCCGGTCGCGTCGATAAAAATTTTTGCTTTGACGGCCGCAAGTCCCGCGATAGTTTGAATGATTATCGCAGAAATTTTCCCGCCCGAAGTCAACGAATCAACCAGCACCGTTTGATATAAAACATTAACGCCTGCCTCTTCGCACATCTCATCATGAATTTCAGCAAGGATTTCGGGATTGTGCCAAGTTTGTTGAGTGACGCCATCGAAAGGTTCAATGCCCTTTGCACGCAGACGATTTTTCAGTTCGGCAAGATAAGGCGTGTCACTGTCGGGAGCGTGCGTATCCATGAACGGATAGACGCAACCTAAAACTCCCAGTCCGCCCAGAGCAATGCCGCGTTCAATCAGAAGAGTTTTTGCGCCGTTACGAGCCGCGTTGACAGCCGCGGCAGTTCCCGAAGGTCCCCCGCCGCAAATGCACACGTCAACCGAATAAAGCACAAAAATTTTTTTATCGCCGTATTTAACGTAGTCGCCCGAAGTTTTTTCAGCCGCCTCAACAGTTTTACTGCCGCTTAAGACGACACCTGCCGCAGTCACGCCCGCCAACTTCAGCAGGTCGCGCCTTGAGATTGGAATGGAGAAACTTCTTTCCACGTAAATCACCTCACCGCCATTATAAGAAAATGTGCGGTTAAAATCAATAATACTGTGTACTTGCCCCAAATCCCTTGTAGCTTGCCGCCGCTTATGATAAATTATGCGCGGCTCATCATGAGCACTTCACGCGAAGGAGCGGTTTTCAATGGCAGATTTACTTTACACAATCAAAGCAAACACTCCGAAGGAAGAAATTATCCGTCAGCTGCGCGAACACCCCGAAATAAAATTTGTGTCACTGGTCGGAATTGATTTGGCAGGTAACGACACTGACGAGAAAATCCCCGTCCGAATTTTCATCAAGGACATTGACGAATTTTTTGCGGGCACGGCTGTACAAACTGACGGCTCAAGCGTAGTATTGCCGGGTATCGCCACGCTCAACAATGCCAAAGTTGATATGCCCGTTGACCCTAATGTCAACTGGTTCGTCGATTACAATTTTGAGCACTATGACAACGTGACCAATCGCCCCGTCGGCACGTTGAGAATCCCCGGATTTTTGATTCACGAGGGCAAGCGCGTCGACAGTCGAGCGGTTTTGACTGACACGCTGATTCACGTTAAACGCGAACTGGTTAATCTTTTCCACGCGCACCCCGATATTGACGGCTTAGACGTGAGCGGTAAAGAAATTATCGACATCGTGTTCACGTCGGCAACGGAGCTTGAGTTTTGGGTAAAGACACCTCTGGCGGAAGCGTCCGTCGAAGAAATGAGCGCGTCGCAAATTATGCAGGAGCAGTATTGGGAACGGACGCATGGCGCGGTACGTTGCGCGTTGGAGCAGTCGATAATTGAGCTGGACAAATACGGCTTGCAGGTTGAAATGGGGCATAAGGAAGTTGGCGGGCTTAAGGCGCAGATTGACGAATCGGGGCATTTAACGCACGTCTGCGAACAGCTGGAAATTGATTGGAAATTTGCGGACGCGGTTCAGGCTGCTGATAATGAAATCGTCGTGCGGACGGTCGTCAAGGAAATTTTCCGCGCAAACGGTTTGGAAGTCACTTTCAAGGCTAAACCGATGATTGGTCTTGCGGGCAATGGCGAACATACGCATATCGGACTTGCGGCCGTCACTGCTGACGGGAAAATTCACAATCTCTTTGCCGCGAAAAATCCCGTCGAAGATTACATGAGCGCAGTCGGCTACGGCGCGTTAATGGGCTTGCTGAAAAATTACGAGGTTATCAATCCGTTTGTGAGTGCGACGAATGATTCACTTAACAGATTGAAGCCCGGCTTTGAAGCTCCCGTTTGTATCGTGACTTCGCTGGGCAATACTCCGAAAATCCCCGCCCGCAATCGTACAATCCTAGTCAGCTTGATTCGCGACTTGAAAAATCCTATGGCGACGCGCTTTGAACTTCGCGGCTGCAATCCCTACACGAATATTTATCTGGTATTGGCGGCATGTTATTCGGCGATTCTTGACGGCGTGAAAATGGCGGTCACTCATAAGACTTCGGAACTTTTGACGGAGCTTTCCAAGGGTGCGGGGCAAGTGGGCTTTTACCTTGAGACCGACCGCGCCTATCGCAGTGAGCAAGATGTTTTTGAGGACTTCACGCAGGCTGAACGCGATAAACTTTTTGGCAAGCCGCCCGCTACCGTCTGGGAAAATATGGAGGCTCTGAAAAAATATCCCGACAAAGTTAAAATTATTTCAAGCGGCGGGGCATTGCAGGAGAGGATTATTAACGCTTTCCGCGACGGTGCACTTTTGCGTTGGAAGACCGAATTAATTTCGCGTATCCTTCCCGAACTTCGCAACATTGTCCGCAAGGCAAAAAAAATTGACGCCGAATTTGTCACCGACCTCGACGCCTACAACTGGAACAAAATATTTTTACTTCGTGCCGCCCTCGCGAAAGATTCAATCGACGAGAAATCTTTATTCACGCGGCTGATTAATGCGCTCAATGCGGGCGAATTTGAAACGGCGTCGCATTTGCAGGTTGAAATTTACGACAAGATTGAGGAACTTAAAGCCCTTTACGACGCCTACGAGAAAAACATTATTTAAACCACCAAATTTTTTCCATTGCAAAGTAAAGCCGTCCGATTAATTTTTGCGGCTGAAATATCTGCGGGGAAGTCGAATTGCTCCCGAAGAATTTTTAAAACTTCACTCGGCTTGAGACTTCCCTCCGGCGTGATTTTAACTGCGAATTTTATCAACAACTCGTCGCCCGCCAAAGATATTTCCACCGGTTCGACGAGATATTTTTTCAGTTCAAGTTCGCGAGTTTTCTTAGGTGTGACGCGTGTGAATTTTATTTCAGGCGTTGCGTTGAAATTTTTGATTGACAGCTGCGCGGCGGATAAAAATTTTTCCTCGAACGGCAAACGAACTTCATATCGCGACAAGTCGACCAATGACATCACGGGCTTTGACTTGCCGCGTAATTTTTTCAGCCGCAAAATTTCTGCACCCTTCGGCAGTTGCTCATTCAATTTTTTTGCAACGTCAAATTCGCTGACGGGTTCGGTCAATTCAAAGTCGACGTATTCGCAATCACTCGTCACGCCCACTGCCAATGCCGTCGCGAATGAAACTTTCAAATGCGGATTGAAGCCCTCACTCCACGCGGCAGGTAACTTGCTCCTCAACAATGCCCGCATGAAAACGTTCATATAATCCAGATGACTTAGCACGGCAATTTCCGCGCCCTTGCGAATCTGCGCACGATATTTGCAGTTAGGAGTTAGGAGGTAGGAGTTAGGAGTTAAACTTTTCCCATTTCCCATTTCCCATTTCCCTAAACTCGTCCCTAATCCCCAATCCCTAATCCCTACTCCCAATTTCATGCAGACGCCGCAACCTGTGCAACTCGTCCGCCTACAATCGCGGGTAGTTTCTCCGACTTGAGATTTTTCCCACTCCGCAAGCAGAAAATTTTTGTCGACGCCCGGCGACGTATGCTCCCACGGCAATGGCTCCCAAAAATTTCTCTCACGTCCGCTGTAATATTCGGGATTTATTCCGCACGCCTCAAACGCTTCCGCCCAAACATCAGGCTTGAACAAATCCGACCAGCCGTCAAACTTCGCGCCCGACTTCCACGCCGCCTCAATCACTTTCGCAAGCCGCCTGTCACCTCGCGCCAATGCTCCCTCCAACACCGAAAGTCTTGCATTGTGGTAATTGTAAGTTATCGCCTTGTCGCGAATCAGGCTCTTCAAAAATTTTTGCCGCCGCTCAAATTCTTCCGCAGAAATTTGCGCCGACCATTGAAACGGCGTCCACGGTTTCGGCACAAAACATGACACGCTTACCGTAACTTTCACGTCGCGGCGATTTTTTATTGTGCGGTACAAATTCGCAACCTTTTGCGCCAACTCGGCAATTCCCGCAATATCGTCATCAGTCTCCGTCGGCAAGCCCATCATGAAATAAAGCTTAACGCTCTTCCAACCCTTTGAAAATGCCGCGCCGCACGCGTCAAGTAAATTTTCTTCGGTGACATTTTTGTTAATCTCGTCGCGCAAACGTTGAGTGCCGGCTTCAGGCGCAAAAGTCAATCCACTTTTTCGGACGGCTTGAACGCGTTCGGCCAGGTCGATTGAAAAGCTGTCAATCCTCAAACTCGGCAGGGAGAAGCTGACTTTTTCGTTGCGGAAATCACTTTGCAAATCGTCAATCAATCGGCTCAAGCAAGAATAATCCGCGCTGCTCAACGACGTTAAAGAAATTTCGTCCCAGCCGCTCGAATCAATCAAACGCCTTGCCATTGCCCGAAGAGTTTCGGATTTTCTTTCACGGACGGGGCGATAAGTCATGCCCGCTTGACAAAATCGACAACCGCGACTGCAACCTCTGAACAGCTCAAGCATTGCCCTGTCGTGAATAATTTCCATGAACGGCACGACGGGATTTTCAACTGAAGGCGTCGCGTCGAAATCTTTCACCACGCGTTTTAAAATTTTCGGCGGGGCAGTCGGCTCCAAAATTTTCATGCCCAAAAATTTTTCTCCGCTGTAGAGTGGCTCATAAAAACTCGGCACGTAAATTCCCTTGACGGTCAATAAACTCCGCAGAAAAGCTTTTCGACCGCCGACTTTACCGGAATTTTTCCAAGCAATGAATTTCTCGACGATTTCGCCGAAAACTTCTTCCGCCTCACCGACAATAAAGAAGTCAAAAAAATCCGCGACGGGTTCGACATTGTAAACGCAAGGTCCGCCGCCGATAACGAACGGTTCATCATCTGCGCGCTCTGAAGTGTGCAAAGAAATTTTCGCAAGGTCAAGCATGTTGAGGACGTTGGAGTAAATCATTTCGTATTGCAAGGAAAATCCGAGGAAGTCGAAGTTGCGGACGGGGCGTTTTGATTCCAGCGCGAACAGTAAAATTTTTTCGTCACGCATGACGGCTTCAGCATCAATCCACGGCGCATAAACTCGTTCGCAAAGAGTATCGTCGCGGCGGTTAAGGATTGAATACAAAATCGCCAGCCCCAAATTACTCATGCCGACTTCGTAAACATCGGGCAGGGCAAGTACAATTCGGCAAGCGGTCTCGTCAAAATTTTTCACGACGCTGTTAAATTCGCCACCCGTATATCTTGCGGGCTTGGTCAACTCAAAAATATTTTTCACCTAATCCCTACTCCCTACTTTCTACTTTCTACTTTCTAGAAAATAAATTTTTGTTTGTGCATGTGAATATTCAGCAGAATTGCTATCGATAAAATATTTGTCGTCAGCGAGCTGATTCCGTAACTCATAAGCGGCAGCGGTATTCCCGTGACGGGCATTATCCCGGTCGTCATGCCGACATTAACCAATACATGAAACGCAAGCATTGACGTTATCCCGACGGCAAGCAGTCTTCCGAAAACGTCGCCGGCCTCCTTGGCAATTTGAATTCCGCGCCAGAAAACTATCAGATACAACATCAGCAATACGACTGCTCCGACGAAGCCCAATTCCTCTCCGACGACCGCGAAGATAAAATCCGTGTGATTCTCCGGCAAAAAATTCAGCTGACTTTGTGTACCCTCGAATAATCCCTTGCCGAAGAGCATACCCGAACCGATTGCGATTTTGGATTGGATTATGTGATAGCCGCTGCCGAGCGGGTCAACATTCGGGTCGAGAAAAACCATGATTCGCATTTTCTGATAGTCCTTCATGAACTGCCACAACACAGGAAACATTGCAACTCCCGCGACGATTATCAGTGAGAAAATTCTCCAGGGCATTCCGCAGGCGATAACCATTCCGAAAAAAATTGCCATGAATACAAGCGACGTGCCTAAGTCCGGCTGCTTGAGCACTAACAGAAACGGTAGGCCGACATAAGCCGCGATTGGCAATAAATCTTGAATTGAGTTTAATCGCCCCATGCGCTCTTCCAAAATCGATGCCAGGCAAATTATCATGATGAGCTTTGAAAACTCCGACGGTTGCAAACTTATCGGCCCGATTTGAATCCAGCGTTGTGCGCCCAATGCCGCGTGTCCGAAAAGCATGACTGCCAGGAGAATTATCAAGTTGAAAATGTAAAGTTTTTTGCCGTGTTGAGAAAGTCCGCGATAATCAAAATTCATGAACAGTACCGCCAAGATTGCGTTGACGACTGCGAAAATCCCTTGCCGCTGAACGTACCAAAATCGCTCTTCACCCGGCGTGTTGATATGTGTTGCGCTTGAAATTATTATGAGTCCGTATATTACAATCCCCGCCGCCGCCAGCAATAATGCAAAGTCGATTCGGCGCAGGAAACGTTTGCTATCCGCAGAGAGTATTGCCAAATTAATCACTCCTATTTAGCTGTTAGCTGCTAGCTTCTAGCTGCTAGCTTCTAGTTCCTAACTGCCTTTTCTGCCGCCATGAAATTTTTCCTGCATTGCAGTTAAGGATATTTTTTGCTAAACTAAGCGGCACGAGGTAAAGAGGTATGAAAAATTATTCGTCAAATGAAGTTATTGCTTTGCTCAAAAAAAACGGTTGGTACGAAATTAATTGCAAGGGCGACCATCATCAATTCAAACATCCTTTCAAAAGAGGGCGCGTCACCGTTCAACACCCCGTCAAAGATTTAGATAAAAATGTTTTGAAAAGTATCGAACGGCAATCGGGTTTGAAATTCAGATAAGGAGTGATTTTTGTGAGATATGTTTATCCCGCCGTATTTAGCAAAGCCAAGAGTGGAATTGGAGTTATTTTCCCCGACTTTGACGGTTGCGTTTCTCAAGGCGCGGATTTTCTTCAAGCTTTTCAATATGCTCGCGAAGGTTTATCACTTCATCTTTATGGTATGCTCGAAGACGGTGAGAAATTGCCTGCGCCGAGTCGTCTCGAATCAATAAAACTTTCCAAGAACGAAGCATTGACTTTGATTGAAGTTGACCTTACAGACTTTGCTCCGGATTGGAGTCTTAATAACGATTAATCACTTAAGGAGGAAATTATTTTGGCAGAAAATGTATTCGACACCTTAACCGAACGCGGATTTATCGCGCAGTGCACCGACGTTGACGAGGTAAAAAAACTCCTCGGCGAAAAGAAAGTTACGTTTTATATCGGTTTCGACCCGACGGCTGACAGTTTGCACGCCGGACATTTTATCGCGCTCATGGCAATGGCTCACATGCAACGCGCCGGGCATCGTCCGATTTGTTTAGTGGGCGGCGGCACCGGTACTATCGGCGACCCTTCCGGACGTTCCGATTTGCGCAAGGTTATGACTGACGAAATTATTCACCACAACTGCGAATGTTTCAAGAAGCAAATTGCCCGATTTATCGACTTCAGCGACGGCAAAGCTTTAATGGTTGACAACGGCGATTGGCTCCGCAAACTCGGCTACATTGATTTGCTTCGCGAAGTTGGCGCACATTTCACGGTTAATCGTATGCTTGCCGCCGAATGTTACAAGCAGCGTTGGGACAAGGGCTTGACGTTCCTGGAATTCAATTACATGGTTATGCAGGCGTATGATTTTTACAAGCTCAACGGCGATTACGATTGTATTTTGCAAATGGGCGGCGACGATCAATGGTCGAATATCATTGCGGGCGTCGAACTCACGCGGCGTAAAACCGGCAGGGCTGCTTACGGCTTGACGAATAAGTTGCTGCTCAAGTCTGACGGCTCAAAAATGGGCAAGACTGCGGGTGGTGCACTCTGGCTTGATGAGAAAAAAGTTTCGCCGTATGATTTCTACCAGTATTGGCGCAACGTTGATGACGCGGACGTTAAGACTTGCTTGAGTTTGCTGACGTTCGTACCGATGGATGAAGTCAATCGCCTTTCGAGTTTGGAGGGCGCGGCGATTAATGAGGCTAAAAAAGTTTTGGCGTATGAGGTTACAAAACTCGTTCACGGTGAAGAGGCCGCCAATCACGCTAAAAAATCCGCCGAAGAAATTTTTGCCGGTCAAAGCTCCGAGAATATGCCGACGGTTGAAGTGGCGGAAGCTGTTGGGAAAAAACTTTTGGACGTTCTCGCCGCGGAAAAAATTATCGGCTCAAAATCGGAAGGTCGACGCCTCATCAATCAGAACGGCTTGACGCTCAATGACGAAAAAGTTTCCGACGTTGATTATGTTCTTGAAGACAAAGATTTTCCCGCAGTCGTTCGCTTGGGCAAGAAAAAATATTTCAAACTAACAGCTAGAAGCTAGCAGCTAACAAAGGTGGTTGCAGTATGAAAAATTTTTTGGCGATTATGGCGGTTGCAAGCTGTCTGATTATGAACTCCGCGCAGGCGATTGATTCACGCGTTGAATCGGCGGTTCAATGGGCTTGCGCCATTGCCAACGACCAAACTCACGGCTACTCTCAAGGCGCGGAAACTGCCACGGCTTACAACCCTTACACCGGCTCACGTGACGCCCCCGATTACGATTGCTCATCGCTGGTCTACTACGCTTTCAACCACGGCGGCTTCAATATCATTGACAACTGGCATAAAAATCCTAAATTCATGTCGCGCTACAACGGCAAGCAATATGTTGGTGACGCCGATACGATTTGGGAAGATTTGAGCGTTGACGGCGGCTGGAAAAAATTTTCGTGGGCTGAAGTTGCCGATAATCTTCAACGCGGCGATATTCTCTGTCGACCGCAATTCCACGTTGCAATTTATATCGGCGACGGCAAGACGGTTGAGGCTCGCGGCGTGAATAATCCTCGCGGCGGTTCATATCAGACCGGTGATCAGGGCGGCGAAATTGATTTTTATGACGCGCAAGGTCGAGGCTGGACGGAAGTTTACAGATATACGGGAGGTAATTAATTTATGTCAGGTCATTCAAAATGGGCAACAATTAAACGCAAGAAAGGTGCTAACGATGCGATTCGTGGGGCGATGACGACTAAAATCAGCCGTGAAATTACAATCGCCGTCAAAATGGGTGGAGCTGATCCGACCGGTAACATGCGCCTCAAACTCGCATTGTCGAAGGCGAAGGCTAACAACGTTACCAAAGAAAATATCAACCGCGCCATTCAAAAGGGGCTGGGCACTTCCGACACTTCAAACTACGAAGAAATTACTTACGAAGGCTATGGCCCCGGCGGTGCAGCGTTGATGTTAGACATTTTGACGGACAATCGCAATCGCACAGCTGCTAACATTCGTCACATTTTTTCTAAGCACGGCGGCAATCTCGGTGAAAACGGTTGCGTCGCGTGGATGTTCAAGAAAAAAGCTGTCTTCACCGTCGACAAGGAAACTTTTGATGATGAGGATACGCTCATGGAAATTGCAATGGACGCGGGCGCGGAAGATTTTGAGGCGGACGAAGATTCTTTTGAGATAACTGCCGCTCCCGAAGACTTCAACGCCATTGAAGCGGCTCTTGCCGAAAAGGGCATTGAGACTGCCTCCGCCGAAATTACGCAAGTTCCCGACACGACTGTTGCCCTTGCCGATAAAGACGCTGAAAAAATGCAAAAACTTCTTGACGCCCTCGACGAAGACGACGACGTTCAAAATGTTTACGGCAATTACGAGTTCGCCGAATAAATGTTGGCTTTGGGAATTGACCCCGGCTCGGCAATTTGCGGTTACGGTTTTGTTGAGCAAGTCAGCGGGCATTTGCTTGCGAAAAATTTCGGCGTGATAACAACTTCGCCGCAAGCTCGTATGCAAGACAGATTGCTCAAAATTCACACGGAACTTGACGCGCTGATAAAAAATTTTCAACCGCAAGTCATGGGCATAGAAAAACTTTTTTTCGGGAAGAACGCCACAACTGCAATACCCGTCGGACAAGCGCGAGGCGTCGTATTGTTGTGCGCGGCGCAGAATAATCTTGACATAATCGAGATAACGCCCAATGAAGTCAAGCAATCAATCACGGGCTACGGCGGTGCTGATAAGGCGCAGGTTATCTACATGGTGACGAAAATTTTAAATCTTCCTGAACCGCCCAAACCTGATGACGCGGCCGATGCTTTGGCGATAGCGATTGCGGCGGGTTATGAGGCAAATTCTTTGGCGCGCAGAAATTTTTTGGAGACTTGAGCGATGATCGGTTATTTGAGCGGGAAGGTTAAATTTCTCTTCGACGACGCCTGTATTCTCGACGTAGCGGGCGTCGGATATAAAGTTTTCGTCGACGCACAAACTCGACAGACTTTGACACGCGGTGAGGCGGCAGAATTTTTCATTCACACGGTGGTCAGGGAAGATTCGATAACTTTGTTCGGAGTGAAGAATCAAGCGGCATTTGAGCTGTTTGAATTGCTGTTGACGGTTTCGGGTATCGGGGCGAAGAGTGCGCTTGCAATCGTGTCGAAAATTTCAGCGGCGGAATTTGCACGAGCGGTGGCATTGCAGGACATAAAAACTTTAACGCGATTACCAGGCGTCGGGAAAAAATCCGCCGAAAGAATTTTGCTTGAGCTTAAGGGCAAAGTTCAATCGCTCGCCGAAAATTTTTCTGCGGAAGAATTTCAACCCGTGATTCAATCGACAGCTGCGGAGGAGGCTCAAGAGGCCTTGGAGGCTTTGGGCTACACGTCGGAAGAAATTTCTGCGGCGTTCAAGTCGGCACCAAAAAATTCCACGACGGAACAGTTGATAAAGTTCGCGCTTAAAGATTTAAACCGTTCACTATAAAAATTACCGCTTCCACGAGTAATTGAGGCCGTCAAGGATGACGGCCGCCGCGACCACGACGCAGGATTGCGTCGTTAGCGGCACGAACGGTTGACTTCAGCCGTTACGTTGGAGCAGTGAGGATTAACCGCCCCTGCGAGGCGTCCTTTCTTTTTGCTACTTTTTCTTTGGACGCGCAAAGAAAAAGTAGTTTAATCGAAAAGAAAAAGTAGATTACTCTCGGCTTTCCTGAAAATAAAATGTTACGTACATGAATTCTGCGTTCAAAAAAAGTAGACAAGCGAAAATCTTTGTGCTATATTCTGCAAACGGGAGGCGAAAGGTTGTAATGAGTTCAAATTTATCAGGCAAGGTGGCGTTCGTGACAGGAGCTTCACGCGGTATCGGACGTGCAATAGCATTGCGACTGGCGGCTGACGGTGCCAAAGTTGCTTTGAACTTCGCAAGCAACAGTGCAAAAGCTGAAGCTGTCAAAGCGGAAATTGAAACTTCCGGCGGCGTGGCAATGTTGGTGCAGGGCGATGTTGCAAAGTTCGAGGTCGTCACGGAGCTGATCAAAAAAGTTGTCGACGAGTGGGGACGGCTGGACATTCTGATAAACAACGCCGGCATAACCCGCGACAATCTCCTGCTCAAGATGAATGAAGACGATTTCGACCGCGTTATCAGCACGAACTTAAAAGGCGTCTTCAACTGCACGAAGGCCGTTACAAAGCTCATGATGAAACAACGCGGCGGGCGTATCGTCAACATGTCGAGCGTCGTCGGACTCAAGGGCAACATCAGCCAAACAAATTATGCGGCGGCGAAGGCGGGCATAATCGGTTTCACGAAATCGGCGGCCAGAGAGCTTGCCTCGCGTGGCGTGACGGTAAACGCTGTTGCGCCGGGTTTTATCAACACCGATATGACTGCCGCGCTAAGCGAAAAAGTCAAGGAAGTTATGTTGCAAGAGATACCTGCGGGGAGGATGGGAACTCCCGAAGACGTTGCCAATGCAGTAGCGTTCTTGGTATCAAATGAGGCGGCGTATATCACCGGTCAAGTTCTGTCGGTTGACGGCGGAATGGCCATGTGAACGCGGCTTTGAAAGGAGGTGCTACGCGTGTCAACGTTTGAACAGGTTAAAAAAATCGTCAAAGAGCAACTCGGAGTCGAAGAGGAAGAAATTCAGATGAGTTCTACTTTCGTCGACGACCTCGGTGCCGATTCTCTGGACATAGTCGAATTGATTATGGCTTTCGAGGAGGAATTCAACATTGAAATCCCCGACGAGAAGGCCGAAAAAATTAAGACTGTGGAAGATGTTGTTAAGTACATAGACGGAGAAACCAACGCTTGATTTAGTGTCTAGTGATTAGTGGTTAGTGGTTAGAATTCTAATCACTAATCACCAATCACTAATCACTTTTTGGAGAGGATTATCGGTGAAACTACCGGAACTTAAAATAGGAAATAAAACAGCAAAAATCCCAATCGTGCAGGGCGGCATGGCAATTCGCCTTTCAACGGCAAGATTGGCGGCGGCGGTTGCCAATGAAGGCGGCATAGGATTAATCGCGGCTTCGGGCATGGCTCATGAAGAATTGCGCTATGAAATCAAATTGGCACGCTCCCTGACCGACGGAATAATCGGGATAAACATAATGGTCGCGGCAAGCGATTTTGCGGGGATTGTTCATACGGCAATGGACGCGGGCATTGATTTAATCGTTGCAGGCGCGGGGTTTTCACGCGATATTTTCGGGCTGGGTAGAGAGTCCGGCACGCCGATAGTTCCGATAGTTTCTTCAGTCAAGCTGGCAAAAATTTCACAGAAACTCGGAGCGGCGGCGGTAGTCGTCGAAGGCAAAGAGGCCGGCGGTCACCTGGGCACAGATATTTCCGTTCGCGAGTTGATTGAACCGATTCGCGCAGCAATCAATATTCCCGTCATAGCGGCCGGCGGCGTCCTCACCGGTAAAGATATTGCCGAAGTCTTGAAAATGGGCGCAAACGGCGTTCAAATGGGATCACGTTTTGCGGCAAGTCTCGAATCAAACGGTGCGCCGAGCTTGAAGGAATATTACCTTAAATCGCAGCCGGAAGATGTCGTCGTCATAAACAGCCCCGTAGGTTTACCCGGTAGAGCTGTGCGGACGCCATTTTCAAAGCGAGTAATGGCGGGACGTGTTCCGCCGAAAACTTGCGACTCATGCCTCAAGGCCTGCAAGCATAATTTCTGCATCGTCCGAGCACTCACGCGCGCTCAACAGGGCGATTTGGAAACGGGCTTGGTCTTCACGGGTGAATACATGCCGCGTATCAAAGAAATTTTGCCTGTCAAGGAAATTATCCGTCAACTTGTCACGGAGGCGGAAGAATTCTATCAGCCATAAAAAAATCCCCTTCCGATTCGGAGGGGGAAAAATTTTTTTAGCCGAAAAATAATTTAAACACCGACTGAAAATTATCGTGCGCCGATTGCCAGACCGGTATCATCGACACGCCGAAGAATAAAATTAAATTTAAAATCAGCGTCGCCACAGATTTTTTCGCGACGGAATAAAATGCCAATATGACGCAAACGCACCATATCGCCAGTTGCCAAGTTTCGACGACCAATGCATCTTTGTACGCCGAATAAATCAATATGCACGCCACAAACAAAATTATAATCGACAACGCCAAAATCCATTTAAACCGCGTCGTCATGTGGAAAATTCCGTTACCGTTTTCATCTTTGACCTCGTCGAGCGAAGTCACATCAAATCTTGCGTCGCCCTCGTTATGTGTTACAGGTTCGGACTTTTTTTGAAAATTATCGTCGTTCATAAAATCGCCCCCTACTTGAAATAATTTTAAATTGCTGCCCGCGCTTAGTCAAGGATTTTTGCAAAGGAGATGATTGCCTTGGTTGAATCGGAATTGAAAAAAATTTTGGCGGCGATAAATGCCCGCGATGAAAAAACTTTTTCAGCCCGCGTCGACTTGAAAACACTGTCGGACATTGCTTACGATGAGGCGACTGACGTGCTTGCCAAAAATTGTGAACACTTCCACGAGCTTTATCCGAAAGATTTATTTTTCAAATTCGGCTCAAGGATTCTGCGCATTTACAACGAAAAATTTCGCGGCGTGCACCTCGGATTGATTAGAAAAGTTATCGCCGCATACTTCGACGGGAGCTTTCATGACGCTCAAAATTTTTCCAAGACGCCGATTAAATTTCTTGCCGCGGAGTTGGATAAACTTCTCAAGACTTTGCACGCTGAATTTGGCGACGAAAAAATTTCCGGTGACAAGGCGACTCTCGAAGTTAAAATGGTCGGCGACAACTCAAGCTACGGTCGAATGATTGACACGTTGAATTTTGTTTTGGAGTTCGACAGGCGCGGTGACGAGTGGCGGCTTTTCAAAATAAAAAACGTCGAAGAACTGGTTCCGCCAATCCTCGACATTGCGGAAAGATATTGGCCCGCCTCGTGGGATTTGGGCATAAAACTTTGATTCATGCCGAAGCGTTCTTGCAATTCAAGTTCGCGTCGGCTTTTTAATTTCAACGGCTGATTTCAAATTCAACATGAACACTCGCCGAACAAGTCAGCGTACCGCTCTCAATCGGCGTCTCAACATCAGCGGCGGCATCTTCCATCGCCATTGAACGAGCCATTTTATAATTTCTCGGCGCGGAAACGTGACTTGAATTAATCGACACGTTGCGAACACTCACGATATTTTTGCCCAGTGCAAAGGCGGCAACTTCAGCTTTACGTTTTGCGTCAAGAACGGCAAGTCTTAAAGCCTCGTCCTGATGAGCGGCCTTGTTGCGAAGTCCGAAGTTCAAGCTGTCGACGCGATTGGCTCCGTGATTCAACGCCGCGTCGATAACTTTTCCGACGAGATTTAAATCATCAACGATAATCGTCACGGAATTTGTCGCCTCGTAGCCATCAAGAGTGCGCTTGCCGTTATCATGGTGGCGATAAACGGGATTGAAGCTGTAATTGCCCGTCGAAATATTTCTGCGCTCAATTCCCAACGCGACAATCGAATTGATTACGGAAGTGGCGGTGCGGGCATTTGCACTTTGAACGGCGGCAGGATTTTTTTCACGCGTGACCACTCCAACTGAAATTGTAGCGCGGTCTGGTTGAGCCTCGACGATTCCTTCACCACTGACTAAAATTGACGGCGGGGGAATTTCTGCTGCAAAAGTCGTTGTGCAAATCATCATCACGATTAAAAATGTCAAGCTGAAAAATTTCATGGCAATCACCTCGAAAAGAATTTTATCACAAATAACCGCGCTTGCCAAAGCCGACTCAAGATTTTACAATGGAAAAAATTTTTCTGCGGAGGGATGCTTATGGTTAAGAGAATTTACGTTGAAAAGCGCACCGGTTTCGACGTGCCCGCAAAACAGTTGCTTGAAGATTTCCGCGAGACTTTGGACGTGAAACTTTCGGGTGTAAGATTGCTCGTTCGCTATGATGTGGAAGATTTGAGCGACGAAGATTTTTTGCGCGTCCGTGACATAGTTTTTCGTGAGCCGAATGTTGATAATTTTTATTACGACTTGCCCGCCGACATTGATTTAACGAAAACTTTTGCGGTTGAATATTTGCCGGGACAATTCGATCAGCGTGCCGACTCCGCCGCACAATGTGTTCAGCTCGTCACCGGTAAAGACCTTCCGACGATTCACTCTGCGCGGATAATTTCAATCATCGGCGACATTTCGGCGGAAGACTTCGCCAAGATTAAAGCTTACTCGATTAACGCCATTGAATCACGAGAGGCGAGCTTTAAAATCCCTGCGACGCTGAAAATTTCTGCCGAGACTCCGCCCGACGTTGAAGTTTTGAAAAATTTTAACGACCTTGACGACGCCGGCTTGAAAAAATTTTTATCTGAACGCGGGCTGGCAATGAACTTGGACGACTTGAAGTTTTGCCAAAAATATTTCCGCGACACCGAGCACCGTCCGCCGACAATTACCGAATTGAAAGTTATCGATACGTATTGGAGCGACCATTGCCGCCATACGACTTTCACGACCGCGATTGATGACGTGACTTTTGAGGCGGGCGCGGAAGTTATTGAGCGGGCGTTTAAAGAATATCTTGCCGTTCACAATCCCGCCAAAGATATTTCGTTGATGGATTTGGGGACGATTGGCGCAAAAATTGTTAAGCCGAAAAATCTTGACACGTCCGAAGAAATTAACGCCTGCAGTATCAAAATCAAGGCGACGATTGACGGTTGCGAGGAAGATTGGCTGGTTATGTTCAAGAATGAGACGCACAATCACCCGACGGAAATTGAACCGTTCGGAGGCGCGGCAACGTGTTTGGGCGGAGCAATTCGAGATCCTTTGAGCGGGCGCAGTTACGTTTATCAGGCAATGCGCGTGACGGGTGCAGCTGATCCGCGTAAAAAATTTTCGGAAACATTGCCGGGTAAACTTCCGCAGAAAAAAATTGTTCGAGGCGCGGCGCAAGGTTACAGTTCATACGGCAATCAAATCGGTTTGGCGACGGGGCAAGTCCGCGAATTTTATCATGAGGGCTATCTTGCAAAGCGTATGGAAATCGGCGCGGTAATTGCGGCGGCTCCTGCTGAAAATGTCGTCAGAAGTCGTCCGCAATCGGGTGATAAAGTGATTTTGTTAGGCGGCAGGACGGGTCGTGACGGTATCGGCGGGGCGACAGGTTCAAGCAAAGTTCATACGGCCGAATCACTCACGAAAAGTGGCGCGGAAGTTCAAAAGGGCAATCCTCCTACTGAACGGAAAATTCAGCGGCTGTTCAGAAATCCCGACGCGGCGAAATTAATCAAACGTTGCAATGATTTTGGCGCAGGAGGCGTGGCGGTTGCAGTCGGTGAATTGGCTGCGGGCTTGAAGATAAATCTTGACGCCGTGAGGAAAAAATATGACGGACTTGACGGTACAGAGCTTGCCATTTCCGAATCGCAAGAGCGTATGGCGGTCGTGTTGAGTTCAAGCGACGTGGAGAAATTTATTTCACTGGCCGACGCTGAAAATTTGGAAGCCTACGAAGTTGCCGAAGTCACCGATAGCGGGCGCATGGTGATGAATTGGCGCGGCGTTGAGATTGTCAACATCAGCCGAAAATTTTTCGATACCAACGGCGTCAAGCGGCATATCAAAGCTAAATGCGAAATGCGTAATGCGCAATGCGTAATGAATTCAAAAAAATCATGGTTTGAAAATTTGCGCGGATTAAATGTTTGCAGTCAAAAAGGTTTGGTTGAACGATTTGATTCGACGATTGGCGCGGCGACAATTTTAATGCCGTTTGGCGGGAAAAATCAGTTGACGCCGGCTGAAGGAATGGTCGCGAAAATTCCGACTGACGGTGAAACTTCCACGGCAACGGCTATGACTTTCGGATTCGACGCGGACATTTCGGAGCAAAGTCCGTTTCACGGGGCGATTGATGCGGTGACGAGTTCGCTGGCAAAATTGGTGGCAATCGGCGCGGATTATTCGACGGCCTATTTGACGTTCCAAGAATATTTCGAGAAACTCGGCGACAATCCCGACAAATGGGGAAAACCTCTTGCGGCATTGTTGGGAGCATTTATCGCGCAGAAAAATTTCGGAGTGGCGGCAATCGGCGGTAAAGATTCGATGAGCGGGACTTTTGAAAATCTTCACGTGCCGCCGACGCTGGTAAGTTTTGCAGTTGCAGTTGTCGACGCGACAAAAGTCATTTCGCCCGAATTCAAAGCCCCGAATCACAAAATTTATCTGGTCGAATGTCCGCGAGATGTTGACGGCGTGCCCGATTTTGACGCGCTGAAGAAAAATTTTTCAACCGTCCACGAACTCATCAATTCCGGCAAAATTATTTCGGCGATGAGTATTCAAGCGGGCGGAATTGCTGCGGCGATTTCTAAAATGGCAATCGGCAACGACATTGGATTTAAATTTCTAGTTCCTAGTTCCCAGTTCCTAGTTCCTACTTACGGCAGCTTGATTGTTGAGGCGACTGAAAATCTTGACTTCAAGCTGATTGGCGAAACTATTTCCGAACCTGTGATAATTTTTGGCGACGAAAAAATTTCTCTTGACGACGTGAAAAAATCCCTTGCCGAACCGTTGGAAAAAATTTTTCCGACGCGCACGAAGTCTGCAATACAAAATATTCCTAACGAAACAAAAAAAATTACGCATTGCGCATCACGCATTTCGCATTGCCGTCCGAAAATTTTTATACCCGTCTTCCCCGGCACGAATTGCGAATATGACAGCGCAAAAGTTTGGCGTAAGGCGGGCGGCATTCCGGAAATTTTTATCGTCCGCAACTTGACGCCTCAAGCTGTCGAGGAGAGTATTGCGGCTATGGCTGAAAAAATTCGTGCCGCGCAAATTATCATGATCCCCGGCGGATTCAGCGGCGGTGATGAACCTGACGGTTCGGGAAAATTTATTGCGGCGACGTTCAGAAATCCACGCCTTGCCGAAGAGATTATGAAACTTTTGCATGAACGCGACGGCTTGATTTTGGGCATTTGCAACGGCTTTCAAGCGTTGATTAAGCTGGGACTTCTGCCTTACGGTGAGATTCGAGAGCTTGAAGAGGATTCGCCGACTTTGACGCACAACTCATTGGGTCGCCACGTCAGCCAATACGTCCGCACACGCGTCACGAGTAATTTATCTCCGTGGCTTGCGAAAAATTCTGTCGGCGACGTTCACGCGATACCCGTTTCACATGGCGAAGGGCGATTCGTGGCAAGTGACGCCTGGTTGAAAAAACTTTCTGCCAACGGTCAAATCGCCACGCAATACGTTGACTTTGACGACGCTCCGACTGATAAACTTCCTTTTAACCCGAACGGTTCAGCTTGGGCAATTGAGGGCATAACTTCTGCGGACGGAAAAATTTTCGGCAAAATGGGTCACTCCGAACGTATCGGTGAACACGTTGCAAAAAATATTTTCGGCGAGAAAGATCAAAAAATTTTCGAGGCGGGTGTTGAGTATTTTGGATAAAAAATTTTTCGTGGCAAGTTGTGTCTTCACGGAAAAAGTTGCGGCATATTGTCATTATTGCGTGCGCGGTTTAAAATTGGGAGGCAAGAAAACTTATCACCTTGCCGAACTTTTATTTGAGGAGAGTGGACAAAATTAATTTGCAGAAGCTGACTTGCACGGATAAGCCGAAGTTCGATAAGTTTTTTGGGGCGCGTTATTACGAGAATTCCGGTTACACGTTCACTAATTTTTTTATGTGGCGCAAGATGCGTGATTATCGTTGGGCAATAGAAGATGATGTGTTGTATATTTTCTCGTCGAATGAAGAAATTTTTGCGGCGTGGCAACCAATTTGTGAGCCGGAGAAAATGCAGGACGCCATCACGAAAATTTTGCGTGTCGCTGAAGAAAATCGCGGTGATAAAAAATTTATGTTCGTCGTCGTGGAGAAAATTTTTGCCGACGAATTGGCGCGTTATCCTCACGCGAAATTTAATATCACCGCCGAGCGCGACCGCTTCGATTATGTCTACCTTGCGCAGGACTTGATTAATTTGAGCGGCAGAAAATTTCACGGCAAAAAAAATCATCTCAACGCCTTCCGCAAAGAATATCCTGACGCAAAATATTTGCCGATAACCGAGGAGATTATCCCGAAGTGCCGCGAGGAATTAAAAATTTGGGCGGAAACTCACAAGCGTGCAAATCCGGACAATTCGTTCATCGAATACGAGCAGGCGACGATTCATGAAATTTTTGACCACTTCGACGGGTTCAAACTCAAGGGCGGCGCGATTTTGATTAACGGAAAAGTCGTGGCGTTCACATTCGGCGAACAGTTGAATTCCGATACGGCGGTTATCCACGTCGAGAAAGCTGATCCGAATATTCGCGGGATTTATGCGGCGATTAATCAAAATTTCGTCGCGCACGAGTGGTCGGACATGACTTACATCAATCGTGAAGAAGATATGGGCATTGACGGTTTGCGTCGGGCTAAGGAGTCTTATCGCCCCGTCAAGCTGATTGAAAAATTCAATGCCGAAATTATTTCGGACGTCGAATAAAAATTTTTGCGTGTGAAAGATTTTATGTTATAATTCCGCCGAAAGGAGCGGAAATTTTTTTATGAAAGACGTTTTGGATGTTCACGTTCACACGACAGCTAGCAGGCACGCTTACAGCACGTTCGGCGAGTGTGTTGCGGCGGCCAAAAATAAAAATTTGGAGCTGCTTGGTATCGCCGACCATGCACCGAGCGTTCCGGGTTCGATTCACAGTTTTTATTTCATGAATTTTAAAGTCATTCCCCGCGAGCTTGACGGGATTAAAATTGCAATGGGTACGGAGCTGAACATAATCGACTATTCCGGCAGCACCGATCTTCCCGCACAAATTTTGAAGCGTATCGATTACGCCATTGCCAGCTTGCACAAAGAGTGCATTGAGTCGGGCACAGTGGCGGAAAATACTTCGGCGATTATCGGCGCGATGAGAAATCCTCACGTCGTGATAATCGGTCACCCCGACAACCCGCAATTCCCCGCCGACTTGGACGCGATTGCCCTTGCCGCAAAAGATAACGGCGTCCTCCTTGAAGTCAACAGCAGCTCCTACTTGCCGAAAGGTCATCGTGCAGGTTCGGCGGAAAATGCTAAGTTGATGTTGGCGGCCTGCAAAAAATACGGCACGAAAATTATCATGGGTTCCGACGCGCACATTGCCCTTGATGTCGGCAACCATACATTGTCGCAAAAAGTTTTGGCGGATAACAATTTCCCTGAAGAACTCGTCGTCAATACCGGCGTGGAAAAATTTTTCGAGTGTGTTAAGTATAGAAAATCTTTAGCACCGGTTTAATAGTTAGGAGTTAGGAGTTAGGAGTTTAAAAACTGCTCCCTGTTCCCTAACCCTAATCCCCCATTGATAGAAAGGAGCGTAAAAATTTTGTTGGTTCATGAAATTATAAACAACGGTCGCGACGGTGATATTGCAATCGTCGACGAGGGGCGGCGAATAACCTACGCCGAACTTAAGCAGGGCATTAAAAGGTATCGTAACCGCCTCTATGAAATCGGAATTCGTCAAGGTGACCGCGTCGGGATTTTCTCACGCAACAGCGCGGAATTTGTTTACGCATATTTTGCGACGAGTTCACTTGGGGCTATCAACGTCCCGATAAACTTTCAGCTCAGCCCCCGCGAGACTGCTTACATTTTACAGGACGCGGGCATTGAACATTTGCTGACGTATGAGCCGCTGACTTTCGAGGAAAAACTTTCCGTCACGCAATACGACATTGCCACTTTCGGCGACAAAATTTCTCCCGACGCACCCGCACTTCCCGCCGACTTCGACGAGAATAAACCCTGCGTCATAATTTACACCTCCGGCACGACCGGCAATCCTAAGGGTGCAACGCTTTCCCACAAAAATCTTGTCTGCAATACAAGTCAATGCGAAGTTTTCTTGTGCCACGACAAATGCCGCGTCTTATGTGTTCTGCCGATGTATCATTGCTTCGGCTGGACGTGTACCGTGCTCAATACTTTTTATCGCGGCGCGGAACTTCACGTTATGCGCGTCTTCAAGCCGAAAGATATGGTTGACATGGTTCGCGATCAAGGGTTGACGGATATTATTATCGTCCCGTCGATTTTCAAGCTGGTAACTGCCCTTGCCAAGCCCGAAGATTTTAAGACTGTGCGATTCTTCATGAGCGGCGGCACGACTCTGCCCGATAAAATTGTTGAGGAATTCAATAAAAAATTCGGCAGAAAAATTGCGGAAGGTTACGGACTTTCGGAGGCGTCGCCGGCAGTTTTCCTCACCACTCACGGTCAAGAACGTCAAGGTTCTTGCGGAAAATTGCTTAGGGGCACGGAAGTCAGGCTTGTCGACGAGGACGGCAATGACGTTGCTCAAGGTGAAGTCGGAGAAGTTTTGGTTCGCGGCGGACAAGTCATGTTGGGCTACTGGAATAATCCTCAAGCGACGGCTGAAGCTTTGGACGCGGACGGCTGGTTACATACCGGCGATGTCGGCAAGGTCGACGCGGACGGCTATTATTATATCGTCAGCCGAATCAAGGAAATGATTATCAGCATGGGCGAAAATATTTATCCGCGCGAGGTTGAAGAGGTCGTCTATCAATTCAAGGGCATACGGGACGCGGCGGTTATCGGCATTGATGACAAGCTGCGCGGGCAGGTCGGCGCATGTTTTTATGACGTTCAAGACGGTGCAACGGTTGATGTTCGCGAGCTGAAAAAATTCCTCCAGAAAAATCTTGCGCTGTATAAAGTTCCGCGCGAGTTTAAACAGATTCCCGAAATCCCGCGCACTTCTACCGGCAAAATCTCCAAGCGTAAAATTTTGGAAGATTATATGGCGGCAAAGAAGTCATGAGCTTAAAAAAATTTTTTGCAGCGGCGATTGTGCTGTTGATGTTGACGGCGCAAGTCGAAGCGGTACCCTTCACGCGCACGCAACTCGACAAAATTTTTCTGGACGTCGAACAAGTGCAAGCCGATTCAACGCTTAATTTAAATACCGAGACGTTCAAGGATAAATTTAACGGGCTGATCAAACCGATACTTCAACAGGCAATGGGCACCGATGATGTTTCGGCGATGGAATATTTGTTTCTGATTAAGGACTACAAAATTTTCAGCAAGCCGACCGGTGACACCTTCGCGAATATGTTCGGCGATTATCGGGTTGCGGTTGTCGGGACGATTGATACCGGCGGGAATTTCAAGGCGTTGAGTTTCTGCTACACCACGCCTGAAGAAAAGGACGAATCGATTTTTACGGTTTGGCTGATTACGGCGTTCGTGAAAAGTATTGCGCCCGAAGTTGATCCTCAAACGCTCATGAACGAGTTGACGGCGGAAAATTCTTCGGGCACAGTCATCACCGGCGGTATAAAATTTTCAATCGCGGACGAGAGCAATTTGAACGTCTTGACCGCGGTTAGTGGTTAGTCTAACAGCTAGCAGCTAGCAGCTAACAGCTAAAAAATCCCCCTCCAAAAGCGGAAGGGGGTTTTTCAATTCGCGGCAATCTGGCTGAATTTGTCGCCATAAGCAAGTGCAAGATTTTCTCGCAGGTTCACGAAGTATTTTAAATTTTCGTCGTCGGTTATGAAATTCTCGGCAGTGTCGCGGGCTTGAATCAAAATTTCAACGTCGCGGAAAACGTCGGCAATCTTCAAGTCAGGCAAGCCGTGTTGAGCTTCCCCAAAAAATTGTCCGGGGCCACGCAATCTCAAATCCGCTTCGGCAAGTTTGAAACCGTCATTCGTCATCTCCAAAGTTTCAAGCCGCTCCCTAGCAACTTCCGCTTTGCTGTCGGAAATCAAAATGCAATACGATTTTGCTGCACCTCGACCCACTCGACCGCGCAGCTGATGAAGTTGTGCAAGTCCGAACCTTTCCGCGTGTTCGACGACCATAACGCTTGCATTCGGCACGTCAACGCCAACTTCGATAACCGTCGTCGACACCAACAATTTCGTTCGACCGACGCGGAAATTTTCCATAATCATATCTTTATCAAGCGGTTTCATTTTGCCGTGAAGAAGTGCGCAGGGAATGCCGCGGAAAATTCCCGTGCTTAACGTGTTGAAAATTTCTTCGGCTGATTCAATGTCGGCAAGCCGTTCCGATTCACTTCGACCAATCAGCGGACACACGACATAAGCTTGACGCCCCGCTAAAATTTCTTCGCGGACAAACTCATAAACTCTCTTGCGGCTGCGAATATTTTTAGCTTCAGTTTTTATCGGCTTACGTCCCGGCGGCAACTCTTTTATCAGCGAAACGTCCAAGTCGCCGTAAACCGTCAGCGTCATTGTGCGCGGAATTGGCGTTGCCGTCATGACTAGCATATCGGGTACAGTGCCCGATTTTTTTTCGAGCCGCGCCCGCTGATTTACTCCGAAACGATGTTGTTCGTCCGTCACGACCAAGCCGAGTTTGTCGAACTTGACGCCCTCTTGAATCAGCGCGTGCGTCCCGATGACTATATCAAGTTCGTGCGCGGAAATTTTCTTGTAGACTTCCTCTTTTAATTTTTTGGTGCGAGTGACTTTCGCGCTTAAAAGTCCGACGCGTACTCCCAAATCCGTCAGCAACGCAGAAAATTTTTCGTAATGCTGATTCGCTAAAATTTCTGTCGGTGCCATGAACGCCCCTTGACAGCCACTTTCGACAGTCTTCAGCAGTGCCAGGAGTGCCACGACAGTTTTGCCGGAGCCGACGTCGCCTTGAATCAATCGACGCATCGGCAACTTGCTTTCCATATCTTTTGCCACTGCACGGAAAACTTTTTTCTGATCGCCCGTCAACTCAAACGGCAATTTTTCCAGAGCCGCCTTGACGAGTGCGCCGGATTTTTTGTGAACTATTCCGAGCCGCTCATCTTGCGTTTGACGCTTAATCAACATCAGCCCGCATTGAATCAAAAACAGTTCGTCGAATGCCAATCTGCGCCGCGCCATTTCAAGCGTAAAATAATCTCGCGGAAAATGAATTTCTCTTATCGCCCGGTCGAGTGAAATTAATCGTTGCGCCTTTAAAATTTCTTGCGGCAAAATTTCGGTTAGCGGCGGCATTGATGACAAAAGATTTTTTATCGCCGAACGCATGACCTGCTGACTTATATCGGCAGTCAATGAGTAAATCGGCATGATTCCGAGTTCGGGCATTTCGCCACTGTCGAGTATCGTGAAACTTTGCGGATTTAAAACCATTCCATACGACCACGGATCCGCTTTTGCCTTGCCGATAACATAAAGCCGCGTGCCCGCTTTAACTTTCCTTAGCAGCCACGTTTGATTAAACCACGTAACTTTAATAGCACCGCTATCGTCTGTCAAAGTCGCGTTGATAATCGTTAAATTATTTCTGATATCATGCGAATCAATATTTCTGACTGTCCCGACGATTTGAACAGTTTCGCCGGGAATTATGTCGTCAATCTTCGTCAAGGTTGTATGATTCTCGTAATTCCGCGGGTAATGCGTCAACAAATCATACTTGGTGAAAATGTCCAATTTCTCAAGGAGTTGCGCCCTCTTCGGCCCGACGCCCTTAACATACATGACGTTATCAGTTAATTCAAATTGAGTTTTACTCACCGTCAATCCTCCGAAAATTTTTGCAACAGATTATATTTCGTAACAGAATTTATTTCAAGTTTTTTGTGGGAAAAATAATTTCATCGCCCGCCGAATTTATGAAAGTGTCCGCCGCAACGTTGAAGACTTCGCCCAAAATTTTTGCCGTCAAAATTTTTTTAGGTTCACCCATCGCGAAAATTTTTTTGTCCTTGATAATCAAAACATCGTCGCTGTAAAGTCGGGCGTGATTTATGTCGTGTAAAACCATGATGATTGTCGCGGAAAATTTTTTGTTCACGTCGGCTACAATGTCCATGACTTCGAGTTGATGTGAAATGTCCAGGTAAGTTGTCGGCTCGTCGAGGAGTAAAATTTTCGGACGTTGCGCCAAAGTCATTGCCAACCAAGCGCGTTGACGTTCGCCGCCCGAAAGACTTGCCACTTGCCGATTTTCAAAGGCCGTGAGTTTCGTGAGTTCGAGAGCATTTTTAATCGCCGCATCGTCTTCAGCTGAATGTCCGCCGAAAAATTTTCTGTGCGGGAATCGTCCGAATGAAACCAGCTGCCTGACTGTCGTATCTTGAGGGGCATCGCGTTCTTGCGGAAGGATTGCCATTACCCGCGATAAATTTTTTCTGCCAAATGTGCGAATGTCTTGCCCGTCAAGCGTGACTGTTCCCGAAAATTTTTCGTTGAGCAGGCACAAAACTTTCAAGAGCGTTGACTTGCCGGCACCGTTCGGACCGATAATTGCAGTCCGCTTGCCCGAAGGAAATTTACAGCTAACGTCGCGCAAAATTTCTTTCCCTCCGAGTGTCACGGAAATTTTTTCAGCCGTCAAATTCATGAACGCTTACAGCTCCTTCCGCAACAGGTACAGGAAAAATGGCGCGCCCAACATCGCCATTAAAATTCCGACGGGCAATTCAGTCGGCGCAAAAATCGTTCGGGCAACCGTGTCGCTTATCGTGACGACTGCCGCTCCCAACGTCGCCGCCCCCGGCAATAAAATTCGATAGTCCGAACCTAAAATCAATCGCGCCGTGTGAGGGACGATTAATCCGACGAATCCCAACAATCCCACGACACATACTGCTGACGCCGCCAATAATGCCGCAATCGTCGTTAAGATTGTCCGCACGAGATTTACGCGCAATCCTAAACCCGTCGCCACTTCGTCGCCAAGTTGCAAAATGTTTAAATGCCTGGCCGCCAAAAATGTTGCGATTGTTCCCGCGATTGAATACGGCAATAAAATTTCGACGTGCTGCCAACTTCGCGCCGATAATCCTCCGACCATCCAAAGTAATGCGCCGTGAACTTTGTCGCTGTAAAAAATCAGCAGTGCCGAAATTCCCGCTCCCAAAAATGCGCTGACTGCCACGCCCGCCAAAATTACTCGAATCGGTCTTATGCCGTCTTTCCACGCCAAAATGTAAATCAATGCCGCCGCCAACATTGCTCCGACAAATGCCGCCGGTGTCACCAAAACTCCCGCGTCGCCGAAAATCATCATAACGAAAATTCCGAACAATCCCGCGCCTGACGATATGCCGATTATGTGCGGGTCGGCAAGGGGATTTTTCATGACCGCCTGCAAGATTGCTCCCGACAGCGATAAATTTATCCCGACGAGAATTGCAACGATTGTTCGCGGCAAGCGTATGTTCTCCAAAATTTGACGCTTCGTTTCACCGATTAAAACTTCTCCGCCGAATAAATCTGCAAAAATTTGCGCGGAAGAAATTTCAACCGAACCGTTCATCAAGCTTAAAAAAAATCCCGCGACTGCCGCCGCGATGATTAGAAAAAATTTGAAAAGTTTACTGCCAAAAATTTTTTACTCGCCCCTTAAAGTCACCGTCGCCAATGCTGCAACGCGGTCATCTTCCTTGGTCTTCATGAGGATAACGCCTTGAGTATTGCGGCCGCGCAAGCCAATATCGTCAATGCTGGTGCGAATAACAATGCCTTCCGTCGTAATCAGCAAAAGTTCCTGGTCGGGCGTGACAACTTTAATGCCGACAACTTCGCCGGTCTTTTCAGTGACTTTCATGTTGATTAAACCTGTTCCGCCGCGACCTTGAGGGCGATATTATTCAGTAGGTGTACGCTTGCCGATACCTTCCGCGCTGACTGTCAAAACTTCCGCGCCTTTCCTAAGCTTGTCCATGCCGATAACGTGATCGCCGCGCTTCAATCTTATGCCGACGACGCCGCGAGCATTTCTGCCCATTGAGCGGACTTCCTCTTCAGCAAAAGAAATCGTCATGCCCTGCGCGGTTCCAAGAATAACGTAGCGTTCGCCCTCTGTGAATTTCACGCCAATTAATTCGTCGTCCTTGTCGAGTTTAATGGCAATGACGCCGCGTTTCATCATTGAGCTGAATTCGCTTAGTTGAGTTTTCTTGACGATACCTTTTTTGGTCGCCATAAAAAGATAGCGTGTCGGGTCGAATTCCCTAACCTTAATCATCGCGGTAATTTTCTCGCCGTCCTCAACTTGCAAAAGGTTGCTGATGTGATTGCCCTTCGTCGCACCACGTCCGCTTTCTGCAATTTGATACGCTTTGAGGTGGAAGACTTTGCCCTTGTTCGTGAAAAATAAAATCGTGTGATGAGTCGTCGTTATCAAAATTTGTTCGACGAAATCTTCTTCCTTAGTGCCCATGCCCGTGACACCGACGCCGCCGCGTTTCTGCTTACGATAAGCGGCCAAATCGATTCTCTTGACGTAGCCGCCGTGAGTGAGCGTGACAACAATATCATCGTCGTCAATCAAATCCTCCGCCTCAAAGGCAGCAAGTTCTTCTCCGACAATTTCAGTGCGGCGTTCATCGTTGAATTTTTCCTTAACCGCCGTCAACTCGTCCTTGATTATCTGCAAAATTTTTTGTTCATCGCCGAGAATGGCTTCAAAATTTTTAATCGCGGCAAGAACATTTTTATATTCCTCGTCGAGTTTGTCACGTTCAAGGGCGGTGAGTTTCTGCAGCCGCAAATCCAAAATCGCCTGCGCCTGAATGTCACTGAACTCAAACCACGACATAAGCTCTGCTTTAGCGTCGGCAGCTGAAGAACTTTTGCGGACAATATCAATCACGCGGTCGAGACTTTTAACCGCCGTCGTCAAGCCTTCCAAAATGTGAGCACGTGCCCTAGCCTTAGCCAAATCAAATTTCGTTCGACGCGTGATGACTTCCTCTTGATGCTTGATGTAATGCGTGAGAATTTCTTTTAGGTTGAGTATTTGCGGGCGGCCGTTGACAAGCGCAATCATGTTGACGCCGAACGTATCTTGCATTTGCGTATGCTTGAACAGCTGGTTCAAAATTATTTGCGGTGTCACGTCGCGGCGCAAGTCAATGACAATTCGCATACCCTCGCGGTCACTTTCGTCGCGCAGATCGGTAATCCCCTCAATCGTCTTGTCGCGAACGATGTCGGCAATTTTTTCGATGAGCCGCGCCTTGTTGACTTGATAGGGCAGTTCCGTCACGACGATTCGACTTTTGCCGTTAGGAAGTTTTTCAATCGAAGTACGCGCCCGCATTTTTATTGAGCCGCGGCCGGTTCGATAGGCGTCGCGAATACCTTCCCTGCCTAAAATCAGCGCGGCCGTCGGGAAGTCGGGACCTTTAACGATTTTCATCAACTCTGTAGTCGTCGCGTCAGGTTCATCAATCAGATAAAGCGTCGCGTCGATAATCTCGCCGATATTGTGCGGGGGAATATTCGTCGCCATAGCAACCGCAATTCCCGATGTTCCGTTGACGAGGAGTTGGGGAAATTTCGCGGGTAAAACACTCGGTTCCTTGAGTGATTCGTCGTAGTTGGGCACGAAGTCAACAGTTTCCTTGTCGATGTCTTGAAGCATGAGTTCGGAAATTTTCGACATGCGGACTTCGGTGTAACGCATTGCGGCGGCAGGATCTCCGTCAACTGAACCAAAATTGCCGTGACCGTCCGCAAGTTGATAGCGCATAGAAAAATCCTGCGCCATGCGAACAATCGCGTCATAAACGGACGTGTCGCCGTGAGGATGATATTTACCTAAAACTTCACCGACGATGCGGGCGGATTTTTTGTAAGGCTTGCCGCTCGTCATGCCGGCTTCCTGCATTGCATATAAAATTCTGCGGTGCACGGGCTTCAAACCGTCGCGAACGTCCGGTAAAGCGCGTGCAACTATAACCGACATTGCATAATCTATGTAAGAAAATTTCATCTCGTGTTCGAGATTGACGGGAACAATTTTCCCGTGACCGAAATTCAATTCTTCCACTCTCTCACCTCATTTAGGAACTAGGAACTAGGAACTAGGAACCAGATAAACTAATCCCTACTAGTTCCCAGTTCCTAATTACTAGTTCCTATAATACCACTTGCGCCGCCAAAAGTCCAATTTACATGAACAGGAACAGTAACGCCCCGATAAAAAGTACGATGCTGAAGCTGTGCAGGGCGTTTTGGACGGCGCGATTATTTTTTCCGAAAAGTGCTCCGATTAGCGGCCGCAATAAAAAAATCAACAGCGCGGTCGACAGGAAAAATAACGGTTTATCACCTTCGGCGAGGCTGTAAACCAACATGACTGCCGAAATTGCCACGCCACTCGTCTCCGCGTGTGAAAGTTTAAATTTTAATTCCGGTTCATGCGGCAAAGATTTTTTACTGTCCTCAACCGCTTGCGATTCGCTGTCGACGAAATTTTTGCTGTGGAAAGTTTTTGGCCGAGAAGTTTTATCGGGGAAAGTTTCTTTGGGCAAATTTTTTTTGAGTGAAACTTTTTCGGCGTAAAGGTCGTCGTCCGAATCCTCAACCGAATATAAATCATCGTCGTTAAATTTTTTATCGTCCATAGAAATTTTTAATCGCCTCAACCAAGCCGTCAATCGTGAATTTTTCTGCGACGACTGCGGGCGACACTCCAAAGCCTTCCAAAGTTTGAGCGGTTATCGGGCCGATTGCGGCGGAAGAAATTTTTTTCAAGACTTCGACGCCGTGAGCTGCCACGAAATTTTTCACGGTTGATGAGCTTGTGAACGTCACCAAGTCAACCGAATCAAAATCAATCTGCGCAGGCACTTCGGGTAAAGTTTGATATGCGGGCGCAATCGTGACTTCCGCGCCGAAATTTTTCAACGCTTCGGGCAAAACGTCGCGAGCCTCTTCAGCCCTTGCCAACAAAATTTTTTTCCCGCCGACGAAATTTTTTAACGCCGCCGCTAAACTCTCCGCGACAAAATCTTTCGGCACCACGTCCGCGATTATCCCGAAGCTTGAAAGTTTTTCGGCCGTCACTGCTCCGATTGCCGCAACTTTATTTAAAGCCCGCGCGTCGAGTTTGTGAAGCTTGAGCCGCCCGAAAAATTTTTCAACGCCGTTGGCACTCGTGAAAATTACCCAGTCGAAGTCGTGAAGATTTTTTATCGCCGCGTCAAGCTGTCGGAAATTGTCTGACGGTTCGACGATTTTTATTGTCGGACACTCGACGACCTCCGCGCCAAAATTTTTCAACGCCCGTGAAAGTTTCGACGCTTGAGTTCTCGCCCGCGTCACCAAAATTTTTTTCCCGAAAAGCGGCCGCGATTCAAACCATTTGAGTTGCTCGCGAAGGTTGACGACTTCCCCGACGACGAATATTGCCGGCGGTAAAATTTTCGCGTGAGGAGCTTCGGCAAGCGTCGTGATTAAAACTTCTTGCGCGGATTTTGTGCCCCAACGAATCAATGCGGCGGGCGTATTTGGATTGCGTCCGTGTTCGATGAGTTTGCTAACGATTTGCGGCAAGTTCGCGACGCCCATCAGAAAAATCAGCGTGTCGACGGCCGTAGAAATTTTTTGCCAGTTGATTGACGATTCGGACTTTGTAGGATCTTCATGACCTGTGACAACCGCAAAACTCGTTGCAATGCCGCGATGAGTTACGGGAATTCCCGCATATGCCGGAACTGCAACCGCGCTTGTGACGCCAGGGACAATCTCGAACGGCAAATTATTTTCGCGCAGAAAAAGTGCCTCTTCCCCGCCGCGACCGAATACAAACGGATCACCGCCCTTGAGCCTCACGACGATTTTATTTTGCCGCGCCTCCTCGACGAGCAGTTGATTTATTTCCGATTGTTTGAGTGTATGCTTGCCCGCAGATTTCCCGACGTAAATTTTTTTTGCCGCCGAACATAAATTTAAAATCGCGTCGTCAGCAAGTCGGTCGTAAATCACGACGTCCGCCGCCTGCAAAAGTTCGCAAGCCTTGAGCGTCAAAAGTCCGACATCACCCGGCCCCGCTCCCACAAGATAAACCATTTCATTTCCCCCGTTTATAGCTTTAAGCTGTAAGCTTTGAGCTTTAAGGATTTTTCTAACAGCTAACAGCTAACAGCTTTTACCGCTGCCCCAAATAATAGTTCACGAATTGTTGAGCCGTTCTGCCATTGCGCCCCGAATGTGACATTTCCCAACGCAAGCCCTCAATCCGCAACTCTTCCGCGTCAAGCTCGATGCCGCGCCGCTTCAACATGCTGCGAATTATTTCAAGATACTCCGCTTGCGTCGGCGAATAGTAATGAATTATCAGCCCGAATCTGTCGGACAGGGAAATTGTCTCGTTAGTGCTGTCGTCGCGATAAAGTTCGTCATGCTCCTCCGAACGGTCACGCCACGTCTCCCGAATCAAATGCCGCCGATTGCTCGTCGCGTAAATCAAAACATTTTCCGGCCGTGACTCGACGCCGCCCTCAATCGCAGACTTCAAATATTTATACTCCGCCTCCGACTCCTCAAAAGATAAATCGTCCAGGAAAATTATAAACCGCTTGCTCATGAATCGCCGCAACGCCTCCATAATCTCCGGCAAAAATTTCAACTGCGGCTTGGTAATTTGGACGAGGCGCAGCCCTTGCGAATAATATTCGTTGACGAGAGCTTTGACGCCCGAAGATTTACCGGTGCCGCGTGCCCCGACGAGTAAAACGTTATTGGCGGGCTTGCCGTCGACAAATGCAGTCGTGTTGCCCGTCAAAAGTTCTTTCTGATGCGCGTAGCCGATTAAATCATCAAGCCGAATCGTTTCAAAGTGACGGACGCCGACAAGGCCGTTATCCCAACGGAATGCGCGGTAGGTCGCAATGTCGCCGTAGCCGAAATTTTTGTAGTGGGCAATGAAGGCGTCGGCAATGTCAGCGGCAGTCGTGAGATTTTCCAGCTGCCGCAAAAGTTCGTTAAAAGCTTCGTCCGAGTTCGTGACGGTCGGCTTGTAAATGTTGAGGATTTTTAAATCGCTCCAAAGTTCGCCGCGCAATATCGGCAACAAAATTTCCACGTCGTGTTTGAAAACTTCGCGGAGACTTTCACCGATAATCCCACCGCGCATTTCAATCGTCGTTGAAATCAAATTCGGTTCGTGCGCCAAAAGATAAATCATATACGCTCGATAAAGATTGCCGCTCAAGCCGAGACGTTCCGCACGTTCGGTGAGTTTTGCGGCAACGTCAAATTCATCAGCCGCCCCATCAAAAATTTCCGCGTCAAGCAGATTGCGGCAAACGATTAATCCTTGCAAATTCATTGAAAAATCTCCCTTCGGTCGATTTTAGCTGTTAGCTGTTAGCGGCTAGCTGTTAGAAATTGTGAAGGTGTCCAAAATTTTTCCGTCGACAGTTTGAGCCGTCAAATTTATTTCCGACGCCGTGACATTGAGCACGATAAAACTTTCCGGCTCATTTCGCAAGTCGGGAAAAGTCACGTCGTCAATCGTCGAATGCGGCTCAACATATTTTTGATCACCGGCTCGCCCGCACAAAATGTAAGTCGTGCCGCGATCCGATTTCTTCCGCGCAAAAATTTTCCCGCGATTGCGATACGTATGCAAATGCCCCGTGAACACCAAATCAATCTCCAACTCGTCGAACAGCTCCAAAAATCTGTCGGCAATGTCGTTGAAGGTGTCCTGCGCGTAGTCGTAAATGTCCTTGTGCATGAGTACGATTTTCCACGGACGATTGGCATTGGCGGCGTCGCGTCGAAGAAAATACTCCTGCGCCGATTGCATGTTGGGATGAAATTTATCCAGTTCGGCAAATTGCGTGTTGAGAATCATGAAATGCGCCGCGCCATAATCGAACGAGTAAAAATATCCGCCGAGATTTTTTGCGCCATTGTCGGGGAGCGCGAACTGATTCAGATAACCCGTCGGCAAGGCATTAAACCAATCTACGCCGTAACATTCGTGATTGCCCATGACGGGCGCAAAAATTTTTCCCGCCAAAAGTTTCGTCGCCGCCAAATGCCACGCCCGCCATTGATAATCCGCCTCGCCGTTGTCGACCAAATCACCGACGACCGTTATCAACTCCGCGTCAGGAAATTTTTCATGAGCCGTATTCGCAGTCCGTTGCCAAATTTCGTAGTGCTCGCATTGTGAATCCGCGAATATCAACATTTGAAATTCTCCGTCACCGGCAGTTATCAAATCTTGCCACGAAGTCGCACGCTCCTCCGAAATGATTCGGAACTTGTACAAACTCGCGGGCTTGAGATTGTCCAACATGCACGAGCAGATTAAATCCTGTTGAGTGACTTCCGAGAAATGCGCTGACTCTTCGCCGACAAGTCGCCACTCCACCAAAAATTTTTCTGCCGACTCCGACTGCCACATCAGCATTCGTGAAACTCTTGAATCTTTCGTGACGACCTGCCGCAAAAATTTTACCGTCGTCAACGGCTCGTAACCGTCTTGCGGCGTGTGAAGTTCATCAAGCCTCGACGCCTCCGCCAACTTCGGAAAGTAACTGCCGAGTCCCAGCGCGATTAAAATTTTCAGGAAAAATCTTCTGCTCATTCCAAACCCTTGACAATCTTACTAAAATATTTATCAGGCAGCCGACAAATTTTCCCGTCGTTCGTGAAAACATTCGTACTGGTGCCTTCCGCCAAAATTTTTTCTTCGCCGCACTTACGAATCACGTAATTAAATTTCATCTTCGCCTTAGTCAAAGCTTCGGCAGTCGTCACAATCTCCAACACGTCGTCGAACTTCGCGGGAGCATGAAATTTTGCGCCAATATCGACAATCGGGAATAAAATTCCGTCGCTCATCATCTCGTTTAAGTCAATGCCGAGTTCGCGTAAAAATTCGACGCGTCCCGTTTCAAACCAGCGGATATAATTTGAGTGATGCACAATCCCGAACGTGTCCGTGTCAAAAAATTTCACGCGATATTTCGTCGTCACAATCATTTTCGTCACCTCGCCAAAACTATATCACATTGCCGCAATCTGTGCTATAATTTTTTTAGGAACTAGGAACTAGGAACTAGGAACTAGCAGCTAGTAGCTAACAGCTAGCAGCTAATTTGGAGGGTTGAGATTGCTGTATTTATGCGCGACGCCGATTGGAAATTTGGAGGACATGACTTTTCGGGCGATAAAAATTTTGCGGGAAGTAAATTTAATCGCGGCGGAAGACACTCGACGCACTCGAAAACTTTTGACACATTTTGACATTCACACACCGCTGATTCGCTTCGATGAAAATTGCAAAGCCGTCGTTGCCGAAAAAATTTTGCAACGACTTCAGGCGGGCGAATCGGTTGCAGTCGTCAGCGACGCGGGCTTACCGGCAATTTCAGACCCCGGCGCAAATTTGGTACGACTTGCCATTGACGTGGGAATAAATGTTTGTCCGATACCGGGAGCCAATGCCGCCTTGAGCGCATTAATCTGTTCGGGCTTGGACACGACTAAATTTTTATTCGCAGGCTTCCCGCCGAAGTCAAAAAAAAATCGCCGCGAATTTTTGGAGAAACTCTCGACGATTGAGGCGACGATAATTTTTTACGAGGCACCGCATCGGCTGAAAAATTTTTTGGCGGAGCTGGCAGAAATTTTCGGCGAACGGGAAATTGTACTTGCGCGGGAGCTGACGAAGATTCACGAAGAATTTTTGCGCGGGAAAATTTCCGAGTTGCTTGAAAAACTTGATGAGCCGCGTGGAGAATTTGTTGTCGTCGTCGAAGGGAAAAAATTTTCGGAGCCGTCATTGCCCGAAGAAAATATTTCCGAAGTCTACGAAAAACTTTTGGCTGCAGGTCTCGACAAAAAATCAGCAATGCGCGAGGCGGCTAAAAAATTCAACGTGAGCCGCCGCGAAATTTATAACAGTTTATTAGGGAGTAGTAATTAGGAACTAGGAACTAGTTAAAAACCCATTTCCCATTTCCCTTGTCCCATTTCCCATTTCCCTTTTCACATTTAAAGACCGGCTATGAAAAGTCAAGAAGCTGAAGCCGGAACATAAGATTTATTATCCCTAAGGACGGCGAAAATAATAGCAAGGATTTTATGACAGACATGCCCAATGGCAGTCAAATGATCTTTACCTTCGGCACGTTTCTTTTGATAGAAACGACTGACAGCAGGGTCTTTGAAAGCGGCAACGGCAGCAGCAAGCCAGACAGCTCGTCGCAAGTAAG